>PHCA01000146.1:7070-27362 GCA_002842085.1 Chloroflexi bacterium HGW-Chloroflexi-1
CCTTGCGAAGGTTGCGAATAGCCTTACCGATAGAGCGATTCTTGGCTGACGAGGGCACTTCCGGCCTGAAATCTGCTCACAAACCTTCGCAAGGGTTCACCACCGTGGCTCGGTCAGGAGACCGGCCACAGCTACCCCGGATTATGGCTGTTGCTTGAGAAGATACAGGAACTTTGGGGTCTGGCGGGCATCCTACACGTCGTAGTACAGCGTGAACTCGTGCGGATGCGGCCGCATGCGGATCGGGTTGACCTCCACCTCGCGCTTGTACGCGATGTAGGTGTCCAGCAGATCCTCGGTGAAGACGTCGCCGCGCAACAGGAACTCGTGATCGGCCTCGAGCGCCGCCAGCACCTCTTCCAGCGAGCCCGGCACCTGCTTGACCAGCCTGGCCTGCTCGGGTGGCAGGCTGTACAGGTCCTTGTCCATCGGCTCGCCCGGGTCGGTGCGGTTCCGGATGCCGTCCAGGCCCGCCATCAATAGGGCCGCGAAGCAGAGGTAGGGGTTGCACGACGGGTCGGGTGCGCGGAACTCGATGCGCTTGGCCTTTGGGCTCTTGGAGTAGACCGGGATCCGGACTACCGCCGAGCGGTTGCGTTGCGAGTAGGCCAGGTTCACGGGCGCCTCGAATCCGGGCACCAACCGGCGGTAGGAGTTGGTCGTCGGTGCGGCCAGGGCCAACAGCGCCGGCGCGTGCTTCAGCAGGCCGCCGATGTAGTAGCGGGCCAGGTCCGAGAGCTGCCCATAGCCACCTTCATCGTAGAAAAGGTTCTTGCCGTTCGACCAGAGGCTCTGGTGGACGTGCATGCCGCTACCGTTGTCTTCGAAGAGGGGCTTGGGCATGAAGGTCGCGGTGAGCCCGTTCTGGCGGGCGACGTTTTTGACCAGGTACTTGTAGATCTGGATGCTGTCGCCCATCACAGAAAGGGCGCCGAAGCGCATATCGATCTCGCACTGCCCGGCGGTGGCTGCCTCGTGATGGTGCACCTCGATCGGCACGCCGACCCCTTCCAGCGCCAGCACGATTTTGCTGCGGACGTCCTGCAAGGTGTCGGCCGGCGGGCAGGGGAAATAGCCGCGCTTGGGCGGGATTTGGCGGCCCAGGTTGGGGCCCAGATCAGCCCCACTGTTCCACCAGCCCTCGGCGCTGTCCAGGTAGTAGAAGGCCGAATTGGCGCCGCCGCCGTAGCGCACGTCACTGAACAGGAAAAACTCGGCCTCCGGCCCCCAGTAGCTCACCTGCGCGATGCCGGTCTGCCGGAGATAGGCCTCGGCCCGGGCCGCGATGTAGCGCGGATCACGGGTGTACGGCTCCCGGGTCACGGGATCGTAGACGTTACAGATCAGCACGAGCGTGGGCACCTCGTAGATCGGGTCGATGAAAGCCGAGTCTGGATCCGGCAGGAGCATCATGTCCGACTCGTGGATCTCCTTGAAGCCCCGGATGGACGAGCCATCAAAACCGATCCCATCCTCGAACAACTCTTCGCTCAGCGCGCGCGCGGGAATACTGAAATGCTGCCAGACGCCGGGCAGATCGGTGAAGCGCAGGTCGATCATCTGCACGTCGTCGGCCATCTTCAGCACATCTGCTGCAGTTTTCGGCATGTCGATAGGTCTCCTTTCCAAGCACCTTGATGATAATTCGCAATGGCGCAAAACGCACTACTTGCGGCCTGTCATTCTGAGCGGGTCTGTCCCTGAACTCTCGTGACGGCGTGACGCCAGCGAAGAATCTCCTTCTGGAAACGAGACCCCTTCGTTGCACTCAGGGCAGGCTCTTCGCTGGATTCTCGTCGCAACGTGATTCACAGGACCGACCCGCTCAGAGCTTGTCCTGAGGCCCCTCCCGAGTACATCGAGGGGTGCAACGAAGGGGTGACAAAAGCGAGTTTTGCGGTACTGCGATAATTCAACAGAAGTCCACAGGCCACCAGGCTACGGCCCATGCATGGGCTTGGAATGGAAGCCCCGCTCGGGCTAACCTTGAGGCCCGGAGGGCCTTTCACTTCGTAGCCCGATCCGTTCACGGTCGGGCGGGCACGCACGAGCCGCCGCCGATCCGTTCACGGTCGGGCGGGCACGCACGACGCGACCGCCTCATGGGAAGTGGGGCCTTTTCGAAGCAGTAGCCATGCCCCGTTTGAGCACCCTGCATGACGAAAACGGAGCTGGCTCGGTCACAGACCGGCCAGAGCGCTCATTTTTGGAGTAGATACCCGTCCACTATAGCCAGGAAAACGCGAGAAGTCTAGTACCCATTCGGGTACTCTTTTGAGAAGGTCCAACGGGCTGGATTTTCGGCTGGGAGTTTCAGGGATTGCAGTTGTCGGCGAGATGACTCACGCACGCAACAACCGGCCGTGCAACTTCTGCACGGCCGCGGTGTGCACGGTCATGTCCGATTGCAGCCGCGCCAGGTCGTGGCCATAGCCCAGGCGCCGCGCCAGGAACGCGAACTCCTCGCTCCCGGCCGGGGGGACGGTCAGGTCCCTGGCGTTGCCGCGCACCACGCGCAGCGCCTCGACCAATTGCCACAGGAAGGCGTGCGCCGCGTAGAGCGTGTCGTGGTCCTCGGGCGACAGCACGCCGGCCTCGGCCAGCGCGATGATCGCTTCGGCGGTGTTGGTGACGCGCAGGCTGGGGTTGTCCCGGCCGTGGGTGATCTGCAACCCCTGGACCAGGTACTCGACATCCACCAGGCCGCCGAGGCTGAATTTGGCGTTCAGGCTGCCGGCCGTGACCAGGTGGCGCACCTGGCGCTCGCGCATCGCCTGCATCGCGGACACATCGAACGGCGTCCCGCTGTAGACGAACGCATCGCGCAGCGCCACCACCTGGCTGCCCAGCTCGGGGTCACCGGCGATGGGGCGCAGCTTGACCAGCGCCTGGCGCTCGTAGCTCCAGGCCGCACCCCCGGGGCCGAAGTAGCGCTGGAACGAGGCGAGTAACACCGCCAGGCTGCCGGCGCTGCCGTATGGCCGCAGTTGCAGGTCGATCTCGAAGATCCCCTCGCGGCGGGCGCGGATGGCGTGTGTGATCTCGATGACCAGCTTTTCGAAGTACTCCGGGGTGGAGATGACCTCCGGGCCGGTCGTGATGCCGCCGCCGGTGTAGATGAACATCAGCTCGATGTCCGAGGCGAAGCCCAGCTCCCGGCCGCCGCACTTGCCGAGCGCGCAGACGCTGAGCGCGCTGGGCTGTCCATCTTCGCGTTGCGGGTCACCGTGTTGGTCGCGCAGCTCGGTGTCGCAGATGCGGTGCGCCGCCGCGATCACGACCTCGGCCAGGTCGGTCAGCTCCCGGGCGAACTGCCTGAAGTCGGCGATGTGGCCCTGGATGTAGCGCATGTCGATGCGGAACATCTCCCGGTCTTTGAACGCGTTGAGCGCATCCCGGCGCGCGTCGCCGTCGGCCGCAGCAGTTGACGCCGCCGCCAATTCCTCGGCTAACTGCGCTCGGGGCCTGAGGGTGGCGAGCGCGTCCAGGTCGCGGACCACGGGGAACAGGTTGGCGTATTGCATCCGCAGAAAGTCGTCCCAGAGGAACTCGCTGACGCCCAGCAGCCGGGCCAGCGCGTTGAGCACCTCGGGGCGTTCCAGCGAGGCCAGCTCCTCGGGCCAGGCCGGGTTGCGGAACAGTTGCCCCAGGTACTCGTGAAAATGTAGCAAGGCCGCTTCCGGATCCGGCGATTGGGGGAGCAGGTGGGTGAAGTGCTTGACCAGGACCGTCGCGGCGCTCAACTCGCGCTGTTTGTCCGGGCTGGTGATCTTTTGCCCGTGCCGGTCGGTGACCCAGAGGACGTCTTGCACGCGATTGCCCACCGAAGCCACCTCGACCTGGCTGATGTAGATGCCGTTCAGCGCCAGCGCGTTGGTGAACTCGTACAGGAACCCGATCGTGTCCGGCGTGTCGATGTGCAACACCGTGTAGCGGTCCGACGCTTCGTTGTCGATCTCCAGGTCGATAGGGTGGAGGGTCGGGGTCGCGCCCGGGATATCGCGCAGGGCCAGGGCCACGCGGGTCGCCAGCTCACCCTGGGCTTCGCGCAACTGGCCCGCTTCCAGCAGGCGCAGCAACCCCCTCAGGTCGTCGGCATAGCGGGACCAGAGATCGGGCGCGATCTCGCCGCGGACCGCGCGCACCGTGAACACGTCCACGATCTTCCGGCGGCCGTTTTGCGCGGCGGGGATGGGCCGGTATCGACCGCGCGCGGCGACCGGCGCGGTGGGCTCGTAGGTGTACACGTGCCCACCGACGATGCTGAAACCATGGACGAAAAGCAGCCCGCAGATCAGCGACAGCTCGCCCGGGTAGTCGTAGCCGACGATGGTCACGCGCCAGTGCGCGTCGCCGAGGTCGGACACGGCGATCTCGACGGGGTTGTCCGCGCTGAGGCGCTCCGCCAGGGTGGCGTGGGAGCGGATGTCGATCTCGCCGAAAGTCGTCGCGTACGAGGGCGACAGACGGGCCAGGTGCTTGCGCACGTCGATCAGGACGCCCGGCGCCGGCGGGGCAGAGGAGGCCGGCACCGCGCCGGCGTCCAGATAACGCTGGTAGATGGCGCGAATCGCGGCGCTGTGTTGCTGGTAGCGCAACGCAAACTGGGCCGCCGCTGCCGATTCGTGAAAGCCCAGGCGTTGGGCGAGATAGGTCAACTCGCTCTCGCGGCCGGGCAACGAGTTGGTCTGCCGGTAGTCGAAGATCTGCAGGTAGTGCTCGATGGTCCGCAGGAACACGTAGCCTTCCACCAGCACGCGGTATTCGTCCGCCTGCAGAAATCGGCCCTCGGCCAGCCGCGCCAGGCCATCCAGCGTGTTGCCGCTGCGCACCTCGGGATGCTCGCCACCGTGCACCAGTTGGAGGTATTGGGTGACGAATTCGACGTCGCGGATGGAGCCTTCGCCCAGTTTGACCTCGCCCCAATCCCGGCCGCGCTTGCGGAGCTGGGCCTCGGTGCGCTGTTTCATGGCGTGAACGTCGGCGCGCACGGTTTCGTGGCTGTTGTCGAATTGCAGCGAGGCCGCCCACTCGAGGAACGTGTTGCCCACCCGGTCGCTGCCCGCGACGACGCGCGCCTTGAGCAGCGCTTGTTTCTCCCAGAGCCGGGCGGATTGGCGCAGGTAGGCCAGGTGGCCGTTCAGCGTCGACACCAGCGGGCCGACCTGCCCCCAGGGGCGCAACCGCATGTCCACACGATAGAGGAAGCCCTCGCCGGTGGCCTGGGTAAGCGCCTTGATGAGCTGCTCGCCCAGCCGCTGGTAGACGTCGATGTCCCGCTCCGCGATGAAGAGGAGGTCGATGTCGGAGCTGTAGTTCAGCTCGCCGCCGCCCAGCTTGCCCAGCGCCAACACGGCGAACCCGTCGGGATCGATGCCTGCTTGATCAGCGGTGAGGTCGAGACATACGCGCACGATGCTTTCCGCCAGGTAGGAGAGCTGCCCGGTCACCGCAGACAGGTCCAGCAGCCCGCACAGGTCGCCCGCGCCGATGCGCAGCAGCTCCCGGTGCTGGAAATGCCGGAGGTGGTCCAGGGCGGCCGACGCGGCCGCCTTGCTTTCCCCGGCCCCGTCATACGCGGTCACCGCGGCCCGGGCCCCGGTCAGGAACGCCTCCAGGTCGAGTTTCGTGGCGATTTCGCTACGCTCGGTCAACAGGGCGAAGTAGTCCGGGTTGCGCAACAGGATTTCGGTGAGGAATTGGCTGCCCGCGAACAGGGTGATGAGCATTTCCAGGGCGCGGGGATCCGCGGTGAGCCGGCGGAAACGCTCGACCCGATCGGGCACGCTACCCGCCCAGCGCTCGAAGTTGATCAGCGCGTTGTCAGGGTTGGCCGCGTTGGTGAGCGCCAGGATCAGGTAGGGTAGCAGCTCGGCGAGGGTCCGCTGCGCGGCCGGCGTCTGGCCGATGCGGCGCAGCCGCTCGTCCGCGGCGCGCCAGTCGGTGAACCCGACCGGCGCCAGCAGGCTGCGCTTCTCCTCGTCGCTGTGTGGTCCGCCCAGGAGCAGGTCTCGATAGGGATCGTTTGCTTTGGTAACCATAGTTGGACGCGGTATTTGTTTACCGGGTGGAAAGGCAACGGATAAAAAGCGGATAAACGGATGGTTTTGACCGGGGATGTAGCGCGGTCCGCCGACTGATGTGTCGGCAGGCCCGACATCTATTTTTCTGGAACGGCCCCATCCGCTGCGCCGAACCGCCACGACGGTAAACAGATACTGGGCGCGATTATAACGCAGGTGGCGTGGGTGCGCAATGTGGCGCGGATTGCGCACTTCGTAGCCAGTGCTTCCATGCAAAACGCAAAACGTATACTTGACAAGGTGACGGGGTAAATTGGTAAATTGGTAACGGGGTAAATTGGTAAATTGGTGATGGGGTGACAAGGATACAAGTAGACAAGGAAACAAGTAGACAAGGTGACAAGGTGAAAAAACCTCACTTTATGACCGTGGCGAGTATAAGTATCTTCTCAATAATCCGGGGTAGGGGCGATCCCTTGCGGTCGCCCACGTGGGCAGGCGCAAGGCCGTGCCCCTACTTATTGAGAGGATACGAGTATAAAACGTAAACACAATCCGCAATCCGCAATCCGCAATCCGTGACTGTTCTACGGCAGATTGGTGGACCCCATCAGATACCGGTCGCACTCGCGGGCCGCGCCCCGGCCTTCGTCGATGGCCCACACCACCAGGCTTTGCCCGCGGCGCATGTCGCCGGCGCAGAAAACCCCCGGCACGTTGGTGGCGAATCGGCCGTACTCCGCGCGCACGTTGGATCGGGCATCCTGTTCCACGCCGAACTTCGCGGGCAGCGGGCTCTCCGGGCCGAGGAAGCCCAGCGCCAACAGCACCAGTCGAGCGGGCCAGCGCTGTTCAGTGCCCGGGATCTCCCGGAAGGTGCGCCGGCCGTCCACCTGCTCCCACTCGACCCGGACGGTGTGCGCCTCCCGCACGTGACCGGATTCGTCCCCGACAAAGCGCCTGGTGAGGATCCCATATTCCCGCGGGTCCCGACCCAGCAACGCGATGGCTTCCTCCTGGCTGTAATCGAGGCGGTAGGTGCGCGGCCATTCGGGCCACGGGTTGTCAGGCGGGCGGTCGTCGGGCGGGCGGGGGAGGATCTCGAATTGCGCCAGGTCGGTGCAGCCGTGACGCAGCGCGGTCCCTACGCAATCGGTCCCGGTGTCGCCGCCGCCGATGACGACCACGTCTTTGTAGCGCGCCGAGATCCAATCTTCGGCGCACGGGCCATCACTTAGCAAGCTGCGGGTATCTGCGCTGAGGAAGTCCACCGCGAAGTGGATGCCCTGCAGATGCCGGCCTTCCACCGGCAGATCGCGCGGCTGCGTCGCGCCGCCGCACAACACGACCGCGTCGAACTCAGCCCGGAGCTGTTCGGCGGGCAGGTCCTTGCCGATCTCCGTGTTGGTTACGAACTGGACACCCTCTTCGACCATCAGTTCGATGCGCCGCTGAACGATCGCCTTATCCAGCTTCATGTTGGGGATGCCGTACATCAGCAAGCCGCCGATCCGGTCGGCGCGCTCGTAGACGGTCACCCAATGACCGGCCTGGTTGAGCTGGTCCGCGCAAGCCAGCCCCGATGGGCCGGAACCCACGACTGCGATCCGTTTGCCGGTGCGCACGACGGGCGGCTCGGCGCGCATCCAGCCCTCCGCGAACCCGCGCTCGATGATGGTGCACTCGATCTGCTTGATCGTAACCGCTTCCTCGTTGAGCGACAAGGTGCAGGAGCCCTCGCACGGCGCGGGGCAGACCCGGCCCGTGAGCTCCGGGAAGTTGTTGGTCCGCAGCAGGCGCTTCAGCGCCTCGTGCCAGAGCCCCCGGTAGACCATCTGGTTCCATTCGGGGATCAGGTTGTGGAGCGGGCAGCCTGAAGCCATCCCGTTGAGCAGCGTCCCGGTGTGACAGAAGGGGATGCCGCAGCTCATACACCGGGCGGCCTGCTCCTGCAACCGCGCTTCCGGGAAATCCGGATGCATTTCCAGATAGTCGAGCGCGCGCACGTACGGCTGGCGGTCCGGCGGCAGCTCGCGCGCATATTCCATGAATCCGGTGGGCCTGCTCATATGATGGCTCCTTGTGGGTGTCTCGCCCGGGATGATCTCCAAGTATTGCGGATTGCGGATTGCGGATTGCGTGGTGCGTTATCGTATATACTGAACGGAAATCAAAAACGAGTGCATTCGAAGCCAGAACCGCAAGCTGTCATTGCGAGCGTTTTTTGCGAAGCAATCTCGATTGCCGCAATCCCCCTATCGCAATGAGGAGATTGCTTTGCTTCGTTCCTCGCAACCGCAAAGAACGCTCCTCGCCACAGCGAGGCCCTCGCGCCACGTCCGCCTTGTTGGCCTCGAACGCGGCCATGATCGCGGCATCGCCGCTCAGCCCGGCGCGCTGGAGGTCGTGCAGGGTCTTCAGCATCCGTTTGTAATCCCTGGGGATGACCTTGACGAACTTCGGCGCCAGCTCATCCCACCGGGTCAGGATCGCCTGGCCGAGCGCGCTGCGGGTGTGTGCGACGTGTCGCCGGATCATGTCCTGCACCGCCGCGGCCTCTTCCTCATCCATCCACTCCAGGTCTACCAGATCTCGGTTGCAGCGTTGGGGAAAATCGCCGGCCTCGTCCAGCACGTACGCGATGCCGCCCGACATGCCGGCCGCGAAGTTGCGGCCCGTCGGACCCAACACCACGACCCGGCCACCGGTCATGTACTCGCAGCCGTGGTCGCCGATCGCTTCGACGACCGCGTGCAGCCCGCTGTTTCGCACGCAGAACCGCTCGCCGGCCATCCCGTGGACGTATGCCTGGCCGCTGGTCGCACCGTAGAACGCCACGTTGCCGATGATGATGTTTTCCTCCGGCACGAAGGTTATGTGCGCGGGCGGGTAGACGCTGATCCGGCCGCCTGAAAGCCCTTTGCCGACGTAGTCGTTGGCGTCCCCTTCCAGCTCCAGCGTGATGCCGCGGGGCAGGAACGCGCCGAAACTCTGGCCGGCCGAGCCCTGGAAATGCAGGTGGATCGTGTCGTCGGGCAGACCGTCCGCCCCGTAGCGTCGGGTGACCTCACTGCCGAGCATCGTCCCGGTCACCCGGTCGGCGTTGCGGATGGCCAGGGTCGCGCGGACCGGCTCCCCGCGCGCCAGCGCGGGCTCGCACAGCGGGATCAGCACCCGGTGGTCCAGGGTTTGCTCCAACCCGTGGTCCTGCGCGATCTGGCAATAGCAGCCCACGCTCGGGGGCGCCTCCGGCCGGGCCAAAATCCTGGAGAAGTCGAGCGTCCGGGCCTTCCAGTGGTCGATAGGCTGCCGCGGCCTGAGCTTGTCCGACCGGCCGACCATCTCGTCGAAACTACGGAACCCGAGCTGGGCCATCAGCTCACGGACCTCCTGGGCGATGAAATGCATGAAGTTCACGACATAGGCCGGGTCGCCGCGAAAGTTTTTGCGCAGCTCCGGGTTCTGGGTCGCGACCCCGACCGGGCAGGTGTCGAGATGGCACACGCGCATCATGGTGCAGCCCAGCGCGACCAGCGGCGCGGTGGCGAAACCGAACTCCTCCGCGCCCAGGAGCGCGGCCACGACCACGTCCCGGCCGGTCCTGAGCTGGCCGTCGGTCTCCAGCAGGACGCGGCTACGCAAGTTGTTGACCAGCAGGGTCTGGTGCGTCTCCGCGACCGCCAGCTCCCACGGCAGGCCCGCGTGTTTGACGCCGGTGTGGGGTGAGGCGCCGGTGCCACCATCGTAGCCGCTGACCAGGATCACGTCGGCGTGGCCCTTGGCCACCCCCGCGGCGATCGTGCCGACCCCCACCTCCGAGACGAGCTTGACGCTGATGCGGGCGCGCGGGTTGGCGTTCTTCAGATCGTAGATCAGCTCGGCCAGATCTTCGATGGAGTAGATGTCGTGGTGCGGAGGCGGGGAGATCAGGCCCACGCCGGGGGTGGAGAGGCGCACCCGGGCGATCCAGGGGTAGACCTTGCGCCCGGGCAACTGGCCCCCCTCGCCAGGTTTGGCGCCCTGGGCGATCTTGATCTGGATCTCCTGGGCGTTGTTCAGGTAGTAACTGGTGACGCCGAAACGCCCCGACGCCACCTGTTTGATCGCGCTGGAGCGGAAATCACCGTTGGGACCGGGGATGTAGCGGGCCGGGTCCTCGCCGCCCTCGCCGGAGTTGCTCTTGCCACCGATGCGGTTCATCGCGATGGCCAGCGCTTCGTGCGCCTCCGGGCTGATCGAGCCGTAGGACATGGCGCCGGTCTTGAACCGCCGGCAGATGGCCTCGACCGGCGCCACCTCCGCCAGCGGGACCGGCTGCGGCGCGAAATCGAAGTCCAGCAGACTGCGCAGCGTCACCGGGATCCTGGCCTGGTCGTTGATCAGAGTCGAGTATTCTTTGAAGACGCCGTAATTGTTCGTCCGGCAGGCGATCTGCAGCTTGTGCACGGTCAGCGGGTTCAGGGTGTGATGCTCACCGTCGGAGCGCCACTGGTAGTTGCCGCCGGTTTCGAGCGTGCCGGTGTCCGCGCTGCGTTGGGAGAACGCGTGGCGGCGCCGCATCGACGCCTCTTCCGCGATCACGTCGATCCCCACGCCGCCGACGCGTGAAGCGGTCCCGGTGAAATAGCGGTCGATCAGTGGCTGGGCCAATCCCAGCGCCTCGAAGATCTGCGCCCCGCGGTAGCCGTCCACGGTGGAGATGCCCATCTTCGACATCACCTTGATCACGCCCTTGACGACCGCCTTGATGTAGCGCTCCTCGGCCTGCTCGGCGGTGACCCCGGTGAGCAACCGGCTCTCGATCATATCTCGCAGCGTCTCGAAGACCAGGTACGGGTTGACCGCGCCCGCGCCGTAGCCGATCAACAGCGCGAAATGGTGCACTTCGCGCGGCTCGCCCGACTCGACGACCAGCCCGACCCGGGTGCGCGTGCCCTGGCGGACCAGGTGATGGTGGACGCCTGCCAGCGCCAACAGGGCCGGGATGGCTGCGTTGGCGGCGTCGATCTGCCGGTCGGAGAGGATCAGGATGGTGGCGCCGGCCTGAATGGCGTGGTCGGCCGCCGCGGCCAGCGCATCCAGCGCCCGTGTGAGCCCGGGCCCGCCCTGATCGGCCGGAAAACGCGTGGAGAGGGTGACGGCTCGCAGCCCGGGCTGGTCCACCTGGCGCAGCCGCGCCAGTTCCTGGTCGGTCAGAACGGGGCGGGGGATCTTGACCAGGCGACAGCTCTCGGGGCCCGGGTGCAGCAAGTTGCCTTCCGCGCCCAGCGCGACCCCCTGGCCGATGACGATCTCTTCCCGGATCGCGTCGATAGGCGGGTTGGTCACCTGGGCGAAGAGCTGTTTGAAGTAGCTGTAGAGCGGTTGGGGTTTGTTGGAGAGCACGGCCAGTGGGGTGTCGTTGCCCATGGAGCCGATCGGCTCGACGCCGTCGCGGGCCATGGGGCCGAGGATCAGATTCAGGTCTTCGAAGGTGTATCCAAAAGCCCGCTGGCGCTGCAACAGGCTCGCCTGCTCCTGGGCGCATCTTCTTGATAATCCGGGGTAGCTGTGGCCGGTCTGTGACCGAGCCACCCGTGGCTCGGTCACAGACCGGCCACAGCGGATGGATCCCCCGAAAAACTGAGAAGATGGCTCCGGCAGATCCGCCAGCGCCACCATGTTCTGGTCCAGCCAGAGTCGATAGGGCTGGCCGGCCGCGATCTGTTCCTTCACCTCGTCGTCGGTGATCAGGCGGTGTGCGGCGGTGTCGACCAGGAGCATCTGGCCGGGTTGCAGACGCCCTTTGCGGCGGATCGTCTCGGGCGGCAGGTCGATCACGCCGACCTCGGAGGCCAGGATCACCAGGCCGTCGTCGGCCAGGTAGTAGCGCGCCGGGCGCAGCCCGTTGCGGTCCAGCACTGCGCCGACGACCGTGCCGTCGGAGAACGCGATCGAGGCCGGTCCATCCCACGGCTCCATCAGGCAACTGTGGTACTCGTAGAAGGCGCGCCGCGCGTCGCTCATCCCCTGAGCGCGGGCGTTTTCCCACGGCTCGGGGATCATCATCATGATGGCGTGCGCCAGGGGGCGGCCGCCGAGGACGAGTAGTTCCAGGGCGTTGTCGAACATGGCCGAGTCACTGCCGTTGGGGTCCATGATCGGAAACAGGTCGGGCAGGTCCGGCCCGAACAACTCGGAAACCAGCGTCGCCTGGCGGGCCTTCATCCAGTTGAGGTTGCCGCGGATGGTGTTGATCTCGCCGTTGTGCATGGCGTAGCGGAACGGCTGCGCGCGTTCCCAGCTCGGGAAGGTGTTGGTGCTGAAGCGCGAATGCACCAGGGCCAGCGCGGTTTCCATCGCCGGATCGCGCAGCTCCGGGTAGAACTCCTCCAGTTGCGTGGCCGTCAACATCCCCTTGTAGACGATGGTCCGGTGCGAGAGGCTGGCGATGTAGCAACGGTCGCCGCCCGGCACGTCCGCCTGGCGGAGCGCCTGTTCGGCCCGGCGGCGGATCACGTAGAGTTTGCGCTCGAAGGCCATGTCGTCGGTGATCCGGTCGGCGCGGCCGATGAACAGTTGGCGGACGATGGGTTCGCGTGAGCGGGCGGTCGCGCCCAGCGAGGCGCTGTTCGTAGGGACGGTGCGCCAGCCCAGCGCTTGCTGGCCCGCCTCGCGCACGACCCTTTCCAACGTCGCCTCACACGCGCGGCGTTGATCCGGGTCGGGTGGCAAGAACACCATGCCCACGCCGTAGGCGCCGGGCTCGGGCAGGGAGATGCCCTGTGCGGCGCAGGCTGCGGCCAGGAACGCATGCGGCGTCTGGAACAGGACGCCCGCCCCGTCTCCCGTGTTCGGCTCACAGCCACAAGCGCCGCGGTGGCGCATGTTGACCAGGGCGGTCAGCGCATGGCGTAGGATCTGATGTGATCGGCGGCCGTGGATGTCCGCCACAAACCCGACACCGCAGGCGTCGTGTTCGCGGCGCGCGTCGTAGAGCGAGCCGTTCAATAACGTTTGATCCGGCACGTACATGGGAGCCCTCTTGTGTGATGAGGAATCGTGAGCTGCTTTCCGCGGAGTTAATTGCGGACGATTCCTTGGTGATGGTGCGCGACGATGCGTGGGGTGTCTCTGCGTTGAGAGGGCGCGAGAACAACGAAGGCCGTCCTCCCGGCAACGCACGGGAGAGGACGGCCTCGACTTCGAGTTTGGTGTGCTGACGAAGACACACGCTGGACAACTACTTGGCGTTCCGTCACCTGTTCAGGCCAGGCGGAGCGGCTGTTTCAGAAGTAGGCCACTTATACCACATACCTGGCCAGCCGTCAAGCGCGGGGAAAATCGCACGCAACTTGAACCGCACCCGCCTTGAGAGGCAATTCGACACAAAATTGGCAGTCGTTGGTCTGGTGAGCGGATGATGGGGAAGTGTTGCCTGGCCCTTACCCCAACGCGACCTCCAGGATCATCATCACCGCGAACCCCAGCATCGCGCCCACGGTGGGGATGTCCGTGTCCTTGCCGGCTTGCGATTCGGGGATCAGCTCCTCGACGACCACGAAGATCATGGCGCCGGCCGCGAAACTGAGCGCATACGGCAGGATCGGCCGCATCAGCAGCACTGCCGCAGCGCCGATCACACCCGCAATCGGTTCCACGACGCCGGACAGTTGCCCGTACCAGAAACTCTTCAACGCGGACAACCCTTCGCGGCGCAACGGCATCGCGACGGCCATCCCCTCGGGGAAGTTCTGGATCCCGATGCCCAGGGCGAGCGCGATGGCCGCGGGCAGGGTGGCGGCTGGCAACCCCGCAGCCACGGCGCCGAACGCGACCCCGACGGCCAGCCCCTCCGGGAAGTTGTGCAGCGTGACGGCCGTCACCAGCAGGATGCTGCGCTGCCAGGTCGTCTTGATCCCTTCGGCCGACTCGTCGGGCAGGCCCAGGTGCAGGTGTGGCAGCACCTTGTCGACCCCCCACAGAAACGCGCCGCCCAGCAGGAACCCGACGGCTGGTGGCATCCAAACGGTCACACCCTGCTCCTCGGCCATCTGGATCGCCGGCGCCAGCAGCGACCAGAAGCTCGCTGCGATCATCACGCCGGCGGCGAAACCCAACATGCCATCGAGCAGCCTACGCTTCACTTCTCTCGTGGAGAACACGGCCGCGGCGCCCAGGGCCGTCACGCCCCACGTGAACAGCGTGGCCAGGAGCGCCTGGATGATGGGGTTGAGTGTTGCGAAGTAGGCCATCACGGTCAGCTTCCTTTCGGTTGCGCCGCCATCCGTGGCTCGGTCACAGACCGGCCACAGCATGCGGGAGGGTTCGCCGCCATCCGTGGCTCGGTCACAGACCGGCCACAGCATGCGGGAGGGTTCGCAGAACAGGTTTATCTGCGACGTTCATCTGCCGAGCGCCGCAGCACCGCCTTGATCCCCATGCTCAGCAGGTAGGCAACCCCGGAAACCAGGATGATGGTCGCGCCGGAGGTCAGGTTCAGGAAGTAGGAGAGCCACAGCCCGATCGTCGTGAAGAGCATGCCCAGGATGCTGGACAGGATCATCATTCGCTTCATGTCTTTCACGAGCTGTCCGGAGATCGCGGCCGGGATGGTCAGCATCGCGATGACCATGATCAGGCCGACGACCCGCATCAACATCACCACGGTGAACCCGATCATGCCCAGCAGGAGCATGTAAACCAGATCCACCGGGACGTTCTCCACGGTGGCGAAGGTCTCGTCGAACGCGATCGCCAGGAACTCTTTGTAGAACAGCGCAACCAGGCCGATGATGACGATGTCCATCACCAGCATGATCAGCAGGTCGCCCTGGGGCACGGCCAGGATGCTGCCGAAGAGGTAGCTCATCAGGTCAGCTTTGTAGCCCGCGGTCCGATCGATAAAGATGATGCCGATCGCCATGCCGATGGCCCACATCACGCCGATCACCGTGTCGGCGCGTTCGCGGGTTTTTCGCTGCACCATCCCCATCCCCAACGCCGAGGCCAGGCTGAACGCGATCGCGCCCAGCACCGGGCTGAACTTGAAGAAATAGCCGATGCCGATGCCGCCATAGGCCGCATGCGCGATGCCGCCGCTGATAAAGACGATCCGCTTGATCACAACGAAGGCGCCGATGATGCCGCACGCGATGCTCACCAGCACGCCCGCCAGCAACGCGTTGCGCATGAAGGTGAAACTCAGAGCTTGCGTCACTGTCTCGATCATCGTTGCCCCTCCAACCCCACAGACTCCGTGTCGTTCGTCTGCATTGTGTGATCGGGGAGGACCCGGTGCGGCACGCCGTGGGCGATCAGGTCGATGGGACACTGATACGCCGCTTGCAGCATGTCCGGCGTGATCTGCTTGCCATGATGATAGAAGAGTCGCCGGTTGAGACAACCGATAGTCTTGATATAAGAGGAAATGGCGCCCACGTCGTGGGAGATCAACAAGATCGTCACGTGGTCATTCAGCCGGCCCAGCAGCTCGTAGATACTCGTGCTCATCTGGGGGTCGACACTGGCCGTGGGTTCGTCCAACAGCAGGATCTCGGGCTCGGCCGCCAGGGCGCGGGCGATGTAGACGCGCTGGCGCTGCCCACCCGAGAGCTCACCGATGGGGCGGCCGCGCAGATCGAGCATGTCTACCTTGCGCAGCGCCTCCGCCACGATCTCGTTGTCTTCGGCGGTGTAGCGGCGCAACAGCCCGCGCGTGCCCAGCCGACCCATCCGCGCCACTTCGCACACGCTAATCGGGAAGTCGCGGTCGAGCTCGACGACCTGGGGCACGTAACCGATGTGTCGCCGGCCCTCCTCGACCCGCTTGCCCAGAATCCGCACCTCGCCCCGCGCGGGCGCGAGCAGCCCCAACAGCACCTTGATCAGGGTCGTCTTGCCACCGCCGTTCGGGCCGATCAACCCGACGAAGTCCAGCCGGTTGACCGTCAAGTTAATGTCCTCCAACACGGACTCGTTGTCGTACCCCGCCCACAGGTTGCGGATCGAGATGACCGGATCTGTTTGTTGCAACGTTTTGGTTTGAATCATGTGTGCTCCTGGTGCTGCATACTGCATACTGCCAGGTCCGCCTACGCAACTTGCAGTCCCCAATCCCCAATCTCTAAGCCTCTTCTCTGCTGAAAGCTACTTTCCCAACACCCCGGCGAAGGCATCGGCCACCTGGCGCAGGTTTCCCAGCCAGTCCGCGGCCAGCGGGTCGATGAGCAGCACCTGGCCGCCGATCTCGCGAGCGATGGTTTCCGCAGCCCGCGTGCTGAACTCCGGCTGGGCGAAGATGACTTGGATGCCGTTCGCCCTGGCCTCGGAGATCAGCGCGGCCAGCTCTGCGGCGCTGGGTTCTTGCCCGCCGACCTCGATGGGGATCTGCTCCAGGCCGAAATCACGGGCGAAATAGCCCCACGAGGGGTGGAACACCATGAACTTGCGATTTTGCGCCCCCGACAGCGTCGCCCGGATTTCGGTTTCCAGTCGGTCGATGTCGGCGATGAAGCGATCCAGGTTGGCCTGGTACGCGGCCTGATGCGTGGGATCGATCTGCGCCAGCGCCGCGTAGATCGTCCGGGCCTGGACCTTGGCCAGCTCCGGCGAGGTCCAGATGTGCGGGTCCAGGTTGTCGCCCTCCTGGTGGGCATCGCCGGCGGCCGGTGTCAGGGCTTCAGTGTGTTCGTCGTGGTGGGCCACCATCGGGATTCGCTCGATACCCTGCGCGGTGTCTACCATCAGCATCTTGTTGTTGGCGGCCGTGATGCGGCTCAGCCAGGCGCGCTCGAACTCCACGCCGATGCTGAAGTAGGCGACCGCCTGGCTCAGCGCCACCAGTTGATCGGGCTTGGGCTCGTAGGTGTGCGGGCTGGCCCCCGGCGGCGTCATCACGTTCACGATCACGCGCTCCCCGCCGATGCGTTCCAGGAAGTACTTCTGGGGCAGGATGCTCACGGTGACGTGCAGCGGGCCGCCCGTCGTGTCTTGTGGTCGGCTCGTCGCGGGCGCCGGGCCACACCCGGCAAGCAGGACACCCAGGATTGCAACAATCATTGCGAGAGTAAAGTATCGTTTGTTCATCGTGCGACCTCCTGCCGCAAACCAAAACGGTCTTCGACGCAAAGCATGTCTTGAGCCTGTCGAAAGGGCGCGAAGACGCAAAGTGGATAAGGAAGTGTGGCCGGTCGCCACCGTGGCTCGGTCACAGACCTGATATCACTATACTTGTCACCTTGTCACCTTGTCAGGTATAGATTGGTAAATTGGTAAATTGGTAGATTGGTAGATGGCGGCTTATCGCCTGGCAAATGACAAGTGGCAATCCGCAATCCGCAATCCGGGGCACAGGCCGAACATCTCCAGCCAGTGGCTCTGCACCTGGAAGCCGGTCTGGGCTTCCACCGAGGTGACGACTGCGGCGATGTCGCACCCCTCGAACTCCATCGCCCGCTGGCAGCCCTGGCAGATGATGTGGTGGCCGTGATCGTGGGTCGCCGGCGCGTAGGCATGACAGCCCGCATCCGAATGCAGCTTGCGCACCAACCCCAACGCTTGCAGGATCTCCAGCGTGCGGTACACGGTCACCTGTCCCAACCTGGGGTGGAATTGCCGGCCGACGGCCAACAGGTCGGCGGGGCTGGCCTGGCCGCCCGTCTGGCAGATCGCCGCCAGCACGGCCCGCCGCGCGCCGGTGTTCGAGTAGCCGGCCTCAAGCAAGGCCGCCAGCATGCCAGCGGGATCGAGCGGCGTCTGGTTGGATTCAAACTGAAAATGATTTTCAATTTTCATACCGGCATTCTATCACGGCGTGGTCTCTGCGGTCAAATTCCACAGAGTGGTGAGTATCTTCTCAGTTTATCGGGGGTGGGGGGCAATCCGGATTATAGCGTATCACGCTGGGGCCGGGGTGTGGTACAATGAGGTGGCAAGGCAATGTCATTAAGTCAAGACCTGACAGGTTTCCCGGCGTAGCGCTTCAAGCCGGATTCGGTCTCGTCAGAGGCGACAGTGACTGTCACCTGGGAGGAGGAATCCATGCAGGAAGCCGGGTTTGACTGGCTGCTGGCGTCGAATGAACCCTGGACGCGCTATCGCACCCTGGTCGATCTGCTGGACCGGCCGGAGGACGCCCCGGAGGTGCGGGCAGCCAGGACTGCGATGTTGGCGTATCCTGGCGTGCAGGGCATGATCGCGGAGGCCGGCGCCTGGCCCGGCTACGCGCTCAAGCGCCACAACGACGCCAATCATCCGCTCTACAAGTTCAGTACCCTGGCCGACTTCGGCCTGCGCGCGGGCGATCCCGGCGTCGATGCCGCGCTGGCCGCGGTGATGATCCACCGGTCAGCGGAGGGTTCGTTCGCGTCTCTTATTCACGTGCCCGAGGCATTCGGCGGGCCGGGCGAAGACACCTGGGGCTGGATCGCGTGCGACGCGCCCACGCTGCTTTACGCGCTGTTGGCCCTGGGCGTGAAGCGGGATGGGCGGGTGACAGCGGCTGTGGATCACCTGGTGGGTATGGCTCACGATAACGGTTGGCGTTGCGCGGCAGCGCCGCAGTTCGGCAAGTTCAGAGGCCCGGGACGCCGTGAGCACCCGTGTCCCATCGCCAACGTCTACGCGCTCAAGGCGCTGGCCCAGGTCCCAGAGATGCGTGATGGCCCGGCCACCCGCGCAGGGGTCGAGATGCTGCTGTCTCACTGGGAGCAACGCGGTCAGCAGAAGTACTACCTGTTCGGTATCGGCGCCGATTTTTGCAAACTCAAGTACCCGTTTGTCTGGTACGACATCCTCCACGTGGCCGATGTGCTGAGCCGGTACCCCACCGCTCGAACCGATCCCCGCTTTCAGGAGATGGTGAACGCCATCGCGGCCCAGGCCGACGAGGATGGCCGCTACACCGCCGGGTCCATGTACCAGGCGTGGCAGGGCTGGTCGTTTGCCGACAAGAAACACCCGTCCCCGTGGCTGACCTTCCTGGCGTTGCGGGTGCTGCGGCGCATGAACGGCATGATCTGAAGGAGAGATTTTGAACGAATCGTTGCGAACCTATCTTGACTTCGCGGTGGAGACGGCCTACCAGGCGGGTCGACTCACGCTGGGCTACTTCCAGTCAGGCGTCCGGCTCGATTTCAAATCGGACGATACGCCGGTAACCGTGGCGGACCGGCTGGCCGAGGAGCTGATCCGCGGGCGGATCGCGGCGCGTTACCCTGGCCACGCGATCGTGGGCGAAGAGTTGGGCTCGGACGGCATGGCCGACGCCAGCCATCGCTGGTACGTCGACCCCATCGACGGCACCAAGTCGTTCATCCGCGGGGTGCCGCTCTACGCGGTGCTGATCGGGCTGGAGATCGCCGGGCGGGTCGAGGTCGGCGCGGCCTACTTCCCCGCGTTGGACGAGATGATCGCCGGGGCGACGGGGCAGGGGGCCTGGTGGAACGGCCGCCGCGCTCGCGTGTCGGAGGTCGCCGAACTGGGCCGGGCGTTCGTGGCGTTTACCGACCCGGCCAGCTTCGCGGCGCACGGCCGCGCCGCCGCCTGGGCGCGGCTCCAGGCGGCCAGCTATCATCGGGCCGGCTGGAGCGACGCGTACGGCTACCTGCTGGTCGCGACCGGCCGCGTCGAAGTCATGTTGGACCCGGTGATGAGCCCGTGGGACTGCGGACCCTTTCCGCCCATCCTGCGCGAGGCGGGCGGCTATTTCGGCGATTGGGCCGGCAACGAAACGATCCATGCCGGCGAGGCGCTGGCAACGCCCCGGACGCTCCTGCCGCAGGTGCTGGCGCTGATCGAGGGCGGCGCGTAAACCGAACTTGGGAGATGTTGGCCCCGATCGAGCCGATGGCTTCATACAATTGACCGGCAACGCCGACTGTACGTCGATCGCCCATCAGTTTTGTCACATCATGCCAAGCCAAATCGTTCAAGAACAACGCCAGTCGGTATGCCTTCATATTCCACAGCGGATCTCTCGTGATACTTTCGGGCACCGTCGCGTATCCTCTCAAGCGACAGCCATAATCCGGGGTGGCTGTGGCCGGTCTCCTGACCGAGCTACCGTGGCTCGGTCAGGAGACCGGCCACAGCGAGCGATTCCCCGAAAAATTGAGAAGATACACCGTCGCAACCCATTCATCGAAAGTAGCCATTTTACCAGTCCTTTACGCAGTACGCCATACACAGTATGCAGTTATCCCCCCAGCCACCTCGCCGCATCCACCGCTTGGTATACTGCGCACGGGAACAGATTGCGTTTTTGCTCAACGGAGCATCCTGAGCGGAG
>PHCA01000146.1:27387-28037 GCA_002842085.1 Chloroflexi bacterium HGW-Chloroflexi-1
GCATTCTTCGACTGCGCAGCGAAAACCCGCTGCTCCGCTCAGAATGCTCGCGTCGTGAATGAGGCCAGAAAGCGCAATTCGTGTCCGCTCGCAGTATAGCTGTGGTAGCTGATGATCAGGTCCGCGCCGGCGCGCTTGATGCCGGTGAGTAGCTCAAGGGTGACGGCGCGCTCGTCGAGCCAGCCGTTGGCCGTGGCGGCCTTGATCATGGCGTATTCGCCGCTGACGTTGTAGGCGACCACGGGCAGGTTGCACGCCGCGCGCACGCGCTGGATGACATCGAGATAGGCCAGGGCGGGTTTGATCATCACCATGTCGGCCCCTTCTTGCACGTCCAGGGCCAGCTCGCGTAGCGCCTCGCGCACGTTGGCCGGGTCCATCTGGTGGGTTTTGCGGTCGCCGAATTTGGGCGCACCTTCGGCCGCGTCGCGAAACGGCCCGTAGAACGCGCTGGCATATTTGACCGCATAGCTGAGGATGCTCACCGCGTGAAAGCCTGCGCCATCCAGCGCAGTGCGGATCGTGCCCACCATGCCGTCCATCATGCCCGACGGCGCGACCATATCTGCCCCGGCGCGGGCGTAGGAGACCGCGGCCTGGCCCAGGATCTCTAGTGTGGCGTCGTTGTCGATGCCGCCGTCGCGGCCGCC
>PHCA01000147.1:0-6880 GCA_002842085.1 Chloroflexi bacterium HGW-Chloroflexi-1
CCAAATACCAATCTACCAGTGTACAGGAGCGTTATCATGCGTCTAGACCGCTACACCCAACGCGCCCAGGAAGCCGTCTTGGCGGCTCAGGAGGCGGCGCAAACCTATGACCACAGCCAGATCGAGCCGGAGCACGTGCTGCTGGCGCTGTTGCAGCAATCGGACGGCGTCGTGCCGGAGATCATCGCCCAGGTTGATTCCGGTCGTAGGGGCGATTCCCTTGCGGTCGCCCCCTCCACAGCGGCGTTGCAGAGCCAGCTCGAAGCCGAGTTGGCGCGGCGGCCGAAGGTTTACGGCGGCAACGCGCAACTGGGGCTGAGCGGCGATGCGGCGCGCCTCCTCCAGGACGCACAGAACGAGGCCGCGGCCATGCGCGACGACTACGTCAGCACCGAGCATATCCTTTTAGCGCTCGCCGGCAAGGGCGGGGCCGGCGTAGCCAAGCTGCTGGCGCGGATGGGCATCACCCGCGACCGCATCCTGGCCGCGCTCACCGCGATTCGCGGCAGCCAGCGTGTCACCAGCCAGCACCCGGAGGCCACCTACCAGGCGCTGGAGAAGTACGGCCGCGACCTGACCCAGATGGCGCGGCAGGGCAAGCTCGACCCGGTGATCGGCCGCGACGAGGAGATCCGCCGCACCATCCAGATCCTCAACCGGCGCACCAAGAACAACCCCGTGTTGATCGGCGAGCCGGGTCGACATGGGCAGCCTGATCGCCGGCGCGAAGTACCGCGGCGAGTTCGAGGAGCGGCTCAAGGCCGTGCTCAAGGAGATCACCGCCGCGGCCGGGCAGGTGATCCTGTTCATCGACGAGCTGCACACCGTGGTGGGCGCGGGCGCGGCCGAGGGCGCCATGGACGCCAGCAATATGCTCAAACCGATGCTGGCGCGTGGCGAGCTGCACGCGATCGGCGCCACCACGCTGGACGAATATCGCAAGCACATCGAGAAGGACGCGGCGCTGGAGCGGCGGTTCCAGCCGGTGCTGGTGGACGAGCCCACGGTGGAGGACACCATCTCGATCCTGCGCGGGCTGAAGGAGCGCTACGAGGTGCACCACAACGTGCGCATCACCGACGCGGCCGTGATCGCCGCGACCACGCTCTCGCACCGCTACATCTCCGACCGCTTCCTGCCCGACAAAGCCATCGACCTGATCGACGAGGCCGCCAGCCGATTGCGTATGGAGATCACCTCCGATCCGGCCGAGCTGGACGAGATCAAGCGGCGGGTCATGCAGTTGGAGATCGAGCGAGAGGCGCTGAAGAAAGAAAGCGACGCGGCGTCGCAGGCGCGACTGGCGACGTTGGAGCGCGAGCTGGCTGATCTGCAGGAAGAGCAGCGTGCGCTGGATGTTCAACTGGGCCGCGAGCGCCAGGTGATCGAGCGCGTGGCAGGTCTCAAGCAGGAGATCGAGGGCGCCCGGCACGCGATCGAGACTGCCCAACGTCAGGTCGACAGGCCCGCGGCATGTTGCTCAAAGAGGAGGTCGGCGCGGAAGAGGTGGCCCAGGTCGTGTCCAGTTGGACCCACGTCCCGGTCAGCAAGCTGCTGGAAGGCGAAATCGAAAAGCTGCTCAAGATGGCCGACCGGCTGCACGAGCGCGTGGTCGGCCAGGACGAGGCGATCCAGGCCGTGTCCAACGCGGTGCGCCGCGCTCGGGCCGGCCTGCAGGACCCCAACCGCCCCATCGGCAGCTTCATCTTCCTGGGGCCGACCGGCGTTGGCAAGACCGAGCTGGCCCGTGCGCTGGCCGAGTTCCTGTTCGACGACGAGCAGGCCATGATCCGTATCGACATGAGCGAGTACCAGGAGCGGCACACCGTCAGCCGGCTGATCGGCGCGCCGCCGGGCTATGTGGGCTACGATGAGGGTGGGCAGCTCACCGAGGCCGTGCGGCGCAAGCCGTACAGCGTGGTGCTGTTCGACGAGATCGAGAAGGCGCACCGCGAGGTGTTCAACACGCTGCTCCAGTTGTTGGACGACGGCCGGCTGACCGACGGCCACGGCCGCACGGTGGATTTCAAGAACACGGTCGTCATCATGACGTCGAACATTGGCAGCCAGTACATCAACGACCCGGCGTTGACCGACAGCCAACGATCGGAGCGGGCGCTGAATGCCCTGCGCGGCGCGTTTCCGCCGGAGTTTCTGAACCGGGTGGACGAGATCGTGACCTTCCACGCGTTGACGCGGGAGCACCTGGGCCAGATCGTGGGGATCCAGTTGCGGCGGTTGAGCCGGATGCTGGCCGAACGCGGGCTGACGCTGCGCCTGACCGACCGAGCCCGCAACTTCCTGGCCGAAGCCGGCTACGATCCCACCTACGGCGCCCGGCCGCTCAAGCGGGCCATCCAGCAGCACGTGCAGGATCCGCTGGCGCTGGCGCTGCTGGAGGGGAAATTCCGGCGCGGGGATGTCATCGTGGCA
The DNA here is from genome assembly GCA_002842085.1 of Chloroflexi bacterium HGW-Chloroflexi-1. Taxonomy (GTDB): domain Bacteria; phylum Chloroflexota; class Anaerolineae; order CG2-30-64-16; family CG2-30-64-16; genus CG2-30-64-16. Next base: position 2,434 of record PHCA01000147.1, read on the forward strand.
GATGTACAAGATGGGCGGATCGGGTTTGCCAAATTCGTCGATCTCTAAAAGGAGGGAGGAGCTGGCCAGGGAACTGGACCAGGTGGCGCTGTCCACAACCGGCAATAGCTGTCGATCTGGCGGCGCCACTAACCCTGGGGGGCAAGGCGGGTCGGGCGCCTGATCCTGGTCGTTGGGATCGGGTTATCCACAATGCGACCCTGTTATCCACAAAAAAAGGGGTAGTTATCCACAGGTATTCTTTCAGCGCACCCGGACCGGTTCGTAGAGCCGGCTACGCAAATCCGCAACCTGGCGCGCCAAATCCGGGTCCTGCTCTATCTCCGTGGCAATCTTGTCATAACCGTGCATGATGGTGGTGTGATCGCGACCACCCAGGGCTTGCCCGATCTGGGGCAGGGACGCGTCCGTTTCCTCACGCATCACGTACATGACGACCTGGCGTTGCAGGGCGATGCGCGCACAGCGCGCCCGCCCGGTCAGATCAGAAACACCAATCCCCAAAAAATCGCCGGCCACCTCCAGGATCGCGTCCAGGCTCAGTTTGCTCTGGGCCGGGGACAGATAGGCTAACGCGTCCTCGACCAGGGCGGGATTCAACGGCCGGTTGAGCAGTTGGGCGTGCGCCAGCACCTTGTTCAAGGCGCCCTCCAGGTCACGGATATTGCGATGGGCTCGCTGTGCGATCAGGGCGACGACGCTATCGGGCACGGGTTGCCCCATGGAGGCGGCCTTGGTCTGCAGGATAGCGATCCGGGTTTCCAGGTTGGGCGGTTGAATGTCGGCGATCATCCCCCAGCCGAAACGGGAGCGCAAGCGTTCCTCGAGCGTGGGGATCGCTTGCGGCGGCCGGTCGCTGGTCAGCACGAGCTGGCGGTTGGCAGAGTGCAAGGCGTTGAAGGTGTGGAAGAATTCCTCCTGGGTCTGCTCCTTGCCGGCGATGAAATGCACGTCGTCGATCAGTAGGACGTCGATCGTGCGGTATTTGGCCCGAAACTGATCCGTGGACTGGGTCCGGATCGCGCCGATCAGTTCATTGGTAAACAGCTCGGAGCTCACGTAGAGCACGCGATGACCATGCGCCTGCACGAAATGGCCGATGGCCTGGAGCAGGTGCGTTTTGCCGAGCCCGCTGTCGCCGTAAAGGAAAAGCGGGTTGTACGCCTTGCCGGGGTTTTCGGCCACCGACAGGCCCACCGCGTGCGCCAGGCGATTGGCCGACCCAACGATGAAATTGTCGAAAGTATAGCGCGGATTCAGGTTGGCCCCGATGGTCGCCGGTGCGCCGGGCATGGCGGCCTCCTCGACCGGCTCCAGATCGAGCAAGGGACCTGAAGAGGTTTCCGGCGCGTTGGCGATCGAGGCAGGTTGGACAACGAAGGTGACGTCCACGGCGTGGCCGACGATGCTGACCAGGGTGCGCTTGATCAGCGGCCGCAGGCGTAGCGATAGCCAGTCTTTGGCATACGCGTTGGCGACACCGATCACGAAGGAGCCGTCTTCGTGGGCCAGACAGACCGTGTCCCGCACCCATGTCTCGTAAGTGCCTTTAGCCATTTGCAGGCGCAGTTGGCTGCGCGCAATCTCCCAGATTTCTTGGGGCCGACGGGTCGAAGATATGTCAGACGCGTACATTGCAAATCCCCTGGTTTTCACGGATTTTGGCGGACGCAAAGCAATACCGCGCCAGCGATTGGGCGCCCGGGTTGGACCCGAAAAGCCCGACTCGTCGATCTGTGCGATTTCATGTTTCTGGCGCGGCGCACTTCCCGGTTGTTCGCACAGGCCACACCAGCTTATAGACGCTAAAACGACCAGGTTCAGAACAGGAGAGACGGCATTCTGACCGCCTCCAGCAGAGTTTGGGGAAACTACAATCCTATGATAAGGTGAACCAGAAGCAAAGGAATTCGAATAGACGTTGCCACACTGTGACAGAGTCTATTCTACCGACAATCGGCGTCGCGGGCAAACGGCAGTTTGCGGCTAAGTACCTGATCGCTCAGCGGTTATGTTGAATGCGGCATGCTGATACATTTGTTCTACGCGACCGCTTGTGTTTTCACCGGGCCAGCATACAGCCGAAGGCCACGCGACCTCGCTGTTCCACTAAACCTTAAATTTAGATACGGCGCGATTTCCTTAAGATTCGTTATGAAAAGCGCCGCGGTCACCCCCTGACAACCATATATGTATCAATATTATCATAGTAATTGACAAGGAGCGCCGGTTGTGCTATAGTCGATTTGCTATGGGTCTGAAGGAAAAATACGGCGGTTTATCTGAGAATGCTCTTCGGCGGCCGGGAGATCCTCGAGGGGGCGCCGGCTATCCTCGGCGCAAGGAGCACGGCAGTGCAACCGGTTCGACGTCGTATCACCGAAATATTGAAAGAAGAAGGTTCGGCTACTGTCGCTGAATTGGCGGAGCAGTTGGGCATGGCCCAGGTTTCAGTGCGCCATCATCTGGACATTTTGGTGGGCGAGGATCTGGTTGAGTCCGCCGGGGTGCGCCGCCACAACGGCGCCGGGCGCCCGAGCCAGGTGTATGCGTTGACGGCCGATGCTGCGAAATTGTTTCCGCAGCGCCATGCTGTCCTGGCCGGCGGGATCCTCGCGGAGATGAAAAATCTGCTTTCGGCCGGGGATCTACGTGACCTCCTGACGCGGTTGGCCGAAAAAACCTCGCGTGAGGCGCCCACGCCCCTGCCGAACCAGTCCGTGGAGGATCGCCTGGAAGAGGTGACCGCTTTCCTCTCGGAGCGGGGCTACAACGCGCGCTGGGAGTTGCACGCGGGCCGTTACGAGCTGTATGTCTGCAACTGCCCCTACACGGGGGTGGCCGACAATCACCCCGAGTTGTGCACGATGGATCAGACCATGATCCAACAATTGGTGCCCGGGGCGATCCGCCTTGAATCCCGCGTCATGGATGGTTCATCCCATTGCACATACATCATCGAGCCGGCTCAGGCGGATGTCCTCGGCGCTTGATGTGTGGCACGAATAACGTAGAACGCAGACGTGGAGGCTGCTGAGGACCTCTCACGGGCCCGTGCGCTCTACGTTTTTTTCCCCTGGGTCGGACGAACGACCGATGAGGTGGCGGGATGGCCGACATCTTTGCCGATTACGCTGATGTCATGTATGATTCTTACGGACGACATTTGCACTACCTGCGAGTGTCGTTGACCGATGCGTGTAACCTGCGCTGTGTTTATTGTATGCCCGAGGATATCGTCTTCCGTCCCCAGGCTACGTTGCTCCAGGATGACGAGATCTTGACCCTGGTGCGCGTGGCGGCCAGTTTGGGCGTGGACAAGGTCCGGTTGACCGGTGGCGAGCCGACCGTGCGCTGCGGGGTGGTGGACCTGGTGCGGCGGATTCGGGCGGCGCCGGGCATCCGGCGATTGGCGATGACGACCAACGGCGTCCGGCTGGCCGAGTTGGCCGGCCCATTGGCCGAAGCGGGCCTGGATCAGGTGAACATCAGCATCGATTCTTTGGACCCCGACAAATTCCGCCGGATCACTCGCCGCGGGGACCTGACGGATGTGTGGCGGGGCATCGAAGCGGCCGAGGCGGCTGGGTTGCGACCCCTCAAACTGAATTGCGTGGTGACCCGTGGTTTCAACGACACGGAGGTGGTTGATCTGGCCCGGCTCACGTTGGACCGGCCGTGGCACGTGCGCTTCATCGAGATGATGCCGCTCGGCAAGGTGGCCGATTTCCAGCAAAGCCAGGTGGTGCCCTCTGCTGAGACGCGGGCGCGCGTCGAGGCCGAGCTGGGACCGCTAACGCCGGTGTCCGAACACGCCGGCCACGACCCGGCCCGGCCCTATCGCCTGTCCGGGGCGCTGGGTCAACTGGGGTTCATCAGCAGTGTCACCGGACCGTTTTGTGAAGGGTGCACGCGGCTGCGGTTGACGGCGGACGGGAAGTTGCGCCTGTGTCTGTTGCGGGACGACGAAGTAGATCTGTTGACGCCATTGCGCGCCGGCGCGGATTTTGAGACGCTGCGTCGCATTATGGCGGAGGCGGCCTTTCGCAAACCGTGGGGGCATCGGCTGGAAGAACACGACATCGCCATGTCCCGCGAGATGAGTCAGATCGGCGGGTGATGCGGGGGAATGCGTGTGGCGTGATGAGTGATGAGTAATTAGTAACGAGTAACGAGTAATGAGTAATGCACGACAGGCTCGTTCACAGTGAACGGGGTTCTTGAGTATAACTACTTCAGGAGGACTTTCATGGCAGTTGCAACGATGGAAGCTACAACGATGGAGGCTACAACGATGGAGGCTACAACACCGGTGACCTTGACGCAGCTTGCGGCGGACAAACTGATCGAGATCATGGATGAGAAGGGGGTGCGAGACACGCACGCGCTGCGGGTCTTCGTCAGCGGCGGCGGCTGCAGTGGCCTGCAGTACGGTATGGCCTTCGAC
>PHCA01000147.1:6942-15318 GCA_002842085.1 Chloroflexi bacterium HGW-Chloroflexi-1
AGTTGTCGTTGAGATGGTAGATTGGGAGCCGGTAAATTGGTAGATTGGTAGATTGGGAGCTGGTAGATTGGGAGCCGGTAAATCGGAGGGGAACATGAAACCGGTCACGCGATACGACCTGCGCAAGATTGGCGACTACCTGTACGAGGTGCCCCAGTCCTTCCGGCACGACATGCGCGTGCCGGCGCGTGTCTATGCCGATGAGGAAATGCTGGAGGCCGCACTCAGCGACCGCAGCGTGGAACAAGTCATCAACACAGCCACGCTGCCTGGGGTCGTCCAGTACGTCGTCGTCATGCCAGACTGTCATCAGGGCTATGGCTTTGCCATCGGCAATGTCGCAGCTACCCGCCTGCCGCACGGGATTATATCACCTGGCGGTGTCGGTTACGATATCAACTGCGGCGTCCGCCTGCTCGGCACCCACCTGGACATCGAGGACGTCCGCCCCCACATCGACCGGCTGGCCGACGCGTTCTACCGCCACGTGCCCAGCGGCCTGGGGACCAAGGGTAACTTGCACCTCAACCAGGCGGAGATGGACGAGATCCTGGCCAAGGGCAGTAAGTGGGCGCAGCAGGAAGGCTATGCCCGGCCGAAGGACGTGGCTCACACCGAGGAGCGGGGCCAGATGGCCGGCGCTGATCCGACCAAGGTGAGCGCCCAGGCCAAGAAGCGGGGGCTGGGGCAGGTGGGCACGCTGGGTTCAGGCAACCATTTCGCCGAACTGGACGTGGTGACCGAGATCTTCGACGCCGACGCGGCCGACACCTTTGGCCTGCGCCGCGGTCAAGTCGCCGTGCAGGTCCATTGCGGCAGTCGCGGGCTGGGTCACCAGGTGGCGACCGACTACATCCAGGAGTATCAGCAGGCCAGCAAGCGCTTCGGCTACGAGTTACCGGACCGCGAGCTGGTTTGCGCGCCGTTGGACTCGCCCGAGGGCCAGAATTACCTGGCGGCCATGAATTGCGCGGCCAACTATGCCTGGGCCAACCGCCAGGTGCTCACCTATCAATTGCGGGAGGCGTTCGAGGAGGTATTGGGCGGTCGGGTGCCCGATTGGGACCTGTTCCTGGTGTACGACGTGGCGCACAACATGGCCAAGATCGAGACGCACCAGGTTGAGGGCCGCGATCTGCGCCTGTGTGTCCACCGCAAGGGGGCCACGCGGGCGTTCGGGCCGGGACATCCCGACGTGCCCGCTGACTATCGGGCGGTGGGCCAGCCGGTATTGGTGCCCGGCAGCATGGGCACGGCGTCGTATGTGCTGGTCGGCACTGCCGAGGGGATGCGGCAGACCTTCGGCTCCTGTTGCCACGGGGCCGGACGGGCGATGAGCCGGTCCGAGGCCAAACGGTTGGTGCGTGGTCAGGCCCTGCAGCAAGAATTGGAGCGGGCCGGCATTTCGATCCGGGCCGGCAGCATGGCCGGGCTGGCTGAGGAGGCCCCCCAGGCCTACAAGGATGTCGAGCGGGTCGTCGCGGTGGTCGCGGCCGCGGGCCTCGGTCGCATCGTCGCCCGCCTGGAGCCGTTGGCGGTGGTCAAGGGATAGCCGGTCCGCACGCACTCGATTTCTAGCCCAAACTGTAGAAGAATTGTCACTACTCAGCCCCGTATCATTCTGAGCGGAGCGAAGAATCTCGGTTCCGGTGCGGACGAGATTCTTCGTCGCAAAAACCGCTCCTCAGAATGACAGCCTGAGCAGTTGCGCATAATCGACAGGCCTGGCGCCAGCGCACATAATCTGCACGGCCCCTGGCCCGCAGACGTACGGAGCGCCGCATCCGCGGTACATGCGGACCTTTGTCATCGGAGTAGTGCTTTGCGCGTTCTATTCGTCGCACAGGAACTCAGTTATGAACCCCAGGGCATCATGGTGCTGTCCGCGGTGCTGAAGCAAGCCGGCCACGATGTGGCGTTGACCGTGGCCAACCGCGAGGACCCGGTCGCCTACGCCGTGCAGTACCGGCCCGACGTCCTGGGCTACAGCGTGATGACCGGCTCGCAGCGCGCCTACTTCGACCTTAACCGGCGCATCCGAGCAGCGCTGGATCCGGTGAGGGCGGCCCTGGAGCAGAAGCCGGCGTTTTCGGTTTTTGGCGGTCCGCATCCGACTTTCTTCCCCGAGATGATCGGCGAACCGGGCGTGGACGGCGTGTGCATCGGGGAGGGTGAGGGCGCACTGCTCGACTTGGCGAACGCGCTCGCCGATGGCGGCTTTCGCGCTGACATCCCCAACTGGTGGTTCAACGTGGACGGCGAAGTGGTCAAGAACCCGGTGCGCCCGCTGATCCGGGATCTGGAGATGTTGCCGTTTCCTGACCGGGCGCTGATCTACGATAAGCACATCAGCCTGGCTTCCAGCAAAATCAAGTATTTCATGAGTTCCCGCGGCTGCCCGTACAACTGCACCTATTGCTTCAATCACGCTTATTATCAGATCTACGCCGGTGAGCGCCGTGGTCACCAGCTTCCCGTCGATGCCGTGATCGCCCAGGTCAACGCGGTGCGGGCGCGCTGGCCGCTCGAACAGGTCGTTTTTGTGGATGATCTGTTTATCGTGCACAACGACTGGCTGGAGGAGCTGGCCGAGAAGTGGCCGCACCAGGTCGGATTGCCCTTCTTCTGCAACGCGCGCGCCAACCTGCTGGTGAAGGACCCGCGCAAGGTCGAGCTGCTGAAGCGCGCCGGTTGCCAGACGGTGAGCATGGGCATCGAAGCGGCCAACGATCGTATACGGGTGGAATTGCTTAAGCGACGCATGACGCGGGATGATATCGTCCAGGCCGGGCAGATGGTCCGGGCTGCCGGGATGCAGATCACCGCCACCAACATCCTGGGGTTGCCCACCAGCACCCTGGAAGACGAACTGGACACCGTGCGCCTGAACACCCAGGCGCAGATCAGCTATGCCTACTCGTTTTTGTTTCAGCCCTACCCGGGCACAGAACTGGGCCGGTTCACGCACGATCAGGGCCTGATGGTTGGGACATTCGACGATATCGGCGAGGTCGCCTGGGATCATTCGATCCTGGCGTTCGAGGACAAAACCCAAAAACCACAGATCGAGCATTTGCAGCGCCTGTTCGCCATCGGCGTCGAGTTGCCCTGGCTCGAGCCGGTGATCCGCCGGCTGATCAGACTGCCGCACACCAGGGTGATCGATACCCTGTTCTGGTGGATCGAGAAGCTGTATCGGGGTTTTATCATCTACCGGCGGGTGCATCCGGTGCGGATCGGCCCGCGTGAGTTATGGCGCACCGCGGTGCACTTCATGCGGATCAAGAGTTAGGTTAGTGAACTGGTAGATTGGTAGGTTGGTAGATTGGTAGATTGGTAGATTGGTAGATTGGGCGTAACTACTCAGGCGTCATTGCGAGGAGCGTCTTTTGCGACGAAGCAATCCCTTCTGCCGCGCCGGAGATTGCTTCGCAAAAAGCGCTCGCAATGACACGGGCTGTAGTTACCAATTCCCAATTTACCAATCTACCAAGTTACCAACACGGAGGTTTCCTTGCGAGTAGCCTTAATTAACCCCAAATTCCGCCTGCCGATTGATACCCGCACCACCCCGCACCTGGGGCTGGCGTATTTGGGCGCGGTATCGGAGCGGCGCGGGGATGAGGTGCGCGTTTACGACGCGGACGTCGAAGAGCAGCCATTGGCCGACTTCCTGCACGAGTTCCGCCCCCATCTGGTCGGCATCACGGCCAACACGCCGCAGGTGAATCCGGCCTGGCGCACCGCGGCCGCTATCAAGAAAGAGTTGGACATCCCGATCGTGTTGGGCGGCCCGCACGTCAGCGTGGTGTCCGAAGATCTGGATTTTGAATCGCTGCGCCAACCGCCGGTGGACCTGGTTGTGCGTGGCGAAGGGGAAGTCCCCTGGATCGAAATCTGTAACATCGTGGATAGCTTCCTGCGCGATCAGGGAGACGGACACGTGACCGGCACTTCGGAAGTGCCGGTCACGTCCCGATTGATGGTCCCACAACTCGACCTGTTCCGCGACGTCAAGAGCACCAGCTACAAGACCAGCGATGGTCAGTTGCACCGCAACACCGACGGCCCGGTGATCGCCGACCTGGACAGCCTGCCCTGGCCGGCCTACAACCTGTTCAAGATGGATCGCTACACCAACCTGCAACCGGCCACCGACGCGGTCGACGGCTCGCGCAGCTTTTCCATCATGACCAGCCGCGGCTGCCCGTACCGCTGCACCTTCTGCTCGCAGAGCATCATGCCCATCAAATGGCGCGCGCGTTCGTCGGAGAACGTCGTCGAGGAGTGGCGGCATCTGGTGCAGGACCTGGGCGCGCTGGAGATCGGCGTGCTCGACGATAGCGCCAACATCCGCCGGCCGCGGCTGATGCAATTGGCCGACATGTTGATTGCCGAGAAACTCAACCACGTGCCGTGGATCTTCGTCAACGGCATCCGCGCCAACCTGGCCGACATGGATCTGCTGGTCAAGATGAAGCAGGCCGGGTTGAAGCGCACGGCGTTCGGCGTGGAGACGGGAGACCCGGACATGCTCATCCGCATCGACAAGCACGTGGACCACGACACGATCCGGCAGGCGTTCAAGAACGCCAAGGCCGCGGGGATCGAGACCATCGGCTTCTTCATCATCGGCCTGCCGGGCGATACCCGCGCGTCCATGCAGCGCACGATTGACTTCGCCATCGAGCTGGACCCGATGATCGCCAATTTCAGCATGATGACGCCCTATCCCGGTACCGCGGTGTATCGAGAAGTGAAAAAACACGGCCGGTTCCTGATGAACGACTGGGAGGACTACGTCTTTTTCGATCAACGGGCGCGCTATGAGCTGGGCGATCTGACTGCGGAGTTGGTGGAGGAGATGTATCGCAAGGCCTACCGCCAGTTCTACTGGCGACCCAAATACATCGTGCGGACGCTGCGCCGCAAGGACTTCTGGATGAACTTCGGTCGCAACGCCCGACTGGCCTGGCGTACCGTAGTGCCGCGGCGAGAGAAGACGGCGTTGCGACAGGCGATGGGAGCTGCACTGTAGATTGGTATACTGGAGACCATACATGCGAGTCGCGTTAATCGGCCCCAAGTGGCACGAGATGGTCAACAGCTATCCGTCCCTGGGCCTGGGCTATCTGGCGGCCATCGCCGAGCAGGAAGGGCACGAGGCTGCCATTTTCGATATGGGCTTGCACCCAACCAGACCGCTCAAAGACGAGGTGGCTGAAATCATCGCCTGGCGGCCGGACGTGCTCGCCTTCACTGCCATGACCACCTCCTACCAGAGCGTCGAGGAATCGGTGGCGATGTTGAAGGACGCGTCGGGGGCGCCGACCATCATCGGCGGCCCGCACGCGACCACGCTGCCTGAACTGACCCTGCAAAACCCGCACTTGGATTTCCTGGCCTATGGCGAGGGGGAGTACGTCTTTCGGGACTGGTTGCGCCAAATCGAGGCGGGCGACACCAACTGGGGCGCGAACCGGGGCTTGTGGTACAAGGACGCAGCCGGCAATGTGATCAATGGCGGCGAGCGGGAGCTGATCGCTGACCTGGACGAGCTGCCGTTCCCGGCGCGGCACCTGTTCGACCTGAAAGCCTACCCGCTCTACGCGCCCGACGGCGAGCAGATGCTCACCGTGCTCACCAGCCGCGGCTGCCCCTACAAGTGCTCCTTCTGCTTCAAGGGGATCGTCGGCCGGACCTACCGGCAGCGCCGCCCGGAAAACATCGTCGCCGAGCTGCGCCACCTGATTGATCGCTACGGCGTGCGCAACTTCTACTTCATGGACGATCTCTTCACCATCGATGTCAAGCGCCTGGAGGCGATCCTGGATTATTTCATCGCCCAGGACCTGGACGTGCGCTGGCGCTGTCTGGCACGCGTCGATCGGGTGAACCCCGACCTGCTCAAGAAGATGTACCGGGCCGGCTGTCGCCAGATCCACTTTGGCATCGAGTCGGGCAACCCGGAGATCCTGGCGAAGACGGCCAAGCACATCAACCTGGATCAGGTGCGCCAGGCGGTCGAGTGGACCGAGGACGCCGGCATCCTGAGCAAGGGCTACTTCATCCTGGGCTTGCCGGGCGACAACGCAGCCACCATGAACGAGACCATCGAGCTCGCCGCGAGCTTGCGTTTGAGCGAGGCGATGTTCTCGATCGCGACCCCCTTCCCCGGCACCGAGCTGTGGGAGGAGCTGGTTCATCGGAACCCGGACACGGTCTACAACGCGGACTTCACCAAGAGCTACTATTACAACTCATACACCAGCGAGATCGCGCCGTTCATGAACGTTTCGGACGTTAGCGATGCGGAGCTGAGCAAGATGGCGATCCGCGCCCGGCAGCGTTTCCTGGAAAGCAAGGAGCAACGCAAGTACGTGCGTTACTTCGGCCCGCAGTGGGGCTACCGGCTGTATCAGGTCGCTCAGATCAAGCCGGTGCAGAAGGTGGGACGCGGCGTGCTGAACATGGGGCTGTTCCCCAGGTTCCGCGGGCTGGCGCCGAAAGAGGAGGCGGCCGCGTGGACTTAACTCGTCTTGAACCTAAACTCACGCAGACAGGCCAACTGCATGCCCCCAAGGGGCGGGCCTTTCTCCAGGCTCTCGAAGAAGCGGCCATGCGCGATGATCGCCAGGTTTTCACGCGCCTGGTGAGAGACATGGCATGGAACGAAGGTCAGGCGGATGCGCTGTTGCGGGCCATTGACCTGGCGTTGGCGTTGGAACTGGTACCTCTAGCGATGGAGTTGGCACAACGGGGGAAGCAAATATTCCCTGATAGCCAACAGCTTCAGCGGGCAGCTTACGTGCTGAGTCCGCCGGTGGTCGTAGGAACACGTCCGGCGCAGGGAAATCACAGCGAAGCATCACTGGTCTGGCTGACCCAGCACAGCCACGAGTATCCTGGGCAATGGGTTGCTGTGCATAACGGTGTTTTATTGGGTGTCTCGTCAACTCTAAAAGATCTAAGCCAACAGATCGGCCCTGACACTGATACTCCTGAGACGCTCGTGGTGAAAGTGTTGTCTTTTTGTCACCCCTTCGCTTCACTCAGGGCAGGCTCTGAGCGGGTCGATCCCATGTACTCCGTTGTAGCGTGAAGCCAGCGAAGGGTCTCGTCTTGGGACAGGAGATTCTTCGCTTTCTCACGCCGTCGCGAGAAATTCGGGGCAAAGCCGCTCAGTATAACCATGACAAGCTGTCGGTAGCGGATTTTGCGGCATTGTCACCTTCTACTTCGGATATGCTTAAGCGAATCGAGCCAGTTTTATGACAACCCAATCTACCAATCTACCAACTACCCAACCAGCCGACGGACAGATCGGCCGCCTGCTGGCCAAGCTCGAACGCGTCACGCGCTGGCGGCGCAATCGCCTGCTGGCGCCGGTCAAATGGCTGGCCTACGAAACCGGGCAGACCCGCCTGGTACCGCCGCCCGACCGGCTGTACATCGAGTCCACCAACGTTTGTAACCTGAGCTGCATCATGTGCCCCACGGGGCGCAAGGAGCAGGTGCGCAAGAAAGGCTACATGGATTTCGAGTTGTTCCAGTCCATCGTAGACCAGATGGCGCCGCACATTCAGGCGACCACGCTGCACATCTGGGGCGAGCCGCTGTTGCACCCGCGCATCTTTGACATGATCGCCTATTGCCACGCCAAGGAGCTGCGCAGCGAGATCAGCACCAACGCCACCCTGCTGGACGAGAAACGGTCCCGCACGATCCTGGACGCCGGCCTGGGCGCGATCTATCTGTGTCTGGATGGCATGCGGCCTGAGACGTACGAGAAAATCCGGATCAACGCTGACTACGAGAAGACCAACGCCAATATCCGCCGATTCATCGAGATGAAACAGGCCGGAGGCTATCAGACCCCCTTCGTCAATCTCCAGATTATCGAGATGGAGCGCACGATGGGCGAGGTCGAGGAGTTCGTCAAGACCTGGAGTCTGCCCGGGGTGGACCGCATCAATGTCAAGCCGTTTGACTCGTGGGGCGGCCAGATCGAGGACATCAACAGCCTGCGCGCCGATGACGGCCGGCCGAAGGTCCAGCGCTATGCGTGTCCCAACCTGTGGTATCACACGCACATCTATTGGGATGGCCGGATCGCGATGTGCGACCGTGACTTCAACCTGGCCTATGACCTGGGCAATGTGCGCAGCGAGGATGGCGTCGTGCGGGTGTTGGAGAACTGGAACGGTCCCAAGATGCAGGGCTTGCGGCGACTACACGTCCGGAACGACCTGGAACAGGTCTCGCCCTGCAACACCTGCACCGAGTGGGCGTGGTGGAAGCCGAGTCTCTGCAGATCGCACGGCAATTACAACGCCGCGAAACTGGGAGATCAGTGATTTGTAAGCTGGGAATTGG
>PHCA01000148.1:0-5550 GCA_002842085.1 Chloroflexi bacterium HGW-Chloroflexi-1
ACCAATCTACCAATCCACCAATCTACCAATCTACCAGAGCGAGCTTTACAATCCCAAACAGGAGAGCTACAGGATGGAATACAGCGACAAGTACCTTGCATTTATGGGAATGTGGCCCAAGAAAATTCCCCACTGGGAGCACTGGTCCTGCCCCGACGCAGAGACCTATCTGGCCGGGATAGACTACTACGAACACCCGAAACTCTGCCGGCTAAAAATGGTTGAGTTATATCCCCAACTTGAACTTTCCATACCGGAAAAAGATGAACCAAAACCCCGACCAGAAGAGCACAAAGACAAGAGCAAAGGAAGGTGGGGAGACTCGTATCGTGATTACTGGCAGCAAGAGGAGGCGGGCCAAAGGTTTGCCAGCCAAGAAGAGATGCTACGTTTCAGCCCCCTGGCCCAGGGGGATTTCACGGGTTGGCATGCGGAGGACGGCGACTTTCGCAGTGAAGAGGTAATTTACGAACGTTATCGGAAAAATTATCCCGCAGAATGGGGCGATGCGGCGCCGGCCGGCTCAACAGCAGTGGTCGGCTTCTATAACACGATGTTTATGTGGCCATTGCTCGTATTCGGCTACGAAAATTTTCTTTCAATTTGTCTTGAACCCGGGTTTGAGAGAATTATGGATGAATTCGCGGAAATCAATAGACGGCTCTTCCGTGCCTTTAGTCGTTTGCCTGTTAACTTTGTTGTCTGCCACGACGATATTGTTCTCTCAAGCGGCCCGGTCTGCTCGCCGACGTGGATGCATAAGTATATTTTTCCACGCTACGAAGAATACTGGGCGATGCTCAAGAACGCTGGCAAGGAAGTTCTTTTTATGTGCGACGGGAAAGTGGACGCTTATGCAGATGATGTTATGGCTTGCGGGGCAAGGGGTATCATCAGCGAGCCATACACCGACTACAAAGCCATTGCTCGCAAATATAAAAATCCTTTTCTTGCTGGTGAAGGCGATGTCCGAATCCTGATGCGCAATAACCCAGAGGAGATAAAGGCAATGGTGAAAAATATGGTAGAGACATCAAAAATGAGCGGCGGATATGTGATGTGTATTGGGAACCACATTCCCTGGAATACCCCGCCCGAGGCAATAAAACTCTATTTGGACCTTTCCAGCAAAATGGCAGTACGATAGCCGTCGCCAAATGGCTTATTTTGGAGGATATGGAAGTGAATATCGAAAGTCATGTCGAGAATTGGACTCCCGACTACCGAAAGTTGGTTTCAAGGGCCAATTTTGTCTATGAACGGGCGCTACCGCTGAACCCGGACGGCGTGCCGGTGCGGAAAGATGGCGTGCCGTCGGCCGACGGCCTGCCCATGGGCAACGGTAGGATGGGCGGAATCGTGCGCGGCACACCGGAAGGCATTTACTGCCAGATCAACCGTCCGGATGTGCTCGGCAACAACAGCTACACCGGCTTGAAAACTGGACAGATGCTGGTCAACGGCTGCGGGCAGATGCTGGTGGATCTGGGAGAAACGCCGTTTTCGGGCCAAGATATGCGCCAGAGCCTGAACCACTACGATGCGCTGGGCAGCTTCGAAGGCGGGGGGGTTGTCATTCGGGCGCTTTTTCACCACGAACTGGATGTGCTGGCACTGGAGGTCACCGACAATCGGGCGAAACCGCGGCCGGTCAGGGTTACCCTTCGGATGCTGCGCGAGCCGAAAAGGGAAATAGGGCCGCGGCCTTGGACGGCCATCTCGGCGTTACGGCAAGAGGGTGAGGCCGCTACCTTGACCCAGACTTATCACGAAGCGGCGGAGCCAGAATTCCCGGAGAGTGAGCACTACTGCCGTTCCGCGCTGACCGCCCAGTTCGCGGGGCGAAAAGGCACAACGCGACTTATCGACGAGCGCAATGTGGCGCTGGAAGCCGCGGCGGGCAAAGGCACATTTCTCATTCTGGTGGGGAGCGCGGCCACCCTGGACAAAGAGTTTGATGTGGTTGCACATGCGCTTGAGCAAGGCAGAACAGCGGCCGACAAGGGGTTCAACGATCTTTTTGCGGAGAACCAGATTTGGTGGCATAATTTCTGGGGCCAATCCTTTATCGAGGCGCGCAGCGACAACGGCGACGCGGAGTTCCTGGCCCGTGGCTGGACCGCCTGGCTTTACCAGATGGCCTGCACCAGCCGGGGAACCATCGCGCCGCACTGGAACACCGGACTCTGGTATCCGTACGGAGATTGGATAATGGACTGGAATGGACCACGGTACTGGGGAGCCAACCTTTCTCCTTATTACCGTGCTTTGCCCATGGCAAACCACCTTGAGCTGGTGCAACCGTATTTCGACCTATACTTCCGAGCGTACGATAACGGCCGATGGCATGCCGAACACCTGAGAGGAGCAAAGGACGGCATTTTCCTATCCGAGACCCATTACTGGAACGGTTCCCGCCGCTATCCTGAGCGGGTCGCCGAGGAATTCCGCCGCTACCTGCTTGAGGAGCTCAAATTCGAGGACTTTTCGGAGACCGCCAGGCAATATGCCGAGGCCGCCTGCCGCGCCGGTTCTGATGAAGGAAATGCCTGCCAACCCAAAGCCCCGAGACCATACTGGTACCATACGCATTGTTTTAGCACGGGCGCCAAGGTGGCTTGGCGTTTTTGGCTCGCGTATGAATATACTCTGGATAGAAACTGGCTGAGTCAGCGTGCCTATCCACTGCTGCGCGGTATGGCGGAGTTCTACCGCAATTATCCCAATGTCAGGAAGGAAGCCGACGGCAAGTACCACATCAACAATGTCCACAGCCATGAGCCGGTGTGGGGTGGGCAGGACACCATGGAGGAACTCTGCGCCATGCGGGCGATGACTGCCTTGGCCGCGCGCGCTTCAGAAATTCTGGGTGTTGATAAGGATCTACGCCCGCTCTGGCGCGACATCTACGAAAACGCTACGCCCATTCCGACGACGAAGGAACAGAACGTTGTGGCACTGCCGCATGACGAAACCTCGCCGGAAGGCTGGGCGCAGGGTCGTCAACCGGTGGTGGTCTCCTCTCAGGAACTGGAGTCGGGTGTGCCGGTGCGTCAGGCGGTGGATTATGATTTGCTGACACTCGAAACCGAAAATCCGGATACATGGCGCCTGTCTGCGGGTTCGCTGGAGTTGAACTGCTGGTATCATGACCTTCTGGCGGGGAGAGCTACTTTCTGCCTGTCCGAGATTCCGGCGACGGTCGTGATGATGGGCCGGGCAGAGCAGGCAAAGGCATTCCTGCCCCAGCAATTGCGGGGCGTCGGTTGGCGTGATGAAGTCAAAATACTGACAAACAATCTCATGGCAAATGTGTGGATGGGCCGCGAAAGCATCACCAATGAAGGATACGGTTGGAATGCCGACAACGTTCAGCACGCTTTAATGCAGAGCGTCGCGTCCGAACCCGGCAGCGAGCCGGTCATCCGCGTCTTTCCCGCCTGGCCCCGGGAATGGGACGTTCGGTTCAAGCTTGCCGCTCGGCGCGGCTTCCTGGTAACCGCCTCGCAACAGAAAGGCGTCATCAAGTTTGTCCACATCGAATCCAAACTCGGCGGAACATGCCGCCTTCGCAACCCGTGGCCGGATGCGCCGGTTACGATACACAGGGACGGGAAAGCGGCGGAGCAACTCGCAGGAAATATTCTTGAGTTTGACACCAGGAAGAGTGAACGGCTTTGCCTTAACCGGGCTTGCCCAGGCGACCTCACCATCCGTTTGCAGAACTCTCGCGTAATAAAAGGTGTAGAGCAAAAAAGAGAACGAAAGAAGAAGCAATAATGAAAATGGAATTGAGCAAAAGGATTAAAAAGACTACGAGAGCGGGCTGATCTGCGTGCATCCGCGTCAATCCGCGGCTTGTCTTCAATGCAGGATCACGTTGACCACTACAATTTTTGGCAAAAACATGTGGAGAGGCGGATAATGAGGTCGAGTCACGTCATCTGGTCGAAGAAGCCCGCCGGGGATTGGGCCGAGGGATACCCCATCGGCAACGGACGTCTGGGGGGTATGATTCTGGGCGATCCGTTGCGGGAACGGATCGCGCTGAACCACGATCGCCTGTGGCGAAACTTCTGGACCTTTCAGGAACACCGCACGGCGGCGGACCTGCCGGAGCTGCGCCGGCTGTGTACCGCAGGCAAATGGGACGAAGCTCATGACCTGTTGATCAGGAAGATCCCGGTTTCCGGCCAGGCGCTGTATCTCAATCCTTTCGTACCGGCTTGCGACCTGGGCGTCTATCCCTATCACGGGGACGACGCGATTACGGAATACCAACGGCGCCTGGACCTGGACGCGGCCGTGGTGGAAGTTTCCTATGTTGCCGGCGGGGTCCGCTACCGGCGGGAGTATTTCTCGTCCTGGCCCGCCGGGGTGCTGGTGATCCGTCTGTCGGCCAGCCAGGCCGGCCGGGTGCGTGGAGAGGTGACGCTGTCGCGCCTGCTCGATCCGGATTGCGACGTGACCGGAAGTTCCAGGCTGGGCGAGGTCGTGCTGGAGGGCGCGTTCGAGGAGGGTGTTCGTTTTGCCACCGTTGTGCGGGTGGTCCAGCGCGGCGGCCGATTGACCGGCGGCCGTCGGGAGTATCAGCCGCCGGCCGGACCTCTGCCGCCGAAGGACCTGAACGGATTGCAGTTCATTTTCCGAGAGCAGGATTATCCGCATGATCCCGTCGGTGTTTCCACCTGTTTTGATTGCGCGGATGAGGCGCTGTTGCTGGTGGCGATGGCGACGGAGGACGAGGCGGCCGGTGATCTTGTCGGATGGTGCCGGGACAAGCTGCATTCTACGCCGACTGATTTCGATCAGCTTCGAGCGGAACACGTGCTCGATCATCAGCGGCTGTATCGCCGCGTGAGCCTCAACCTGAGCCCGCAGCCGCAAACCGTTACGACCGAGGAGTTGATCGAAGAGGCCAGGGACAGCGGCGACACGTCGCCGGCGCTGTTCGAGCAAATGTTCGACATGGGGCGCTACCTGGCGCTCGCCAGCGGCCGGCCCCCTGCCCCCGACCAGCCTGCCAAGGCGCCCATCAACCTCCAGGGGATCTGGAATCAGGACCGCCGCCCCGCCTGGGACTGCGACTACCACCTCGATCTGAACCTGCAAATGTGCTACTGGCCGTTGAGCATGGCGAACCTGGAGGAACTGCTGCCGCCGGTCGCCGACTGGCTCACGAGTTTGTTGCCCCAGGCACAGCGGGCGGCGATGGACCTGTTTGGCTGCCGGGGTGCGCTATGGAGCGGGGTTTGCGATCTGCGTCACGTCGGCAATGTTGACGACCTGTGTTTTGGTTGGACCGGCGCCGGCGCATGGGTCGCCCAGATTCTCTGGCATCATTGGGAATACAGCGGTGACCGGGCCTTCCTCCGCGACAAGCTCTATCCCGTGCTGAAGGAGATCGGTCAGTTCTACGAGGATTATCTGATCGAAGACCAGCGAGGGCGCCTGGCGCCTGTCCCGAGTGCCTCGCCGGAGATGGGAATCAAGGGAAGGAAAAGGTACAGCGCCCTGTCCAGTCCATCTGCGATGGACCTTGAGCTGATC
>PHCA01000148.1:5586-10988 GCA_002842085.1 Chloroflexi bacterium HGW-Chloroflexi-1
GAGCCCATAGACCCGGGACATCGCCACCGTTCCCCCTTCGTCGGCCTGTGTCCGGGAGATCGGATCACACAGGAAGACACTCCTGACTATCAGGAAGCGGCTCGCAAGTTGCTGACGGTCAGGCAGAGCAGCCGCCAGACCACTTGCACTCTCGCGGCCGTCTGGGACGCGCAAATCCTGGCGCGCCTCTACGAAGGCGATGCGGCGTTGCAGGAACTGAACCTGATCGCCCGGACCTGGCTGATCGATAACCTCCTGCTGTCAATTTGCGACTGGCGGGAGGGCGCGACCACGCTGAATTGGTTCCCCGGCAGAAAAGTATTCCAGATCGAAGCGAGCATCGGCCTGGTGGCGTCCATTGCCGAGATGCTCTTCCAGGACCGGCGTGGCCTGTTGCGTCTTCTGCCGGCCCTGCCGAAGGCCTGGCCGAAGGGCCACATCAGGGGCCTGCGCAGCCGTGGCGGGTTCGAGGTTGACCTGAGCTGGGAGGAAGGCCAGTTGGTCGAAGCGACGATCCGCTCACTGCGCGGCGAACGGTGCCGGGTCAAGTCGTTTACCACCACCCGCCGGCTGGAGGTCTACCACCGGGGGTGCAGGCATGCGTCCGTCTGCCAGGCAGACGTCACGGAATTCGCCACCGAGAGCGGCGAATGCTACGTCCTACTGCCAGCATCCACTTAGGAACGCGAATTTTATAACTGTCCCTGCACCGCGAGCATCCTGAGCGGAACGGAGCGTCTCCTGAGCGGAATCCGGCGTTGTTTGCCGGATGGAGTCGAAGGATGCGGAGTGCAGTCGAAGGCTCAGGATGCTCCGCTACGTCTGAGTAGCCCGGACAGTTGTTTAATTCTCATTCCTTAGATCGAAGGGCCAAAATGAACAAAGATAATTGGTGCTCCAAGGCTTCAATAATGTCCCATGTGGACTATCATCCGTCGCCGAAACATACGCCGAACTATGGCCGCAATCTTAGTTTGGACGTCATGCGCGACTATGTGCGGTCGGTGCGGCCGGATGTGATGTTCGCGCCGGCGAACGGATGCTGGGGCTATGCCGCCTATGATTCGCAAATTATGCCGTCGCTTGAGGGCTACCGCGGCGACTTCCTCAATGCCTGGCGAAAGATTTGTGACGAGGAAGGCGTCAGGATGGGATTATATATCGCATCTTTCAATGGGAATTGGGGCCCTCCGGAAAAGCGCGGCTACTACATATGTAATCCGAAAGGCGAAGTTAGTTTGGGCGGAGCCTGTCATAACAGCCCGTGGGCGGAGGAATACTTCATACCTTTTTGCAAGGAGGCCATGGACAGATTTCGGCCGGCGGCCATCTGGTTTGACGGCACCTGTCCAGACTATTGCTATTGCGGCCGCTGTAAGGCAAGATTTCAGGACTTGTTCGGCAAGGAACTCACGCCGCCAACCAATGCAAACGAGAACGCTCGCATCAACGAATTCGCTGAAACGGCTTTCGTCAACGCGATGAAGAAAATAAGCGCGGCGCTCAAGGCCCACGATCCGAAAATCATGCTGTGCTTTTCCCATGCCTTTACTGATCCGTGGTTGCGCAAGGCCGGCGACTACGCCGATTATTCAGGCAATGATAGCTGCAATACGGCCAGTCTGAAGACCGCGCAATTTGACGCTACATATCGCTCCACTTGCGGAGTGCCGTCAAACCTCTGGATTTTTGACCAGACGATAATCAACCAGGACGCCGATACAGAGCGTTTCCCCACCTTCCACTTGCGTCCCCGTCCACTCAACTTGATTCTCGCCGAGGCGGCATGCCAGTTGGCGCATGGCAACCGAGTTACGTTATGGTTCTGCGCCAATCAGAACGGTTCGCTCGATCATGACAAGCCGGTGGTAGGAAAACGTCTGGCGGAGTTTGTGCGTTCGCGCGCCGCACAATGCGTGGGAAACGAGAGCATGGCAAATGTGGCAATCCTGGGAAGCCAGGCGGATAACATGCGTCTGCCGAATCGTTCAGGAGGAGGAATATGGGGGTTGACGAAAGGGCTGCAAGCTCAACACGAGATTCTTTCTATGAACCATATTCCCTGCGAGGTTGTGCATGACGATACATTGGCCGAGCGGATTGCCCGGTATGACCTGGTGATTCTTGGCGAGATTGAAGTATTGCTGCCAGGGACAGCCGAAGTTCTGGCGTCATTTGTGAAGCAAGGAGGAGCGGTCTTTGTCATAGGCCGGGCGCCGCTTGTGGCGCCACCCACTATGGTGGAGGATAAATCACCAACCTTCCTGGGTCTTATTTCTACACCGGCCCCCGGACCTTCCGCCACGCCATGGACAAGGTCTTACCGGCGCTATGAAGATGGAGTTGTTACCTATGTCGGCCGACTGCGAAAAACGGATATTGACTGCCAGGTAATAGAACGACTTACTGAGCCCAATGGTCATGATGCCGGGCCATTGTTTGTGCGCGCGCCGCAAGGCAAGGGTTGGGCGTACTGGTTACTTGCGGAATCCCTGAGCGAGTATGTGGAAATACCCTATAAGAGCTTGCAACCCGCGGAAACAGAAGGCGAAAAGGTTAGTTCGGACAAGCGGTTGCGCAAACAGGTGGTGGCGCCGCATCCGCACTTGCGCAAATTCCTCGGACAATTGGCGCGTATCGCTCTGGGCGACAGATGGTTGATCGAGAGCGATGTGCCTCCCGGAGTGGAATTTGTAGTGAACCGGCGCGATAATGATTTGCTGGTGCATGTGGTGAATCATGTTCCCGGCTACGAGCCCGAACGTCCGGAGGTGTTCTTTGATGAAGCGCCCCTCCTGGCGGACATCAAATTCAAAGTTCGCCTGCCCGCTGCCTGTAAATCCGTAAAGGCGCTCTTCGAAGGCGAGGCTATCTCATTCAGCAAAGAGGGGAAGATGTGCCAGGTTTGCATTCCTCGTTTGCGTTTGCATGAAACGGTTTCTTTTGAGAACGTCTTGAAAGAAGGGTTTGTATAGTGAAAACGTTTTCACCAGGAGTAAAATGGATCTGGGCGCGGTCTGACGGCAGAAGACGCAGACACGAACTGTATAGTTTTGCAGCGGAGTTTACATCGGTTATGGCAAAGGACGCCAGAATCCGGATAGCTTCGAGTTGCGGATATGAACTTTGGATTGATGGAGAGTACGTCCAGCGAGGGCCTTTGCGCTGTCCGCCCAATACTTTTGCCGTCGACGAATGGCCTGTTGTGATTGGCGAAGGCAAGCACCCTGTTGTTCTATTGGCACAAAGAGACGGAGAACCATCCAGTCTTTATGTTTATCAACCCGGGCGGTTGCTGGTTGAGTTGAGCGCCAGAGATGGGAGCGTGCTCCTTGCTTCTGATAAGTCGTGGCGGGCCTGTGCCATTCCGGAGTGGGAACGATTCACCCACGCAAGCGATTTTCTCGCCGGATTTTCGGAGCACTGGGTTGAAAAAGAGCGTCCGTGGGCATGGCCTCCTTCCTCCAGTGATACCGGAGATTGGGGAAATGCGGTAGAAATCGGCAGTCCCGGCGACTTTGGTGAGAAATTTGAGGAACGCGTTTTCCCTGCGCTGGCTGACACGGCAAAGCCGTTCTCAAAGCTCCTAAATGCGGCGCAGGCTGATCGCCTCCCCGGCAAACCAATAGATTCGCCGAGATGGGACGGCGCCCAGTTCCAGTGGCGATGGCATAAAGGGAACTGGCTGGCGGCAAGAATTCCGATTCCGGAAAATGATCGCCAGCCACCGCCGAGTTACGGTTATCTGGCGGATAAAGAGGAACACCATCCCTGGCCGGCGCATGTTAGCGGTCTCCCCGCCACGCTTCCTGCTGTAGTGCCATTTCCGCTTCAGCTTACCGGGTTGAAAGGCGAAGACTTATGTCTGCTATGGGACTTTGGCGGGTCATTTGCCGGCCGCTACCGGCTTGCGTTTTCTTGCGAGTCACCCGGGATAGTAGATATCACACAAGGAGAAGTGCTGGACGGGGAAAGCCGATTCTCTTCAGAGTCTTCAGATACTTTTGGCGATCGGTTTGAGGCCCTGCCGGGACGCCGGGCGTGGCGAATGCTTGCGGTCCGCGCCGGGCGTTATGTGCAAATAACGCTCCGTGGGTTCAAAGGTGAAGTTGCGATAGATAGTTTTTGTGTCGAAGAGGCACATTATCCCTGGGTAAACCGTCCCAGTTTCGAGTGTGAAGATGAAGCGTTGACCCGGATTTTTCATGCTTCTATGCGAACATCGGAATTGTGTTTTGACGACGTTGGCATGGACTGTCCGCATCGGGAACGCGCCGCGTGGGGCTTCGATGGCTGGTTTCCAGCGCAGGCAATCTTTTTTGGCAGCGGCGACGCGCGTCCATGGCGGCGTGCTATGGAGCTGCAGGCAACGAGTTTTGACCCGAACCGTACGGCAGGACCGCTGCGGGGTGGGAATCCAGCCGATCACGAGGATGCCTTTCCTTTTGGTAGTTTATTTTACCTCCATGAAGTAGCGCACTATTATAGATGCACGGGAGACAAAGCTCTTGTGAAGGACCTGTGGCCCGTTCTTCGTGGAACGTTGGCGTGGTATCGCCGGTTTGAGTGGCAGGGGCTTCTGCGGGATGTGCCGGGCAGGCACTTCTATGAATGGACAGATCGGATTCCTCGTCCACCGCTTGACAGGCCGTATCCGGAATGGCGTCGGGCAAATGAACATCTGAAAGGACCGAATGGCAGCTATAGCGACTGGGATAGCCAGCACAGCCAGGGGTCCTCTGCCCTGACCAATGGTCTCTACATCCGTGCTCTTAAAGCTATGGCAGAGCTGGCCGCGGCAGCGGGGGATAGCGAATTCGAGAGCAAGATTCCCGAATTAATTTCTGCAACCCGTCAAGCTTTCCGGCGTGACCTGTGGATAGAAGACTGGCGTATGTTTGCCGACCGCGCGGATGATGCCGGACCAGTACGCGAATTGAGCGAAATTGCAAATGTCTATGCCCTCTGGGCAGACATTCTACCAAAAGATGAAGCTCTTTCTTTAATTGCCCGGCTCCGTGACCCTGCTCGATTGATGATAAGAATTCAATCCCCTTACACCCTCCACCATTATGTTTATGGTCTTGCACATTATGGGCAATATTCGCTTGCCGTTGACCTTATCAAGTGGGCATATCTGCACCACCTTGATAACGGAGGGGATACGCTAGGGGAAAGGTTCCCGGTGGGATCTTCCATGATACACGGTGTGAACGGTTTTATAGCAGTATGGATACTTGAATGCTGCCTTGGACTAAAACTATAGGAGGGGATATGAACACCGAACTTAAACGAGCATTCATCTCATTCAGGATAGCGGTTCAGCAGTGGATGCCGGAAAAACGTTTTCAAGCATTGCTTGCCCTGTTCGAGAAGTATAAGGGTGTTACCGATGAGATAAC
>PHCA01000149.1:0-1193 GCA_002842085.1 Chloroflexi bacterium HGW-Chloroflexi-1
AAGTGGCCCGGCCGGCTCGTTCAGGAACTATCAAGGAACAAGTGCCGTTGCTGGCTCGGTCGCAGACCGGCCAGAGCGGAAAGTGGCCCGGCCGGCTCGGCCGGCTTGCTTATTCACCCAGTCGCTCCCGCACCACGTAGATCGGCTTGTCCTGTACTTCATGGTAGGTGCGCATGACCATCTCGGCGAGCAAGCCCATGCTGATCATCTGGACCCCCAGGACTACCAGCAGTATCGCCAACAACAGCAACGGCCGGTTGCCGATACTCTGCCCGAGCACGAGCTTGATGAAACTCAGGTAGAGCCCCGTCACGATGCCGAGCAGGCTCAAGATCAGCCCCAGCCCGCCGAAGATGTGCAGCGGCCGGGTGGCGTAACCCAGGATGAAGCGCACGGTGATCAGGTCCAGGAACACCTTGAAGGTGCGGTTGATGCCATATTTGCTGCTCCCGAAACGCCGCGCCCGATCGTTGATCGGCGCCTCGGCCACGCTGACTCCCATCCAACTGGCGATGGCCGGGAGAAAGCGGTGGAGCTCGCCGTACAGCCGCACGTTCTTGACCACCTCGCTGCGGTACGCCTTGAGCGAGCAGCCGTAGTCGTGGAGTGCGACCCCGGTGGCGCTGGAGATCATGCGGTTGGCGATCATCGAGGGCAGCCGGCGGCTGAGGAACGGCTCCTTGCGGTTCACGCGCCAACCGCTGACGATGTCGTAGCCCTCGGCCATTTTCCCCAACAGCTTGGGGATGTCGCGCGGGTCATTTTGCAGGTCCGCGTCGCTGGTGATCACGATCTGGCCCCGGGCCGCGTCGAAGCCGGCCGCGAAGCCCGCGGTTTGGCCGAAATTGCGCCGAAAGCGGATCACGCGCCAGCGCGGGTCCCGTTCATGCACGGCTTTCAGGCGGGCGAAGCTGTCGTCGCGGCTGCCGTCGTCCACGATGATCACCTCGTAGGGCCGATTGACCTCAGCCAGCGCCGCGCGCAGCTCCTCGTACAGCGGCTCGATGTTCTCGGCCTCGTTGTAGAGTGGGATGACGATAGAGAGTTCTGGGTTCATGGTTTTGGTGGTTGGTAGATTGGTAGATTGGTGGATTGGTGGATTGGTGGATTGGTAGATTGGTGGATTGGTGGATTGGTGGATTGGTGGATTGGTGGATTGGTGGATTGGTGGATTGGTGGATTGGTGGATTGGT
>PHCA01000149.1:1276-10503 GCA_002842085.1 Chloroflexi bacterium HGW-Chloroflexi-1
TACCAACTTACCAACTTACCAACTTACCAATTTACCAACTTACCAATGTACCAATCTACTCCTGCGCTATGCGAGCTCGCCGAATACCTGCTATCAGGTACAACGCGCCGCCGATCAGCCCGGTGGCGACGGTGATGATGTAGACGCCCAGGGAAAGCGCGAGGGCGGTGCTGTCGGGCACGCCGACGCTGCCGAAAAGGCCGACGTAGGACAGCTCGCGCACACCCAGCCCGCCGAAGGCCGGCAACATCAGCGCGACCGCGGTCAGCGGCACGAAGGCCAGGTAGGTCACCACCGGCAGGTGCAGGTCCAGGCCCTGCGCGATGGCCAGGTTCCAGCCGATCTGGAGCAGGTTGAAGGCCAGAGATATGGTCAACCCGCGAGCTAATGTCCGCCGGTCGTACGGCGCCAACGCCTCGGCCAGGGCCGGCAAGCGGAACAGCCGCACCGCCCGGCCCAGGAGATCGGCGCGTTCGCCCCAACGCGTCCACCACCGGCGGTACAGCAGCCACGCGGCGAGCAGGCCACCCCCGAAGAGGCCTACCGTCAACAGAACCACCCCCGCCGGCGCGAGCCCGGGTCGGATCAGCGCGGCGGCCACGCCCATGGCCAGCAGCACCATGAGCCCCAGATAGCGATCCACCACGACGCTGTTCAGCACAGGGCCGGGCCGGCTGGTATCCTGGGCCAACTCGGCCACCCGCACCGCGTCTCCGCCGAAGCCGGTGGGCAGCAGTACGTTGAAAAAGCTGCCGACGAAATACCACCTGGTCAGCTCACCCAGTGGCCGGCGCACGCCCAGGGCGTCCAGCAGGACCTGCCAGCGCGCCGCTCGGACGACCACGCCCGCCAGAAACAGTCCCCAGGCCAACGCCAGCCAGCGCAGGTCGATGCGCCACAGCGCGTCCCGCACCTCGGCCCAGTGCACCTGGCGCAGGATGATGGCCAACAGAAGCGCGCTGAGGGCGATCTGGATGATTCCACGGAGTTGCCGTCGATGCAAGGTCTGGATCCTGGCGAGTCAGCGAGTCAGCGAGTCAGCGAGTCAGCGAGTCAGCGAGTCAGCGAGTCCGAGTCAGCGAGTCAGCGAGTCGGCGAATCAGCGAGTCAGCGAATCGGCGAATCAGCGAATCGGCGAATCGGCGAATCAGCGAATCAGCGAATCGGCGAATCAGCGAATCAGCGAGTCAGCGAGTCGGCGAATCAGCGAGTCAGCGAGTCAGCGAATCAGCGAATCGGCGAATCAGCGAGTCAGCGAATCAGCGAGTCAGCGAGTCGGCGAATCAGCGAGTCAGCGAATCGGCGAATCAGCGAGTCAGCGGTCCGCAATCCGCAATCCGCAGTCCGCAATCCGCAATCCCCAATAAACCTCACCGCTGCACCAGCTTGGCCACGGTCACGCCCTCGCCGCCTTCGTTGGCCTCACCGGGGCGGAATTCGCTGATCAACGGGTGGCCGCGCAGTTCGTCGCGCGCGGCCTGCCGCAGGGCGCCGGTGCCTTTGCCGTGGATGATGCGCACCCAGGGCAGCCCGGCCAGATAAGCGGTGTCCAGGTAGCGATCCAGCTCGACCAGCATGTCGTCCACGATCATGCCGCGCAGGTCCAGCTCCATGCCGGGGTCGGCCGGCTTGGGCACGGATGGGCTGGCCTGCACCGCCGGCGCCGCGCCGCGTTCCCGTAGTTCCACCCGATGCGGGGCCAGTTTCAACCGGAACGAACCAACCTTGATCTCCACGTCCCGCGTCCCCACGTCGACGACCTCGCCGGTGGTTTGCAGCGAGGGTACCCAGACGTGGTCGCCGACCTCCAATGGCCCATCGATCACGACCGGCACTGGTGTCGCGGGCGAGGGGAGCGGTTGGGCCTGTTGCGCACGTCTGGCCAGCACCGCCTCGGCCTCGGCCAGCCAGGCGCGGTGCAGGCTGGACGCGGCGCCGGGGCTGCCGGCCGCCGGTATCTCGACGCCGGCTAGCCGTTCCTGCACCTGGGCGATCTCCTGGCGGATCGCCGCCAGCTCAGCATCGGCCTCGGCGCGTGCCCCTGAGAGCACCTCGCGGCGGGCCTCCTCGATCCGGGCCAACCGGTAGCGCAGGTCCGCGTTGAGCGCCTCTGTGCGGCGCTGGGCGGCCTTCGTCTCGGCCTCGGCGGACAGCGCGGCCTCGCGCGCCCGCTTGATTTCGGCCAGCATCGCCGCAGCCTCCAGCGATTGGGGCGACACCAGCGCCTCGGCTTGGGTCACGATCGCGGAAGCCAGGCCGAGGCGCCGGGCGATGGCGAACGCGTTGGACTGGCCGGGCAGCCCGATGGTCAGTTTGTAGGTCGGGCTCAGGGTCTCGATGTCGAACTCGACGCTGGCGTTCGCCACAAAGGGTGTGCTGTGGGCGAAGACCTTCAGCTCGGAGTAGTGCGTTGTCGCCAGGGTGGTGACCCGGCGATCGAGCAGGGTGTTGAGCAGCGCCTGGGCCAGCGCGGCTCCCTCTTCCGGGTCCGTGCCGGCGCCCAACTCGTCCAACAGGACCAGCGACCGGTCATCCGCTTGCGCCAGGATCTCGACGATGTGCGTCATGTGGGACGAGAAGGTGGACAGGCTCTGTTCGATGCTCTGCTCGTCGCCGATGTCGGCAAAGACCTGCTCGAACACCGATACGGCCGCGCCCTCAGCAGTCGGGATCGCCAGCCCGGCTTGCGCCATCAAGGTGAGCAGTCCGGTGGTCTTCAGCGACACGGTCTTGCCGCCGGTGTTGGGGCCGGTGATCAGCACGATGAAATAGTCGTCGTCCAGGTAGATGTCCACCGGGACGACGGTCAGCGGATCGAGCAGCGGGTGCCGCGCCTGGAGCAGTCTGATGACACTGCGAGGATGTTCGATTGCGGATTGTGGAGTGTGGATGGTGGGGGGCGGACTTGCATTGCGGTGCTTTCCCTTTAATCCGAAATCCGAAATCCGGGGTCCGAAATCGTGCAGCTCCGGCTCGACGGCGCGCAACTCGTTGGCGTAGCGGGCCTTGGCGAAGATCAGGTCCAGGTCGCCCAACGCTTCGACGATGATGCGGATGGCATCGGCGTGGGTCGCGACGACCTCGGTGAGCCCGGCCAGGATGCGGCGGATCTCCTCTTCTTCGGCCAGTTGCGCCTCACGCCATTGGTTGTTCAGGTCCACCACGGCCAGCGGCTCGATGAACAGGGTCGCGCCGCTGCCCGATTGGTCGTGGACCAGGCCCGGGATGCGCCCTTTGCATTCCGCGCGCAGCGGGATGACGTAGCGGCCCTGGCGCTGGGTAACGATGGGCTCCTGCAGGTATTGCGCGTTGGTGGGTGTGTTGACGAGGCGTCGAAGCTGCTCCAGCAGCCGGCTGTGCGCCGTACGCAGTTCGCGGCGGATACGGCCCAGGGCATCGCTGGCGCTGTCCAGCAGTTCGCCGCGTTCGTCGATGCAGCGGCCGATTTCGTCGATCACCGCCTGGGGCACGGCGATGCGCAGCGCGATGTCGGCGACGTGCGGGAATTGCTCGGCCAGCCGGCTCATGGCGCGTTGCAGGCTGCGGGCGCGCTGTAACGTGTAGCGGACGTCGATCAGATCGGCGGGGAGCAGCACGCTGCCCCGCAACGCTTGCTCGACCTGGGGGCGCAAGTCGTGGACGCCGCCGACGTAGATATCGCTTTTTTCCTCCAGCAGCCGCCGCGCCTCACCGGTCTCCGCCTGCCACTCCTGGGCCAGTCGGATGTCGTCAGTCGGCAGGAGCGCGCGGGCCCGCTCGGCGCCCAGTGAAAAGGAGGTGAAATGGGCCAGCCGGTCGCGGATTTTGTCGAATTCCAGCACGCGTAACGTTCGTGGGTCCATGGGAGACAATATACCATAGCGCGGCTCCTGCCGCAACCAAAGGGCTGTCATTGCGAGGGCCTCGCCACAGCGAGGAGCGTTGTTTGCGGTTGCGAGGCACGAAGCAAAGCAATCTCTGTCATGCGCAGGAGATTGCGGCAATCTTCTGGCACTGAACGCGGGGATTGCGGCAATCCCGATTGCTTCGTCGGCAAAAAACGCCTCCTCGCAATGACAAGCTGAGTAGTTACAACTTCCGCTTGTCCAACACCCCTTCCTGTGGTAACATGCTGTTCGTAACGCATGGCGCCAGTGTGTTGGCAATTCAACTATTCATTCCGCAATCCGCAACCCGCAATCCACAATCAAGGAGCTTCCATGAAAGCGGTCGTGATGGCTGGGGGCGAGGGTTCTCGTCTGCGCCCGCTGACCCTTACCCGCCCTAAGCCGATGCTCCCGGTGGTGAACCGGCCGCTCTTGGGCCACATCTTGCACCTGCTCAAGGAGCACGAGATCCTTGACGTGGTGATCACGTTGCAGTACATGGCGACCCAGGTCCAGGACTATTTCGGCGACGGCCGATCGCTCGGCATGAACATCGATTACGCCATCGAGGAATCGCCTCTCGGTACGGCCGGCAGCGTCAAGAACGCCCATCCCTACGTGGCTGATGGCGAGCCGTTCCTGGTGATCAGCGGCGACGCGCTGACCGACTTCGATCTGACGGCGTTGCTGAAGTATCACCGCGGGCGCGGGGCGTTGCTGACCATGGCCCTCTACCACGTCTCTGATCCCCTGGATTACGGCGTTATCAACGTGCGCGAAGATGGCCGGATCGCTCAGCTCATGGAGAAGCCGAGTTGGGGCGAGGTCACGTCCGACACGGTCAACACCGGCGTTTACGTGGTGCAACCCGAAGTGCTGGACCTGATTCCGACCGGGCGGGCCGTGGACTGGAGCCAGAATGTGTTTCCGGAGATGCTGACGCGCGGCGAGGGCATTTACGGCTACGTCGCCGACGGGTATTGGTGCGACATCGGCACGCTGAACGAGTACCGGCGTGCCAATGGGGACCTGCTCAATGGCCGGCTGCGGCTGGGAGACCTGGGTCAGCACATCGGCGGCGGCATCTGGACCGGCGGCGCGGTGGAGATTGCCCCGGACGCGCAGCTTTTCGGCCCGGTTTATCTAGGAGAAGAGGTGCAGGTCAAAGGTGGCGTGGTGGTCCACGGGCCGGCCGTGATCCGAGACTACACCATTCTGGATAACCGCGTCCGGGTGGATCGCAGCATCATCTGGCGCAATTGTTACATCGGCGAGGGCGTGGAGTTGCATGGCGCCGTGATCGGCCGGCAGTGTAGCTTGAAGGCGCGTGCAGTGGTATTCGAGGGCGCGGTGGTGGGTGATCGGACGGTGGTCGGCGAGGGCGCCATAATCCAGTCCGGCGTGAAGATCTGGCCCGGCAAGGAAGTGGAGACCGGGGCCGTGGTCAACCATAGCGTGATCTGGGGGTCGCAAGGGCGGCGGCTACTGTTTGGCCGTTACGGTGTGACCGGCGTGGTCAACGTGGACCTGACCCCGGACTTCGTGGCCCGGCTGGCTTCGGCTTTTGGCTCGGTGCTGCCCAAAGGCAGCACGGTCACCATCAACCGGGATGCCCATCGCAGCCCGCGCATGATCAAGCGGGCCATGATTTCGGGCCTGCCATCGGCCGGCAACCACGTGCTGGACCTGCGCACCGTGCCGATCCCGGTGGCCCGCTACTACACCCGCACGACCGGCGCGGCCGGTGGCGTGCATGTGCGCCTGTCCCCATACGATCAACGTGTCGTAGACATCCGTTTCTTTGACCGTAACGGCCTGAACCTGACCCATGAGCAGGAACGCGCCGTCCAACGGGTGTTTTTTCGCGAGGACTACCGCCGCGCCTACATGGAGGACATCGGCAACATCGACTATGCCCGGGATGTGGTGGACGTCTACGCGCGCGGTTATCTGGCCGTGATCAACAGCCAGGCGATCCGCGCCGCATCCTTCAAGATCGTCGTGGATTATGCCCACGCGCCGACGGCTGAAGTGTTGCCCGAGCTGCTGGAAAAGCTCAATGTGGAAGTCGTGCCGCTCAATGCCCGCATCGATCCCAACAAGACATCGATCCTCCAGGCAGAATTCTGGTCCGAGCGCGCCCAATTGGCCAAGATCACCGGCGCGTTGAACGACATCAGCCTCGGTGTGCGGCTGGACGTCGGTGGCGAGAAGATATTTGTGGTGGACGATAGTGGGATTAATCTGTCCGATCCCGTTATGGCGGCGGTGATGGCGGAGCTGGTCTTCCGGACACATCCAGGCAGTACGATCGTCGTTTCAGTCGATCAGTCGCAGCTCTTCGAGCGGTTGGCCGGGCGCTATGGCGGGCACGTGCGCCGCTGTCCGATCGACACCCAGGCGTTGATGCAAGCGGCCGCCCAGGATGGGGTGGCGATGGCTTGCGATGGCACCGGTAATTTCGTCTTCCCGGCGTTTCATCCGGCCATCGATGGTCTGGTCGCGCTGGGCAAGCTGCTGGAGCTGTTGGCGTTGCAGCCGGTGTCTGATGGCGCATTTTGCCGGGTTCCGCCACGAGATGGTGGATGGGGTCAAGGTTTTCCTGGACGATGCGACGTGGGTGCTGATCTACCCCGATCCTGATACGGCGCGATTCCACGTGGTGGCCGAGGCCGACTCGGACGCCGCGGCGCAGGCAATCGTCGCGGAGTACAGCGCGCTCGTGCGTAATCTGGTGCAGACGACGTGTGCCGATGGGTCGCAAGCAGCGTAGCAGCGATCAGACTCAACGGGTGAGTATCTTCTCAGTTTGTCGGGGGATCCATCCGCTGTGGCCGGTCTGTGACCGAGCCACGGGTGGCTCGGTCACAGACCGGCCACAGCTACCCCGGATTATGGCTGTCGCTTGAGAAGATACACGGGTGAGGTATTATCACAATGGCTATCAAGTTTGGTACGGATGGTTGGCGGGCTGTCATCAGCGACGAATTTACGTTCGCCAACGTGCGCCACGTGGCGCAGGCTATCGCCGAGGTGTTGTTGGAGGACGCCGGCGCGACCCAGGTGCCGTTGGCGGTGGTGGGGTTCGATACGCGCTTCCTTTCCGACCGGTACGCCCAGGCTGTGAGCGAGGTGCTGGCCGGCAACGGGTTGCGCGTGGCCCTGGCAAAAGGCGATGCCCCCACACCGGTGATCTCATACGCCATCCCGCGCATGAGCGCCGTGGGTGGGGTGATGATCACCGCCAGCCACAACCCGCCGCGTTACAACGGCATCAAGTTGAAGGCGGCTTACGGCGGCAGCGCCAACACCGCTGATACGCGGCGGGTGGAGGCGAAACTGAGCGCGAACCTGGTCGCAGGCCGGGAGCCGGCACGCCTCGCCGCGGAGCCCGCGGGGGCGCAGGAGCGCATCGTCCGGTTCGATCCGTTCCCCGACTACCGGGAACACGTCAACCGGCTGCTGGACCTGGCGGCGATCGGGCGGACGAAGCTGCGGGTGGCCGTCGACGCCATGTACGGCTCCGGGCGTGGCTATCTGCGTGATCTGCTGGCCATGGCGGGCGCCGAGGTGGTCGAGATCCGCGGCGAGATGAACCCCGGTTTCAACGGCATCCACCCCGAGCCGATCGCCCGGCACCTGAAGCCGCTGATCGACCTGATGCGGGGCGGCGGCTTCGATCTGGGGCTGGCTACCGACGGCGACGCAGACCGCATCGGCGCGGTGGGGCCGACGGGGAGGTTCATCGACCCCCACTGCATCATGACCCTGGCATTGCGCTACCTGGTGGATCAGCGCGGGTTGCGCGGGTCGGTGGTCAAGACCGTCTCCACCACGCAGATGTTGAACCGGCTCGCGGGCAAGTATGGACTGGCGCTGCACGAGACACCCGTGGGCTTCAACTATATCAGCGACCTGATGTTGACAGACGATGTGTTGATCGGCGGCGAGGAGTCGGGCGGGATCAGCATCAAGGGGCACATCCCCGAGGGGGACGGCGTGTTGATGGGGTTGCTGTTCGCCGAGTTGATCGCGCGTTCGGGCCAGTCGCCCGAGGCGCTGATGAGTGAGGTGATGGCGGAGATCGGGCAGTTCGACTACGCGCGCAACGATTTTCAGGTGCGCCCGTTCGACAAGCCGACGCTGGTGGCCAGGCTGGTGGACATGGCTCCGTCGACCCTGGCGGGCATCCCGCTGGCCATGGTCAACACCCGGGATGGGGTGAAATACCTGCTGGCCGACGACAGTTGGCTGCTGATTCGGCCGTCGGGTACCGAGCCGGTGTTGCGGGTGTACGCCGAGGCGCACAGTCCGGACACCGTGCAGGCGTTGTTGGCCGAAGGCCGCGCCCTGGCCGATGCCGCGGGTGTGTAATTTGGAGATAGAAAGAAACCGGGTTTCTCGGAGAAACCCGGTTTCTTGAAAAATCTAGTACTCGATGCCCCGGCCGAGATTCTTGGCCTGGGCTACCCAATCCTCAATCTGGGCCAACGTCGGCGCGCGGCGGGCATCACCGACCTGGGTCTGTTCGATCAGCGCGGCGTGCAGGTTGGCCACGTTGCGCTTGGCCAACTCCGCCACGGTGTCCACGCCGGCCAATTCCAACAAGTTGCTGTAGATTTCCCCGATTCCCCGCACCCGCGCCAGATCGGCCCGGTTGACGAGCTCCAGGATTTCCTTCACGTCGGCGCCGACCTTGGCGGCCAACTCCTTGCGGCCGACGGGCGTGCGGCCGGCCGCTAACAACGCCTCTGCGGTCTTGAGGCCTTCGGCGGCCAGTTTTTCGGCAACGCTGGCCTGGATACCACGGATTTCATGTACGCGCATGTGACCCTCCTGAGTTGAGTTAGTGCTCGGCATGGGCGCCGATTGAGCCGATCGGACCGATCGGTAGGAAGATAATCGATCGCCTGGCGGGTGGGCGCAACTGGGGCGCTGCTGGCCTGACTGGATGTGTCAGTGCGAGCCCTGCGGTGAGCTCCCTGGCGTTCGAACGACGCTCCTATTCTATCATGAACTCTACGGTTTGACAATCATCTGGCAAGGACGAATTTCCTCGCTTTCGTGTGTCTCAATCTAACATAACGCTAATGTTTACCTTACACTAATCTCGCAATAAATGATTTTTCCGGGGTGCTAATGCGTCATTTGAATTTGTCGCCAAGTCGGTTGCATCTGACCCCAAAACCGGTCTTAGTGAGCGATTCAGAACGCTCAAACGCTCATCGTAGGCGAATTATCGCTCACGGTGGCGGAAAAACGTCCAAATCTACGACAGATTCAAATGACGCAAATCTACCCTTCGTGTATTCGTGTCCATTCGTGGACGGCAACCCCCACAACTCCCCTCGGAACGCCTTG
>PHCA01000150.1 GCA_002842085.1 Chloroflexi bacterium HGW-Chloroflexi-1
GTGGGCGGGGCCGGAGTGGCCACGGGCGCCGCACACGCGGCGCTGAGCGCCAGGGTCAGGGCCAGCACTGCCAGCACTGCCAGCAAAACTGTATTCCTTCGCATCAGATGTTCACCTCTTATCAGAGCTGTCACTGGCCCGGTCACAGACCGGCCAGAGCGGCTACGTGGAGTTGGCGCCCGATCGGGCGCTAAACAACGCGATTATACCACAGGCCTTGACGCCGCCCAAAGTTCGTTGGTTCCCGCGCGAAGTTGTTACGTGCCAGGCACGTTCGGCACGTTCCGTCACCCCTGAGAGCACCGGCCGAGCCCTTGAAGCGCCGGCTGGGAATTCGGGTTCAAATCCAGCGCCTTCTCCAGCCAGATGATCGCGTTGTTGCAATCGTCGAGGTAGGCATAGGCCAGGCCCAACTCGTAGTAATACTCCTCGTTCTCGACGCCCAGCTCGATCGCCTTGTTGAAGTGCTCGATCGCCGCTTCCCAGTTGAGCTGTGTGTAATAGACCCGGCCCAGGTGCGCGTACGCGGGGCCATAGGTCGGATCGATCTCGATCGCCTTCCTGAGCACAGAGATCGCCCGATCGGGGTCGCCGGCTAAACCGTTGCCGTGTCCCAGCGCGTCAAGACCCACCGGGCTGTCGGGGTTGGCTTCGGCCGCCTTCGCGAACTGAGCCAGGGCGTTCTTGTAGTCTCCCATCGCCAGAAAGCTGTTGCCCGCCCCGATGTAGATGTAGCCCAGCTTGGGTTCGATCCCGGTCGCCAGGTCGTACGCCGCGATGGCATCATCGTAGCGGCCCTGGCGTTCCAGCACGTAGCCCAGGTTGCGCTGCACCAGCGCGCTCTTGGGATCGAGCTCGACCGCAGTCTCGGCTTCTTCCAGGGCCCGCGCCCAGTTGTTCTTGTCGGCGTACACCTCGGCCAGAACGGTGTGTGCCTCAGCGGATAGGGGGTCCTCGTCGACGGCTTGCAGCGCGATCTTGATGGCATCGTCGTACCGGCCGTCCCAGTCGAACGTCATCGCGAGGATCGCCAGGTTCAGGGCGCTGGGGTTGATCTCGACCGCCTGCCGGGCCAGCGGCACGGCGTCGGCAGGATGGCCACGCAAAAGCATCAGCCAGGCCTGCTGTCTGAACGCGTCGGCGTTGCCCGGCTCCAGCTCGGCGACGCGGCCATAGGCTGCGCTGGCATCGACGAACCGACCCTCGCGATAGGCATCCTCCGCTTCGGCCAGATAGCTCACCGCGGACCGCGTAGGGGTCGGCGTCGGCGGCAGGGGGTTGAAGGGATTTTCGAAGAACCGGGTCCGGGTCGCGAGCAGGTACACCCCCACCGCCAACAAGAAAAGCAGGCCGATGATCGGCCAGGGCGATGGGCGGCGTCGCCCGCGATAACGCCGGTCGATGTACATAGCGAGATAACTCCGTACTGTGAATTGCGGATTGCGGATTGCGAATTGCGAATTGCGAATTGCGCATCCGTTTATCCGCTTCAATCCGTTGCCTCCTTGTCACCATGTCACCGTGTCACCGCGCAGCTGTCATCAGGGACAGCGATCAGGTCTTGGGTCATAGTCTGACAACGTTGAAGTGTTCAACGTTGAAACGTGCTCTGCCACGCCTGGCGCAGCCGCCGCACAACCTTCATCGGCACGTAAACCCCGCCCAGGTCGAGCTCGTTGGGCCGGATGCTGTGAAAGTCGCTGCCGCCGGTCACCAGCAGCCTGTACTGTCGGGCCACGTTCATCAGGTACTCGATCGTGACCGCGTCGTAGCCCCGGTAATACACCTCGATCCCGATCAGCCCGGCGTCGATCAGCCTGGGCAGCTCCTCGCCCAGATCGAGCGGCGTCTCGATCTTGCCGTACCGATCATAAGTGACCGGGTGCGCTAACACCGGCGCCCCACCGGCGCCCCGGATCGCGGTCACGGCCTCGGCGGGAGTGTACTTCATCCGATTTACGTAGGCCGGGCTGTTCCGGCCGATATACCTGGCGAACGCCACCTCGCGACTCGGCACGTGGCCGGCTTCCACCAACGCCTGGGCCACGTGCGGCCGGCCCACCGCGCCCTCGCCCGCGATCTCCAGGATCCGCTGAAAATCGACCGGAGCACCCATCTCGGTCAGTACCTCGGCCATGCGCCGCGCCCGCCCCACCCGGCCATCGCGCAAGCGGGCCAACTCAGCCCGAAACGCGGGATCGGTGTGGTCCACAAAATAACCCAACATGTGGACCTCCGCGCCCGGCACGTCGGTGTTGATCTCCACACCCGGGATCACCTCGACGCCATAGGTTTGCCCTGCGGCCAGCGCCTCGGCCACGCCTTCGGTGGAATCGTGGTCGGTGATGGCGAGCACCTTCAGCGCGAGTTTTGCGGCGCGGGCCACCAGCTCGGTAGGGGTCAGCGAGCCGTCGGAGGCGGTGGTGTGCGTATGCAGATCAACTTCGTTCATAGCGCGGCTCCTGCCGCAACAAAACGTATTTTAACGCAAAGCCGCAAAGGTGCAAAGAAGCAAAAAAACTAAGAGGTCTTTGCGCCCTGGCGCCCCTTCGGCAGGCGCCTCCCGAGTATCAAAGTGACTGTTCGCAACTCATGATAGCATCCCAAACTGGGATTTGACAAATGCACTCCCCGCGCTTCATCGAAGGCCGGGGTTTGACGCGCGTTGTCCCTAAGCCTCCTTTTGTGATATAATGCAAATGTCACAAAAGAACGCCGTTGATTCACTCCGGCTACGCTGGAACGGAGGCCGGAATGTACTCTTTTGAGGATGTGATCCTGCTACGGGCGATCCAGCCACGGTTGAGGTTGGCTCGAACGCCGGAGGAGTTGCGGGGCATCTATCGGGACAACTGACTCACGTCCCGTCGGACGTTGAGCGGCCAAAGAGGTAATATGCGCTTCCCGCAAAAACAAACCGCCCTGATTGTGCCTGGCCTGGCTACACTACTGGCGTTCTACCTGGCCGGCTGCTCTTCACCGGCCCCCACGCCACCCGCGCCCACGCCCACAGTCCTGACCGACCAGGTCGCCACGACCGCGGGCCTCACCGTGCAGACCACCCCGCCCGGCGCGTTGGTGGCGGTGGATGGCGCCCCGCGCGGCAATTCGCCCCTGACCCTGACCCTGGCGCCCGGTGGCCACCAGATCGCGCTCAGCGCCGCCGGCTACGCGCCGCTCACCGAAACGATCACCCTGCTCCCCGGCCAGGAGGGGATCTACACACCCGCGCTAATCGACAACGCGCCACCGGCTGTGACCGTGACCACCACGGCGCGGGAGGCGCCGTGGCTGGGCCAGGCCGAAATCCACGCTGCGGCGACCGACAACGTCGGCGTCGTCGAGCTCCAATTGCTGCTGGACGGTGAGCTGTTGGGCGCGGCCCAAAGCGGTGAGTTGAGCGTCGAGCTCATCCCGGCCGACCTGACCGGGCTGGCGCCGGGCGGCGTCTACACGGTCACGGCCCGCGCGGTCGACGCGGCCGGGAACGCCGGCCAGCAAACGCTGGCGCT
Organism: Chloroflexi bacterium HGW-Chloroflexi-1; assembly: GCA_002842085.1. Classification (GTDB taxonomy): domain Bacteria; phylum Chloroflexota; class Anaerolineae; order CG2-30-64-16; family CG2-30-64-16; genus CG2-30-64-16. The sequence continues at coordinate 3,513 of PHCA01000150.1, forward strand.
GGCCATCGGCCCCTTGCCGGAGCCGGGCCCGGAGTCCGGGGCGACAGATGCGGCCGCCATAGCTACACCCGGTCCGCACCCGCCCGCGGCAACCGCCACCGCGGCCACAACCGCCCCAACCGCGGCGCCGACGACATCACCCACACCCGTGCCACCGGCAACCCCGAGCGTGGCGCCCACCGCGGCGCCCACGGCCGTGGCCACGGCCGCAGCCACGGCCGCAGCCGCAGCCGCCACCAGCCTGCGCGTCACCTCAGTCACCATCCCGACCTACCCCTACACGCGCTATCTGAGCCCGGCGATCGACCCGACCCTGGGCAACTACCCGCTGCTGATCCTCGACCGGGCCGCGTACGAGGCGTCCAGCCCGCAGCCGGTCCCGGTGACCTACAAGCTGCTCGTGCTGGAGAACAAGTACCTGCGGCTGAGCATCCTGCCGGAGCTGGGCGGCCGTGTGTACGAGTGCGTGTTCAAGCCGACCGGCAACGACGAATTCTACCGCAACCCGGTGATCAAGCCGACCGGCTGGGGACCGCCCAGCCCGCCCTATCCCGCGGGCGCCAACTGGTGGCTGGCGGCCGGTGGGCTGGAATTCGGCTTCCCCGTGGAAGAACACGGCTACGAATGGGGCGCCCCCTGGGGCTACGTTCCCGTCGCGCTGGCTGACGGCGGAGTCATGGTGAGCGTGTTCACACAGGGCCCGCGGCGGCCTTATGTCGTCGTGGAGATCACCCTGGCGCCCGACGTTGCCTACTTCACCGTACGGCCCCGCATCGTCAACCCGTGGGGGTCGAGCTTCCGGTTCAAGTGGTGGCTCAACGCGCTGTTGGCGCCCGGCGCGGCCAACGCGCCCGGCCCGGAGCTGCGGTTCATCTTCCCCACGTCGGAGATGACCGTGCACAGCACCGGCGACCCGGCGCTGCCCGGCCCCGGCCAGCCGTTGTCCTGGCCGATCTTCGACGGCCGCGACCTGAGCCGGCTGGGCAACTGGAACCAATACCTGGGCTTCTTCGAGCGGCCGGCGGCCCAGGGCAGCCCTGGCTCGAGCGGGGCCGCAGGCTTCATGGGCGTCTACGACACCGCGGCCGACGAAGGGATGTTGCGGATCTACCCCAGCGACGTGGCCCGCGGCGCCAAAGGGTTCGCGGCCGGGTGGAACGCGCCGCTTGACTGGCACAACTGGACCGATGACGGCTCCGGCTACGTGGAGCTGCACGGCGGGCTGACCCCCACCTTCGACGACTGGTCCGAGCTACCGCCCGGCGGGGAGCTCAGTTGGCAGGAAACCTGGTATCCGGTGGCGAAGATCGGCGGGGTGACCTACGCCACGGCCGGCGGGGCGCTGCATCTGGCGCCCGTGGGCAACGCCCTGCGCGTCGATCTCTTCCCCACCAGGGCCGTGCGGGGCCAGATCACCATCTCGCTGCCGGGCATGAAGCCCGTGGTGCGTAAGGTCGAGATCAGCCCGGCCAGCCCGTTCGGCCAGGAGATCCCCTACGCCGCGGCCGTGCCGGCCCAGGGCCAGGTGATCGTTACCCTGACGGACGCGCGCGGCAAGACCGTGCTGTCGTACCGGGGGCAGATCACGTTGCGACCGTAGCGCAATTTCCCAGCAACTCGGAGTTGCCGGGAAACTGTGTGGACAGCCTTGCGAAGGTTTGTGCCCCGACTTGGGCTAGAAATGGCGTCTTCGGGAACCTTCGCAAGGCTAATCGCGTAAGTTATTTAATTCTCATTCCTAAGCGCGCGCTGATGGGCCGCATCTTTGACGTCGGGGGCGCTTTAGGATATACTGCTCTCAGTTCGGGGCGTGGCGCAGTCCGGTTAGCGCGCTTGATTTGGGTTCAAGAGGTCGGAGGTTCAAATCCTCTCGCCCCGACTGCTGTTCAGATCCACTCAGGGGCGGCTACTGTCCGATCCCCGCCCGCATCGCCCGTGTCGAGTGTCCCGCCTGGTTCCACCAGCATGACGTGACACACCTCCGCAGCACGTGGCTTGTGCTCAACACCTCGTGGCGCCACCAGCATCTCGCCGGCTTTCAGGGTCGCGATGTCGTCTCGGAAATCGATGGACCTCTCGTGAGCCAGGCCCCTGCTGGCCAGCAGGGGCTTGGGATTTCCCGCTTCTCCGATCACCTTACTCGACGCGATCTTCTTCCTTGAGAAACTGCCCCCAGGGACCGGACATCCCGTCCGACGTGACGCCGTAGAACACGCGCAGGCTGCCGTCGGGCTGGCGCAACGCCAGATCGTACCGCAGTCGCCTGACCCGACGCGCCACCTGCCACAGCCCCAAATCACCGCTCCAGGTTGTCTTGGCCGGGTCCACCGGATTGGTGGTGTACTGGTTGAGCGCATAGCTCCACAACTTGCGGGCCGATCCCATCGTAATGTTGTGGATGGTGTTGCCGTTGCGCAAGTCCCGGATGCTGAAGTACCGCGTCCCTTTGCGCTCCTCGGCCGTCACGATCTCCACACCGATCGACGGCGCCCCGACCGCATCGGGTTGCGCTGCCACGCTCAGCTCAGGCGTCACGCCGGGTTCGACCGCGACTACTTCCACTCTCGCAGCCGCCGGCGTCTCGACCTCAACCACCGGCACGCGAACGACATGGTGCGCAAGAACGAGCTGCACCAGCTCATCGCGCATCGCCTCGTTGGTCTCGCCTTCCTGCCGGACGTAGATGCGCGTCTGCCCCAACGCGTACGGCTTGTCGGCCCCGTTGGGCACGCTCACCCGGATCACCGGGGCATCCATGCTTTCCACCACATCCACGGGCACATTCAGCGGGGGCGTGATGTTGCGCTCGATCTCCTTTTTAAGCAGGGACACCGCCTCGGTGGGATTCGGCACCCCGCGCGGTGCGCCCTTGCGGCTGGTGCTGGCGCTGACGCCGACGTAGATCATGCCGCCGCGCGCGTTGGCAAACGCCACCACGTCGGCCAGCACCTTGTTCAAGCGACCGCCCTGCTGCGACATACTCTCATGGAATGACTGAACGATAGAGTTTCCCTGCTCACGCGCGGCCTGCACGTGATCGAACGGCGTCTCCGCCGCCGGCCGATACGGCCGCGTGAGAGTAAAATCGTCCCCCGCAAAGACCGCCAACAGCGCCTCGAAGCTGACCTCTGGCAAAAGCACTTCGGTCACCCGGTCGCCGATGCCCGTCCGGTTCTTGTCCTTGAGGTCGCGGACCAGCCGGTGCGCATCGGAACCCTGGATACAGTGCATGCGCCGCGGATACTCCGGCTTGGACCCGTCGAAAAACCGCGCGGTCGACCGCCGACTCGCGCTCTCCAGGTCGGTGACTTCCAAGACATGTAGATTGGGATCCTGCGTGAAGGCGATCTTGGTCTGACCGCCGAAGCTGAGACCGCGCATGGCCACGCCGTGCGTGCTGTTGGCGTGCGCCGCAATCACCAACGTTGAGGCGAAGCAGGAGCAATTCCAACATGCGCAGCGGAGTGTCGGGCGGGAAGATCGCCAGGATGTGAAATCCAAATGTGGCAGTGAATTCAAAACCCGGCAAAACCAGGACCTTTTCGCCCAACCGCCGGTACTCGTCCAACTCACGCCGTTCCTGGGGCCGGAGGCGCTCATTCACCTCCAGCCAGGTCAGGCGTTCGATCTCGCCGCGCAAGCGGGCGACACCTTCCACGGTGTTGTGATCGGTGATCGCCACGATATCCAAGCCACGGGATTCCGCCTTCTGCAGCCACTGCAAATAGGCCGCCCCGGGCTCCTGCCAGTCTGCCGATGCGGGGGTGTGCAAATGGAGGTCCACCCGCCGCCAATCACTATCGGCAGCCTGCAATGTCTTTCGTATTCTCTTTCTGTTTACCACAACACGTACATCGTCTCCTTTCTTCTTTGTAATGGCGGGGTTGGTTGCCAGCGCCTGCGCCGACATGCGATCCGCCGGATTTCCCAACCATGTCAATGTGCTGACTCTTAGATAGTTCCAGAAAAATACTCATCCCAAAACCTCCTGAGATTCCCAGGGAAACCGGTGATCTTGGAACAGCTATTTTTCCGGAACGGCCTTATTATGTTTACATTTCGCGTTTTGTCAAACGGCGCACGTCAAGCGCGCATCAACGGATTCGGCGCCATCCACCGGCCCCTGGCCGTTGCCGCCGCCGGCTGAAACCAGCGCCGAACAAATCACGTCGTCCACCAGTTCGGCAAAGATGAAGCGCATCTTCGCCCGCACCACCTCGGGCACGTCGTCCAGGTCACCCTCGTTGCGCTTGGGCAGGATCACGGTGGTCAGCCCGGCGCGGCTGGCCGCCAGCACCTTCTCCTTGATGCCGCCCACCGGCAACACCTGGCCCCGCAGGGTGATCTCGCCGGTCATGGCCAGGTCCTTGTGCACCGGCCGGCCGGTCAAGAGGCTGACTAAGGCCGTCGCCATGGTCACGCCCGCGCTCGGGCCATCTTTCGGGGTCGCGCCGGCCGGGATGTGCAGGTGGATGTCACTCTTGTTGAAGAACTCCTCCTCGATCCCGTAATCCTTCGCCTTGCTGCGCACCCAGCTCAGCGCCGCCTGGGCCGATTCCTTCATGACATCGCCCAACTGCCCCGTCAGCATGAAGCCCTTGTTCCCGGCCATCCGCGTGGCCTCAAAGAACAGGATGTCGCCGCCCGTCGGGGTCCACGCCAGGCCGGTTGCCACGCCGGCGATCTCGACCCGCTCCGCGACCTCTGGGAAAAACTTGGGCCGGCCCAAGTACTCCGCCAGACCGTCTGCCTGAAGCACCACCGGGCCATCGCCGCCGTTTTCCGCCACCCGGGTCGCCACCTTACGACAGATCGCGCCGATTTGCCGTTCCAGATGGCGCACGCCCGCCTCCCGGGTGTACTCACGAACGATGCGGTGCAGCGCGTCCCCACCGAAGGCGATCTCGCTCGCGCGCAGGCCGTTCTCCCGAATCTGGCGGGGCACCAGATAACCTTGCGCGATCTTGATCTTCTCCTCTTCGATGTAGGAGCTGAGCTGGATCACCTCCATCCGGTCCAACAAAGGCTGCGGGATCGGATCCAGCCAGTTCGCCGTGGTGATGAAGAACACCTGGCCCAGATCGAACGGCACGTCCAGATAATGATCCCGAAACTCAGCGTTCTGCTCCGGATCCAGCACTTCCAGGAGCGCCGCCGAAGGATCGCCGCGAAAATCCCGGCCGAGCTTGTCCACTTCATCCAACATGAAGACCGGGTTGCGACTCTCCGACCGGCGCAGCATCTGGATGACGCGGCCCGGCATCGAGGCGATGTAGGTGCGCCGGAAACCGCGGATTTCAGCCTCGTCGCGAATGCCACCCAAAGCCAAACGGATGAATTTGCGATCCATCGCCCGGGCAATCGATTGGCCCAGGGAAGTCTTCCCGGTGCCGGGTGGTCCCACGAAACAGAGGATCACGCCCTCGCGCTCGCGGCGAATGTGGTCTATGGGCAGATCAGTGTTCCCCCCATCGCCGCGCCGTTCCAGGCGCAGCTTGCGCACGGCCAGAAACTCCAGGATGCGGTCCTTGATCTCTTCCAGCCCGTAGTGGTCTTCGTCCAGCACCTGGCGGGCGTGGGCGATGTCCAGGTTATCCTCTGTGATCTTCGACCACGGCAGGCTGACCATCCAATCCAAATAGGTCTTGATGACGGAGTACTCGGCGGCTTGATTGGGCATCTTGTGCATGCGGTCCAACTCGCGGCGGGCTTCCTTCGCGGCCTCCTCAGGCATGCCGGCCGCGACGATGCGCGCCTCGAACTCCTGGATCTCGGCTTCCTGCTCGTCCCCCTCACCGAGCTCCTTCTGGATCGCCCGGAGTTGCTCGCGCAGGAAGTACTCGCGCTGCATCTTGGTCATCTCGTCGTGAGCCTGGGATTGGATCTTGTGGCCCAGTTCGAGCACCTCCAGCTCCTTGGTCAGCAGTCCATTCAGCTTGACCAGCTTTTGCTGCACCGAGTCGAGTTCCAGGATCTCCTGCGCCTCGGCGGGGTTCATCCGTACGCTGGCCGCCACCAGGTAAATTAGCAGGCGCGGGCTGGACGCGTTGAGGGCCGCGGTTTCCAATTCCTCGGGCATGTGAGGGACCAACGCCACCAGCCGGCGGAACAACTCCTGGGTCGTGCGGACCAGCGCCTCCTGCTCCAGCGAATCCGCTTCCTCCTGATCCGGCAGCAGCTCGACCTGGGCCCGCAGATACGGCTCCTCTTGGAGAAACCGCACGATGCGGATCCGTTCCAGCCCCTGGACAATCAGGCGAATCGAGCCGTCCGGCGTTCGCAACATGCGGTGCACAATGGCCGCCGTACCGACCTCATACACCTGATCCGGCGCAGGTTCTTCGACCTCCGCGTCGCGGGCGGTCACCAGGCCGATGATGCGCTGGTCGAACGATTCGACGAGCGCATCGTCCACCAGGCGAATGGACCGTTCTTGCCCCACGGTCAGGGGCAGCCACATCATCGGGTAAACGACTACCCCACGCAGGGGCAGGATCGGCAGCTCCACCGGGATCTGCAACTCACCATGTTCAATATCGGCCATTGATCTTCCTGTCCTTCAACTCTTGACAGCCTTGCGAAGGTTTTTCGGGAACCTTCGCAAGGCTAAGGACTGAGAATTGAATAACTTGGGCGAATCCCCCCTTCATTTGTCGGAGCGATTGGGTGAGTTATTAAGTCCTTAGCCCTAATCGCGCAAGTTATTCAATCCTCGTTCGTAACTACTCAGCTTGTCATTGCGAGGAGGCGTTTTTTGCGGTTGCGAGGCACGAAGCAAAGCAATCGGGATTGCCGCAATCCCCACGTTCAGTGCCAGGAGATTGCGGCAATCTCGATTGCGGCAATCCGAGATTGCGGCAATCCGAGATTGCTTCGCAAAAAACGCTCGCAATGACACGGCGGGGTGCGGGCCTTGCGCAGGGTGATTCTCAACAAGCCATCCTCGTAAACGGCCGTCTGAGCCGCGGTCTCCAACGCCCAAGGCAGATGTACCTGCGTACGGAATTTGCCGTAGCGGATCTCCATCTGCTGGTAGGCGAGCTTTTCCGCGGGATCGCGGCGTTCCCCGCTGACCACCAACATCCGGCCCAGCAAGGCCACCTGGTAGTCCCCCTCGGCCAGCCCGGCAATCTCGACGATGACGACTGCGCTCTCGTCGGTTTCGTACACATCCGTCGGCGGCCGCCAAATCGTCTCGTTCGGCATCCCCCACCGCAGGTTAGAAAAAGTCTCTCCGTACACGTGCATCACCTCCGGATCATGCTCAATTCACGCACATTCACATTCTAACACACATCAACCGCCAACTCAAGGGCGAGGTGCGACGAGATCCTCTCGATATACTTAACAGCGAAGATCGGTGGCGGCTGCTTTGCGCGTTCGCAAGGCGGCAGGTATAATGCGTTCGAGAGGAGGATAGAGCGCCATGATGAACACCCCATCTCATACCTCACGACTGGGCAGCCTCACCGTGGACGACTTCCTGGCAACCCTGGCCAGCGACCAGCCGGCGCCGGGCGGAGGTTCGGTCGCGGCGCTGGCCGGCGCGTTGGGCAGCGCCCTGGTCACGCTGGTCGCCGGGCTCACCGTCGGACAGGCACGCTACGCCAACATGCAAAAAGACATGATCGGCAGCCGCAGACGCGGGAGATTGACCGCTTGACCCGCTCAGGCATCTCCCGACGGGGCCTGGCTGCGCTCGCGGCGGCCGGCTATCTCCTGCTCACCCTGGTGTTGACCTACCCGCTGCTGGCGAAGTTCGCCCGCGCCATCCCAGGCGACGGGTTCGATGGCTGGCAGAACTATTGGAACCTGTGGTGGGTCAAGGTGGCGCTGCTGCAAGAGCACACCCAGCCCTTTTTCACCGACCTGTTGTATCACCCCACCGGCGTCGGGTTGCTGTTCCACACCCTCAATCCCTTCAACGGCCTGCTCGTCCTGCCGGTGCAGGTCGCCTGGGGGCTGTTGCCGGCCTACAACAGCGTGGCGCTCTTCAGCTTTGTCGTGGGTGGGTTCGGGACCTACCTGCTGGCGCGGCAAGTCCTCGGACCCGGGCGGGGTCGATGGCCCGCCTTTGCGGCCGGTGTCATCTTCACCTTCTCGCCGTTCCACATCGCCCACCTGTTGGGCCACATGCAGGTGATCAGCCTGGAGTGGATTCCGTTTTATGCCCTGTATCTGGTCAGGATTGCCGGTGGTACGCAATCCCCAATCCCCAATCCCCAATCCCCAATCCCTAATACCCAATACCCAATACCCGAAACGCCACACGACGAGATCGGCCCGCGACCGAGCCCCCAACCGCTCACCCCCTGGCGCGACATGCTCCTGGCCGCCCTGTTCCTGATCCTGATCGGACTGTGCGACTGGTACTACGTGCTCTATTGCCTGATCCTCACCGCGGTGGTGCTGGCCTGGGCTGCGTGGCGGGCGCTCCTGACATGGCGGGCGGATGTGATCGCGCGTCGCCGCACTGCGCCGTCACAGCATCTCGCGCGCCCCGGCTCAGTATATCCGCGCGTCGTCGCGGCCACGGCCGGCGCCTGGCTGATCTTCGGCCTGGCCTTGAGCCCGCTGCTCGCCCCGATGATCCAGGAGGCACAACAGTTCAGCTTCATGGTACCCGAGACATCGCAGAGCCGCACGCTCTCGGCCGACCTGTTGGCCTTCGTCACACCCCAGGAGTTCCACCCGCTGTGGGGCGCGTGGGCCAGAGAACAGACCCGAAACCTCACGTCCACCGTGTCCGAGCACCAGGTCTTCGCCGGGTTCACCGCGCTAGGGTTGGCCGGGCTGGGGTTGTGGGCTGGCTGGACGTCCGCCCGGCGCCGCGCTGGCGATCACCGACCCCCGTTCCCTGGCCCCTGGCCCCTGACGCTGCTGACCTTCTTCCTCCTGGCGTTGGGGCCGGTCCTGCACGTCGGCGGCCGCACGGCGCTGCTGCCCGGCGGCCGGGAGATCTCCCTGCCTTACGGTTGGTTGATGCAGGTGATCCCGTTCGTGAAGATCAGCCGCTCGGTCAGTCGCTTCGACGTGATGGTGATGTTGGCCCTCGCGGTGCTCGCCGCCTTCGGCCTGGCGTGGTTGGCGCAGCGCGGAAATGGTGGCCGGCTGGCCGCGGCCGCCGCCATCGGGTTGATCCTCTTTGAATTCCTGCCTGCCCCGTACCCGATGAGCCCGCCGGACACCCCCGACTTCTACGCCGCCTTAGCGCGCGACCCGCGCGACGGCGCGGTGCTGAACTTGCCGATGAACTGGGATCGGCCGGGCTATCTGCTCTATCAAACGACCCACGGCAAGCCGCTGACAGTGGCGTACATCAGTCGCGAGGACCCGCGCACGCTGACGGCGCGCATGCCGGTGCTACAACATTTCCGCCACCTGGAGCCGGACATCATCGACTTCGACCTGGCCGCACAGGGACAACAGGTGCTCAGTGACCTGGACGTACGCTGGGTTGTGCTCGACCGCTACAAAATGCCGGACGGCCGGGAACGCGCGGTCACCGAGGCGCTGGCGCACCAGATCTTCGGCGATCAACCGCCCATCTACCAGGA
>PHCA01000151.1:0-8137 GCA_002842085.1 Chloroflexi bacterium HGW-Chloroflexi-1
GGCCGGCCGCGAGCTGGCGCGGCTGCTGGCGCTCGACCTGATCCGGTTGGATGGCGTATTGAGACAGTTGACGTAAGGAGGCAGGGAACAGGGGACAGGAGTCGGGGGACAGGAGACAGGAGTCAGGGGGCAGGAGTCAGGGGGCAGTGAGTAGCCACTTGCCACTTGCCATCTGCCATCTGCCATCTGCCATTTGCCCCTTGCCATTCGCCATTCGCCATTCGCCATTCGCCATCTGCCATCTGCCATCTGCCATCAGCCACAAAGGAGCTCACCAGATGCGCGATTCACTCCGCACAACGATCGGTCAATTCAGCAGTTCGGGTAGGCAAACCCAGGCGCGGGCCGCCAACGCGCGCGCTGTGGAGCCGGCCGCCGATTTACCGGGCGCCGAACGCGGCAATCTCTATATGCTGTTGGAGGTAACCGGCAGCGGCGGCGGGCATGCGGCGCTCTATCGGCAGATGCTGAACGCGGCCCAGACCGCGTTCTACGAGGCCAGCGGCACCCTCTCGGCCGCGCTGGTGCGCGCCGTGCGCAACGCGCACGTGGTGTTGCGCCGGGCCAACGAGGCCCTCCCGGAGGCAAGATGGCGCGCCGGGATCAGCCTGGCCGCGCTGCTGGGCGAGGAGCTGACCATTGCCCAGGCCGGCCCGGCGTTGGCGCTGGTGAGCCATGCCAGGACCGTGGACCTGTTCCCAGCCGATGTGGAGGCAACGGGGATCCCCTTGGGTGGGGATGAGCGCCCGGATGTGGAGCTTTTTCGCACCAGCATCGAGCCGGGCAGCATGGTGCTCCTGGCGCAAAACGGGTGGCTGAATCAGGTGACGCCGGAGGCCCTGGCGGTCGCGGCCGCCGCGGCAAATGTCTCCCTGGCGCGCGATTACCTGGGGCAGTTGGCCGGAGACGTCGAGCTGAGCGCCTTGTTGGTGAGTTTCAGCGAGGAAGAGTTGCCCGAGGTTCTGGATGAGGTGGTCCCCGGCGCGCCCGACGCGGGGCCATTCGAACGGGGACGGGTCCGACCCCAGGCCGAGATGCCGCCCACCAGACGTACCGCCGACGATGCAGCGCATGCCCTGGCCAGGGGCCTGGCCGCTGGCGTGGGGAAGCTGACCGAGGGGGTGCGCGGCCTGAGTGAACGGGCGGCGGCCGATGAGCCCGGGCCCCCCCCCGCCGCGCCCCCCCCTGCGCCGCAGCCCGCGCCGCAGCGCGCGCCGCAGCGCCATTCACTGTTCGGCAAGCCCCGGCCTGCCGAGGCGGATGTCGAGGCGAGCGTGACGACGACGGAGGAGGCTGTTTACGAAGAGACGCCCAGGCGCAGCCTTTGGCCCTTGCTGCTGGCAGTGATCATCATCCCGGTGCTGATCGGCGCGGTGGTGATCGGTATGTTGTGGCTGCGCGCACAGACCGCCGAAACGCAGTTGCAGGAAACCCTGAATGGCGCGGAAACGGCCATCGCGGAGGCGCGTGGGTTGCCCGACGAGGCCGCTGCCCGTCTGCGCCTGAGCAACGCTCGCGATTTCCTGGATCAGGCCCGCGTGCTCAAGCCCGAAGACCCGCGGCTGGCCGATCTGGAGGCGGGGTACCAGGAAGTGCTCGACCGGGTGGATCACGTCACACCCCTCTACGGGATCGTGCCACTGTGGGATTTTAAGGAGAGCGGCCGTCAACTGGAGCGGGTCGTGATCAGCGGCGAGTCCCTCTTCGTGTTGGATCGCGGACGCCACCAGGTCAACCGTTGGGTGTTGTCACAGTTGGGCGATAGCATCGTCCCGGCCGAAGAGCCGGTTGTCCTGCGTAAAGCGCAACAGGCGGGCGACGCAGTGGTCGGGGATCTGGTGGACATGACCTGGATGGAAGCTGTGGGCAACCAGCGCAGCAAACTGCTGGTGCTCGACACCGCGGGTGGGCTGGTCAGCTACGATGTGACCTGGGGGCCAGACCGGGTGCCCGTCACAGGCCGCGAACAATGGGACATGCCGCAGCTCATCAGGGGGTATGGCGGCAACCTGTATGTCGTGGACACCAAGGCCAATCAGATCTGGCGCTATCGGCCCGGCAAGACCGGTTACGAGAACGCGCCGGAGCCCTACTTCACCGCGAGCACCCAGGTCGATTTGGCCGGCGTCCAATCCATCGCCATCGACGGCCACATCTGGCTGTTGTACGCCGACGGTCGCCTGCTCAAATTCTTCGTCGGCGAGCAGCAGCCGTTCGAGCTGCGCGGCTTGCCGGATAACCTGAGCGCGCCGACGGCTGTCGTCGTCCCCCTGGAGGGAGATCGGCTGTACGTCGCCGATGCCGGCAACGGCCGGATCGTCGAGCTGACCAAGGATGGCCAGTTTCAGCGCCAGTTCCGGCCGCGGGAAGGGGGGGATGTCCTGCGCGGGATGCGTGACCTGTTCCTCGACGCCACCGGGAGCGCCTTCTACGTCCTGACCAACGACGCGCTCTTCAAAGCCAACCTGCCCAAGCCGGCCGTGCCGACCCCGACCCCGGCGCCGGCCCAATGACATCGTCGGGGCGCGCTGGCTGTGGGGCCGCGCTGGCTGTGGCCGGTCTCCTGACCGTGCCACCGCCCCGGATTATTGAGGCGCTGGCTGTGGCCGGTCTTCTGACCGTGCCACCGCCCCGGATTATTTGGCTGTGGCCGGTCTCCTGACCGTGCCACCGCCCCGGATTATTGAGGCGCTGGCTGTGGCCGGTCTCCTGACCGAGCCACCGCCCCGGATTATTGAGGCGCTGGCTGTGGCCGGTCTTCTGACCGTGCCACCGCCCCGGATTATTGAGGCTGAAAGCGCCGGGGACCTGAGGCATTTCCCTGGAACTCTTGTCTTTCTGGCGCCGTCTTCATGAGCTGAGGCGGCGCTGGCGCGTCCAGCGCGCGCTGCTTGTGGATTTTGCCCATCTTCCTCAAGAGGCGGTATAATCGGTTGTGATGAACACTTCAACTCATAAGCCTACGCACAGCATGCGCCACGACAGCGTGCGCCGGCCGGCAATCTTGCCTGGCGTTCTGCTGGGGTTTCTGCTCACACTGTTCATGGTCGCGTTTGTCTACGTGGCCTACCTGTTCCTGGCCTGGGGACAGACGGTGGTGGCCGACGTGCCCAAGATGCCGCCCCTCGCCCTGCCCAAGCTGGTGCGCACGACCCTCGCGTCCGCCGCGCCGCAGGGCAACGCCTTGAGCGCGTTTCTGCAACCGGCAGCCGGACGGGCGCAACAGGCGCCATTGGCGCTGACCGGTCGCATGACCGTGTTGATCATGGGCGTTGACAACCGGCCCGATGAGCCGGTGGCGCGCACAGATACTATCATGATCCTCACGATGAACCCCAAGACCGGTTCTGCCGGTATGCTCTCGCTGCCCCGCGACATGCTGGCGCACGTCTCCGCGCTGGATCGCGATGTCAAGATCAACACGGTCCACGTCTTGGGCGAGATCAACGGCTTCCCCGGCGGTGGTCCGGCCCTGCTGCGCGACACCGTTGCGGAGTTCATCGGCTACCCGATCGACTATTACGCGCGCGTCAACTTCGACGGTTTTCGGCAGGTCGTCGATCTGATCGGCGGGCTTGACATCGACGTGCCCCGGGAGATCAACGATCCTGAATACCCGGACGAGAACTACGGCTTCGACCCGTTGTACATCCCGGCCGGCCGCCAACACATGGACGGGGCGTTGGCGCTCAAATACGCCCGCACCCGGCATACAGATTCCGATTACGGCCGGGCCGGCCGTCAGCAACAGGTGATCACGGCCATCAAGGACAAGGTGACGCAGCCCGGACAGTTGGCCGCGCTCCTGCCGCGCCTGCCGGGGTTGGCCCTGGCGCTGGCCAGCTCGATCCAGACCGACATGCCCGTGGACAAGGCCATCGCCCTGGCCCGGATCGTGGGCGAGGTGGACCTGGCAAATCCCACCCGCATCGTGGTGGACAACACCATGGGCGAGGAGACGATGGACCCCACCCTGGGCTTCCTTCTCATCCCCGATATGAGCCAGGTGCGAGGGGCCACGGCCGCGGTTTTCGCCGACGCGCCGGAAGAGGGGCTATCGGCTGAGGCGGCGACCCTCCAGGCGTTGCAGGCGGAGGCCGCGCAGGTGGTGGTGCTCAACGGCACTCAGGCAGAGGGCCTGGCGACCAAGACTGCCGAAGAGCTCACGGCCAGCGGGTTCAAAGTCGTGGCTGTCGGCAATGCGGAGCGCGCGGACTACACCGAAAGCTGGTTGATCACCAACGGCGATCGGGCTTCGATCACGCGTGAAGCGTTGGTGCAGCGATTCAACATCACCGCCGATCACATTCTTTCTGAACCACCAGCGGACGGCCCGGACCTGAAGCTGATCGTCGGTGCGGATCAGGAGTGAAGGGGCGGCAATGGTTGCACCGGGGCCAGACGGCGCGGGATCAGCGCCAACGCAATGGTTGCGGCCAGCCACAGCAGGATCATGCAGGCCAGGATCACGATCACCAGCCCGATCCCGGCGGTCCGACCAGGCTCGGACACCATGCCCAACACGGTCAACGACTGGAGGCCGGTCGCCGTGTTCCACGCGCCGTGCAGCATCACGCCCGCCAACCCCAACGCCAGGCCGCGGCGCCAGCGCCGCTCGGCCAACGCGGCCTGCCACCCCAGCCCGACCAACCCCGCGGCCAGGCAGTGGATGGCCGCGGTCCCGCCCCGGAGCAGCATCAAGCCCGCCCAACCGTTCGGCGTGGCCAGCGCCAGCGCCCCGCTCAGGATCCCCTCGAAGATGGCAAAGCCGGCGCCCGCGGCCGCGCCGGACATGAAACCGTCCAGCCGCGTCAACCGTCGGCCGGTCAGTGCGACCAGCGGCACCGCCAGCGCCTTGACCCCCTCCTCGATGAACGGAACGACCACGCCGATCGCAGCCAGGATGCTCAGGGTCACCGGCAGTGTGGTCAGCCAGGGCGTGAGCTCGCGCAGATCCCCGGCTTGACCGGTCGCGCGCGCCTGCGTGGCCCAGGCTTCCAACCGGGATATCGCGTCCGGGTTCGTGGTCGCCAGCCAGGCCAACAGCACGACGAACCCGATGAGCGCGATCACCATCTCCAGCAGAAGGGCGATCCCGGCGCCACCCAGCCCGCCCCAGGCCAGGCTGCCGACCGTCGCCCGGGCCGAGGCCGCGCCACCCCAACTCCGCGCCGCGCCGGTCGCCAACGACAGGAACAGCAGCGGCGGCAGGACGCCGGCCGCGATACGCAGGACCGGCGCCAGCGGCGTGAACCCGGCAGCGAATGCCGCCTGACCGAGCGCCAGTACAGCAACCATCCCCAGCGCCAACCAGCCCCAGCGCGGTAACGAGAAGGCCCCGCCCGGCGTCCCGCGTAACGCGCGCCACCCGGCCCAGGCCAACGCCAGCCCGAAGCCCAGGCCCAGGCAAATCAACGCCAGCGCCACCGTCGTGCTTTGGAGGCGCGGCGGCTGCCCGGCGCCACGGCCCAGCCACGTCACAGCTCCGAGGGTCAGGCCCGCCAGCGGTCCGATCACCGCGGCGAGCCCCCCGCCGATGATGGCAAAAATGATGATGAATTTGCGCATGAACGCGATCTCCTTTGAACAGCCTTGCGAAGGTTCAGAACCTTCGCAAGGCTAACACAGCCAACCCAAAATCGTGGCTGCGGCCCGTTTGTCCAGCGGTTGGTTGAAGTTGCCGCACTTGGGGCTTTGCACGCAGCTCGGGCAGCCGTCCGCACAGGGACAGCCCTGGATCACGTCCAGCGTGGCCGCCCATAGCTCCGGCAGCAGCTCGAACCCCTTCTCCGCGATGCCGACCCCGCCCGGAAAGCCGTCGTAGATGAAAATCCGGGCCGCGTCGGTATCGGGATGGCGCGGCGTGCTGAACCCGCCGATGTCCCAGCGGTCGCACATGGCGAAGAGCGGCAAGATGCCGATGGCCGCGTGCTCCACCGCGTGGATGCCGCCCAGAAAGTCCAGCCCGCGGCGGGCCAGCTCGGCCGGCATCTCCGGCGGCAGATCGAACCACAGCGCCACCGTGTCGAACTCGCTCACCGGCATCTCCAGCGGCTCGTCCCCCAGCACCGCCTCGCTGAACTGTTGCAGCCGCCGGAAGCCGATCACCTGGCTGCGCTGGCGCACCCGCCCCAGGTAGGCGACGGTAGTCGGCAAGACGCGGTGCCGGAGCGAGCGCACGATGCGCACGTCGTTCACCTCGCGCGGTTGGGTGTAGTAGTCGGCGGTCACCGGGCGGACGATGGCGTGGCGCAGCTCATAGTTGTATTCGGTCACCAGGTATGACTCCCCCTGGTGCAGATAGATCGCGCCCGGGTGGACGCGAAACGGCGCCGAGCTGCTGCTGATCTCCTCCAGCGTGCCGAAGGTCTCGGCCGCGTTGAGGATGGCGAAGCGCTCCCCTGCCGCGTCGCGCAGGTTGACCTCCTGGGCCGGGTAGTCGCCGCGGGTGTAGACCCAGCGCTCCCCGTTGTAGCGCAGGATGTCGGCCTCCTCCAGCGTGATCATGGCGTCCACGAAGCCGGGACCGAAGAGCGCCTCATCATCGTGGCCCGCGGCCGCGCCATCGCCGGCGCCTCCGTCCTCATGCGGCACAGCCAGCGGCGCCTCGTGCGCCGCGCACGGCAGATGGCGCTGCAAGATGTAGACGTTGTCCGGGTCGATCAGCGCGTTCTCGTGGGGCCGGGTGAGGAGGTCGGCCCCGTGGCGCATGTAGAACTGGTCCAACGGGTTATCCAACCCGATCAGCACCGCCAGGGCCGGGTCCTCGCCGCGGCCGGCGCGGCCGGCCTGTTGCCAGGTGCTGGCCACGGTGCCGGGATAACCCACCAGCAATGCTGCGTCCAGCCCCCCCACGTCGATGCCCAGCTCCAGCGCGCTGGTGGCTGTCACACCGAGCAGCCTCCCGCCGAACAGATCGCGCTCGATGCGGCGGCGGTCCTCCGCCAGATACCCGGCCCGGTACGCGGCGATCCGACCGGCCATCGCGGGCGCGCTCTTCTGCAACCCCTCACGGGCGTAGCGCAGCAGCAGCTCGGCGACGACCCGAGCGCGGGTGAAGGCGATGGTGCGGACGCCCGCGCCGACCAGCGCGGTGAACAGGTCGGTGGCCTCGCGGTTGGCGCTGCGCCGGGCGGTCCGTGTGCGATCCAGGAAGGGCGGGTTCCAAAAGGCGAAGACCCGCGGCCCGTGGGGCGAGCCGTCGTCGCTGATCACGGTCGCCGGCAGCCCGGTCAGCAGCTCGAAATGCTCGGCTGGATTCGCAATGGTCGCCGAGGTGGCGATGAACTGGGGCGACGAAACGCCAACGGCCATTTGCCAGCCGCTGACCCCTGCCCCCTGCCTCCTGACCCCTGCCCCCTGACCCCCGACCCCTGGCGTCCCCTGGTACAAATCGCACACCCGCCGCAAGCGCCGCAGCACGCACGCCACCTGCGATCCAAAAACGCCGCGGTAGGTGTGCGCCTCGTCGATCACGACGTACTTCAGGCGCCGGAAGAACTCAGCCCACAGCGGGTGGTTGGGCAGGATGCCGGCATGGAGCATGTCCGGGTTGGTGAGCAACACCCGGGCCGTCTTGCGGATGCGCGTCCGCGCGCCGCGCGCGGTGTCGCCATCATAGGTCGCGGCCTGCAGGTTCGGGATGACATCCTGCGCGCCGGCGGCCAGGCCGCGCCACTTGCCCAACTGGTCCTGCGCCAGCGCCTTGGTCGGGTAGATGTACAACGCCCGGGCCAGCGGATCGCGAGCCAGCGCCTCCAACACCGGCACGTTGAAACAAAGGGTCTTGCCGCTGGCCGTGGAGGTGGCGACGACCACGTTCTGACCCGCCAGCGCGGCGTTGATCGCCTCGGCCTGGTGCGTGTACAACTGCTCGACGCCGGCCGCCCGTAACGCGGCAGCCACGGGTGGGCTCAGCCGCTGGCGCAACCGGCCGTAGCGCGGCTTGCGGGCCGGGATGGTCTGCACGTAGACCAGTTGGCCGGCGTAGCCACGCTCGCGGCGCAGATCGTCGAGAAAGGCGTCAGGGTTGAAAGTCATGAGTGCTTCCGGTTCCTTTGAACATCCATTGTAACGCAACCGGGACCCTTGTCAAGCGCGTTTGCAGATAGGACTGCGCGGTATCTGCTCAGTTTTT
>PHCA01000151.1:8194-9310 GCA_002842085.1 Chloroflexi bacterium HGW-Chloroflexi-1
ATGTCTGCCCATCGTCGCGCCATGCCCAACTTGACACCTCGCGCCGAACGTGCTATCCTCCACGTATTCGATAATGTCTACGGTTTTTATCGTCTTTGTGGCAACATCATGAGACTCTCCAAACGCGGCGAATATGGGCTCAGGGCAATGGCAAACCTGGCCTCGCAAAACTCGCAGGCCACGGCCATCCCAATCAGAGAGATCGCAAGAGGGGAACAGATCCCGATCAAGTTCCTGGAACAGATCCTGCTGACGTTGAAAAACGCCGGCCTGCTTCAGAGCAAGATCGGGGTCGGCGGCGGCTACTATCTTGCCAGACCGGCGGACGAGATCACGTTGGGCCACATCATCCGCGTGCTCGACGGCCCGTTGGCGCCGATCCGCTGCGTCAGCCAGATGGCCTACGAGCCATGCGCGTGCCCGGACGAAGAGACCTGCGGCCTCCGCCTCGTCATGCTCGACGTGCGCAACGCCATCACCGACATCCTCGATCACACGACCCTGGCAGATGTGACCAGGCGGGTGGAACTGGCCCGCAACGTCGCCTCCAACGAGGTGCACAGTCACATAGATCGACCTTAAACCAGGCCGCCGCGCCCTGGCGGCAAGCGCTGTGCTTTTTTGGAAACAATGTCTAGTATTCCACTGGGTATTATGGACATTTGGGTGACTGCCCCCTGGGAGGCCGTCTCTTGGGGGTGAGAGGGGTGGCTGTGGCCGGTCTCCTGACCGGCCACAGCCAGCGATTCCCCGAAAAATTGAGAAGATACGAGGAGGATTCACGCTATGTCGAAGCATTACCAATTTGGGTCAGCTTTCGCCATCCTGCTGGTGATAGCGCCACTGCTTGTCGGCTGCGCGGCAGGGACAACGGGCTCAGGAGAATCTGATCTACAGGGCACGATCACGGTGTCCGGTGCGTGGGCGCTCTACCCCATGATGGTGCGCTGGGGAGAGGAATTCCACAAGGCGAACCCCGGCGTGGAGTTCGACATCTCGGCCGGCGGCGCAGGCAAAGGGATGGCCGATGCGCTGGCGGGCGCGGTCGACATCGGCATGGTGTCGCGGGACATCGCGCCAGAGGAGGAGGCCAAAGGCGCGTTCCGGATCGCGGTC
>PHCA01000152.1:0-1622 GCA_002842085.1 Chloroflexi bacterium HGW-Chloroflexi-1
CGGCCGGTGCTCAGGGTGATCAGCACGTCAGGGATGCCCGGCTCGCCGACATCGCGATGCCGGTTGCCGTTCAGGTCCTCGAAGACGTGGCCCTCGATCTGGCCGATCGGCGGGATCGGGTTGGCCGCGGCCGGTGACCCCAGATCGCCCGCGCTCCCCGGCCAGGGGCTGAAGGCCGCGCGCCAGTTCTGGCCCAGCGCGTTGTCCCGGTCGGGGGTGATCAACGCCATGGCCGCGCCGTTCGGGTTGGGAAAATCCGGGCCGCCATCGTACTCGACCCGGTCGATCTCGACGCCCTGCCCGTCGAGCAGGATGATCTCGTCGGCGCCGTTGCCCAGCGTGAAGTTGCTATACTTGTACGCCACCGGGACGCCGCCGTTGACCGCCGGGTCCGCGTTCCGCCCCAGCACCAGGTAGCCGTGCGCCGGCAGCCAGAGCGGGCCGCCGTACTGGATGCGGTGGCTGTCGCTCCCCGCGTCCCGGATCGTCCAACTGTTCAGGTCGATGGCCGCGGCGGTGGCGTTGTAGAGCTCGAACCATTCGCCGGCCGCGTCCGAAACCGCGCTGGGGTTCTGCATGATCTCGTCGATGACCACCGCGCCCGGCCAGGCGGTGCTGGCCGTGGGGGATGCCGTAGGCGTGGGCGACCGGGTCGAGGAGGGCGTGCCGGTCGGCGAAGCCGTCGGCGTGTCGGATGATGCTGGGGTCCAAGTGACGGTGGCGGTTGGGGTCGGCGTGCCGGTGAACGTAGGCGTCCCGGTCGGCGTGGGTGGAGGCGCCACGCCCGGCCCACCCGGATTGGGGATCTCCTGAGGCAACCAGTCTGCGGCACTGTCGGTATCTTGCGACGAAGGTACTCGCGCCAACGACCAGCCCGCGTCCACGTCGAGGCAGGGCGGATCGAAAATGGTCGCGTCGTTCCAGTAGCTCATGGCGTCCACTGCGGCCCCATCCGGCCCCAGCAGGAGCACCCGATCGCCGGTGTTGCTCAAGCCGTTGCCGATGCTGCCTTCCAGCGTCACCAGGTTCCCGCTGAAGCCGGGGTGATTCTGCGCAAAACCGGCCGCGGTGGCTGCGATCACCAGGTATTCGCCCGGCCCCAACGTCACCGCCGGGATGGCATCCTGGCTCGTGTTGTCCCGCAGCGCCCAACCGGCCAGGTTCACGGCCGCGGCAGTGGGATTAAAAAGCTCGACCCACTCATACGAGGTGTCGGTACCGGATTGCGGCGCGTCATAGAGCACTTCGCTGATCAAGAGATGCCCGGGTGTTTGCGCGTCGGCAGCAGAGAGGAGACAGAGGAACGCGATCAACAGACCCGTGAGGGAAAGCAGCAAAGCCGTGCGTAAGTAGGACATGGTCCACCCTCCTCATAAAGGACCGCAAAGGACCGCTGAGAAGCGCGCACAACGGGAAAGAGGGAGGCTTCCGAGTGATATTATATCAGACCGATACAGGATGTCAAGAGGTTCTGGTCAAAATTAGCTTCCGTATCTTCTCGATTCTTCGGGGGATCGCTGTGGCCGGTCTCCCACGGTGGCTCGGTCAGGAGACCGGCCACAGCGGTCAGGAGGTTCTGGTCTCCCACGGTGGCTCGGTCAGGAGACCGGCCACAGCGGTCG
>PHCA01000152.1:1742-13796 GCA_002842085.1 Chloroflexi bacterium HGW-Chloroflexi-1
GGAGGTTCTGGTCTCCCACGGTGGCTCGGTCAGGAGACCGGCCACAGCGGTCAGGAGGTTCTGGTCTCCCACGGTGGCTCGGTCAGGAGACCGGCCACAACCGCTCCGGAGAAACGAGGAAAACAGCGGATATGTCGGTTGATTCTGTGGATAACTACCGAGGGGTTGTGGATAGATGTGAACAACTTTTCTTGTGCGGGATCGTGAAACCGGTGACCGGCGTATGATTGCCGCCGATCACCGGTTGTGAGCCATTACGCCCCGGCCGCCATCCGCTCGATTTCTTCGTCCACCACATTCGGTTCTAACTTGAGGTAAAGCGGCCCCGGCTGGCGCAACGCCTGGCCCGGCGCCAGCTCGCTGGGCGCCCAACCAGGATACGCCCCACTGCCGTCATAACGCAGCACCAGGTGCCGCCGCTCGGTCTCGGTGACCTCCTCGGTGTAGAGCCGGCCGAACAGTTGGCCGTCGTACCCCAGGTACTCGTGGAGTTGCTGACTGGTGAACGGCAGGAACGGCGCGAACAGCGTCTTCAGGCTGTCGATCACGCGCAACGCCACGTAGATCGACGTGGCCGCGGCGGCCTGATCGACCTTGATCTGCTGCCACGGCTCCTTGAGGTTCAGGTAGCGGTTGGCCTCGCGCGCCAACGCCATCGCTTCACCCAGCGCGGCCTTGAGCTTGACCGCGTCCAGGCACGCGGTCGCCCGCTCGAAGGTCGGCGCCACCTGGTCGAGCAGCGCCCGATCATCGTCGTCCAGCTCGCCGGGCTCCGGCACGACCCCATCGAAGCGCTTGTACGCAAAGCCCAGCACGCGGTTGGCCAGGTTGCCCCAGGTGGACACCAGCTCCTCGTTGTTGCGGCGCACGAACTCGTCCCACGTGAAGTTGACATCTTGCGACTCGGGCTGGCTGGCGGCCAGCGCATAGCGCCAGGGATCGGGATCGTAGCGGTCCAGCGCGTCGCTCATGCCGATCATCCAGCGCCGGCTCTTGCTCAGCTTGCGACCTTCCACATTCAGGTATTCGTTGGCCGGCACGTCATAGGGCAGATTGAGGCTCTCGTCGTAGCCGATCAACATGCCGGGCCAGATGATGGTGTGAAACTCGATGTTGTCCTTGCCGATGAAGTAGTAGGCCCGGGCGTCCGGGTCCTGCCACCACGCCCGCCACGCCTCCGGGTCGCCGGTCAGGCCAGCCCACTCCTTGCTTGCCGCCAGATACCCGATCACCGCGTCATACCAGACGTAGATGCGCTTGTCCTGGTAGCCGGGCAGCGGGATGGGCACGCCCCACTGGATGTCCCGGGTGATGGGCCGGCCGTGCAGCTCGCGGCTCTCCAGCCGGGCGCGAGTGGCGTTGATCACGTTGGACCGCCAGTGCCCCTTGCGTCCATCGTTCAGCCAGGCCAACAGCGGATCGTTCAGCCGGGCCAGGTCCAGGAAGAAGTGTTCGGTCACCCGGATCTCGATGTGCGTGCCGCCGCAATAGCCGCACCGCGGGAAGCCCAACTCGATCGCGTCGTAGGTGCGGCCGCAGTTGTCGCACTGATCCCCGCGCGCGGCCTCGTGGCCGCAGAAGGAACAAACGCCTTCTACGTAGCGATCCGCCAGCCACCTGGCGCAGTCCAGGCAGTATAACTGCTTCATGCTGTCCCGATAGACGTAGCCGTGCTTCAGGTGGGTCTTGAACAGCTCCTGGGTGATCGCCCAGTGGTTCTCGGTGTCGGTCTCGGTGAACAGATCGAAGCTGATGCCCAGCCGGCGCAGCGTCTCGGTGTTGCGCGGATGATAGCGGTCCACCACCGCGCGCGGGGTGATGCCCTCTTCCTCGGCGCGCACGGTGATCGGCGTGCCGTGCGTGTCGGAGCCGGACACCATCAGCACGTCGTTTCCGCGCAGGCGGTGGTAGCGGGCGAAGATATCAGCCGGCAGGTACGCGCCGGCGATGTGGCCGATGTGCATATCGCCGTTGCAATAAGGCCAGGCGACGCTGACCAGGATCTTTTCGGGCATGGGAGCTCCTCCGTGGTGCGTGTTTCGTGTGATGGACGGCATTGTACCACACTACCACAGGCGGGCAAAGCGGGCGTGAGCGACCGTCACGACTTTGGGACCTCCGCGTCCACTGGCCAGAGGCCTGATCAAGTGACCAGGAGCGAGATGTGCGCGACGCTTCGTGTATTCATTAAGACAAATGATGTTCGAAAACTTTCAGCACTATACGATGGCAGAGTTACTGTCGTCGCAATGTCTTAAGATAGTTACCTCGGCAGCCTGATCTGCGCAAATGTCACGTTGATTCCTCTCTGATGTCGGAGGTCAGGCTGTCGCTGACGATCAGGACCTCCGCTTTGCGCGGTTCGTTCATCCGGCCGAATGCGACGTCGAAGATCGCCCCGTCCGGTTTGGCCGCGCCGACCTCTTCCGAGATAACGATGTCGGCGAAGTAGTTGCCGATGGTGGAACGGACCAGCCTGGGTCGCTGCACATCCTTCAGCCCATTGGTGATCACCATCAGGCCCACCTTCCCGTGCAACGCCCTGATCGTTGCCTCTGCGCCCTCGATCAACTCGGAGCAAGCGTGGGGGTGCTCAAAGGGATCGTACCAGAGGACTTGAGCGCCAGCTTTGTAGACCTCGTAACTGTAGTCGAGGATGCGCCTGGCGTCGATATCCACGAGTTCCCAGACGTCCAATACAACATCGCCAGCGAAGGTCACCTGGCCCTCAAGTTTCGCCAGAGTAGAGCCGACGGTAGCCAGAACTAACGTGGACCTTTGGATACTCGCATAGCGATCTGGTAGCGAGTAGACCAACTCCCCGTAGGTCAAGAAATCGGTGATAGGCATTTACGGGACTCCGGCAGTTGCCATTTCGGGAACGAGGCGCAACGCGCCGATGCCCGCCGTCTGGCGTAGCTCACGCAAGTAACAATATATCATTTCCTGGTAGCGCGCCTCACGCTGCAACCTGGCTTCGTAGTAGCCCACCCACTTAATAAAATCACGACTTTGCTCTAATTCGCCGGTCTTGTACAAGCGGTAGAAATCTTCCGAAAGCAGGTTGTAACGTTTTTCCAGGCGCGCCAGTTCGGCATTTAGCCCGTGAATGTCCTGGATGATGTCGTTCAGATTCATGTTTTTACCTCCATGCCTCAAGCGATCTGGCGACTCTTGTCAGTTCCATTATACCTCGACAATGTCAGATTAGTCATTGCGAGCGGAGCACCGCACGGTTTTCGCGGTGCGGAGCGAAGCAATCCCCCTTCGCAAGCAGGAGATTGCTTTGCTTCGTACCTCGCAACCGCAAACCCCGCTCCTCGCAATGACTGGCGAAATGTAACATTGTCGAGATACTCACTCTGAGTGTGGGGTCAGGCGGTTTGCGCTTCGCTTACTCTTTCCCTTCCACCCAATCCTTGAACAGCCCACTCAGATCGCGCCCTGCCACTTCCTCGGTCAGCGCCTGGAACTCGGCCGGGGTGGCGATGCGCCAGCGATACCGCTCCAGGTAGGTCTGCATGAGCTTCCGGAACGCCTTTTCGCCCAGCTCGTCCCGCAGGGTGGCGAAGAAGAGCGCGCCCTTGCCGTAGATGATCGTCTCATAGTTGCCCTGGTAGGCGTCTACGGGTCGGCCGATGGGCGCGTCCCCATCGTTGGTGATCGCATTCTCCACCGGCGTTTCCCAGCGCGAATGCTGCAGCCATTCCGCGGCCGGCGCCCCATACCGATCCTGGTAGTAGTAGTACATGCTGAACTCGGCCAGCCCCTCGTCGATCCAGGGGTTTTGTGTCTGGTCGCTGCCCACCTGGTTGTACCACCACTGATGGGCCACCTCGTGCACCACCAACGTCTCCAACTCTTGCGGGAAGCGGTCGTAAACCTGGCTGCCGATCAGGCTCATCCCTGGAAACTCCATGCCGTGAAAGGTCAGCGGCGCCTGCACCACGGCCATCTCCCTGTACGGATAGGGGCCGAACCGGTCGCTGTAGATCTCCAGCGCGGCCACCGCGGCGTAGAGCGCTGAACGGCCGGCCAGCGCGTCCCCGGGCAGGTAGTAGGAGCGCACCCGGGCGCCGAGCGCGTTCGCCTCCGCCACCTGGAAGCGCGGGCTGAGCACCAGCGTGAACTCCCGCGCCGGCCCTTGCACGTAGCGCGTCGTGAGCAGCCCATCGGCGGTGAGAGTCTGGGTGACGGCGGCGCCGGTCGCGGCGATCACCTGGCCCGGCGGCAGCGTCACCTCCACGCGGTAGAGCGCGGCATCGTGGAAACCCACATCCCCTTGCGGGTCAGCGATGTCCAGCGCCCAGCTCTCCCCGCGCCGGCCGGCCAGGATCGGGTAGAAATTGGTCAGGCTCAGGATGTCCTCGCTGGTCCCGAAGATGGTGTAGGAGCCGGGTCCGCGCTGCGGGGCTGCGCCGCTGAAACTCAGCCACGCCCGCGCGACGCTGCCAGGTTGCAGGGGCGTCGGCAGCGCCAGGTGCACCGCGGTGGACTCGGCCTCGTATCCGAAGTTCACCGTCATGCCGTCGACGCGCGCGCCGGTCACCTGCAGGTTGCCGCCGCACTGCCGCAGGTTTGGGTAGAGCCGGAAGTAGAGGTCCCGCAGCGGCGTGGGGCCGGAGATCGGGATCGTCACGTCCACCATGCCCCGGAACGTGCGCAGGACCGGGTCGATCTGCACGGTGATGCTGTACGTCAGCAGGCTGTCCAACTGAGTCGGTGTGATCCGGAAGTCGGGGTGCAACGCGGGGCGATACTCGGCCAGTGGGTCCGGCGCGGGCGCTGGTTTCAGCAGGCTGCAACCCGCCAGGAGCAGTGCGGTCAAAGCCAGGCCCAGCGTGAGGGCCAACCTGCCCCGTAGCTTCGGCAAAGGGCGGCGGGAATCGGTCATCTGTGCCTCCAGGGTGATGGGAAATTCGTGGCCGGATTATAGCACAACTCCAACCGACCGCCTATGATGGCCGACCAGCGCGCCCAGATTGGTTCACCCTGCTTGAGGGTGCTATAATACCGGCGCAGTAAGGAGTGTAGTGTCTTCGCAATAATCCAGGGCTGTGGCCGGTCTGTGACCGAGTCACGGTGGCTCGGTCACAGACCGGCCACAGCATACCCCGAAAAACTGAGAAGATACGGAGTGCGCATCATGAGCCTGACGATTGCCGAAGTGGAACACATCGCCGAGTTGGCCAAACTGGGGCTGACCGATGCTGAGAAAGCGCTGTATCGCGAACAGCTTTCCGCCATCCTGGATTATGCGGCGACCCTGCAGGCGGTCGATACCTCCGCCATCCCGCCCACCGCGACCGGGTTGCCCCTCCGCAACGTGATGCGCGAGGACGCGGTCCGGCCGTCGATGCCGCGGGAAGACGTTTTGGCCAACGCGCCGGACGCGTCCGAGGGCTACTTCCGCGTGCGCGCGGTCTTCGAGTCGGGGGATTGATGCGACGATATGGAGAAGTAGTGAGTAACGAGTAACGAGTAGATTGGTAGATTGGTAGATTGGTAGATTGGTGTTACATTCGTTTACCATTCATCGGGCGGCCGCCCTCCTTCGGGCCGGCGAGATCAGCGCGACTGAGCTGACCGCGGCGGTGCTCGACCGCATCTACGCGGTGGATAACGCGGTCAAAGCGTACCTGACCCTGCTCCCCGAGGTGGCGCTGGCGCAGGCCGCGGCGGCCGACGCGGCGATTGCCGCGGCCCGGGCAGCCGGGACACTGGCAGACCTGCCGATTCTGACCGGCATCCCGCTGGCGATCAAGGACGTGATCACGGTGGCGGGGGTGCGGACCACTTGCGGCTCCAAAATCCTGGAGAGCTACATCGCGCCCTACCAGGCCGCGGTCGTGGACAGGCTGGCCGCGGCCGGCGCGGTGATCCTGGGCAAGACCAACACCGATGAATTCGCGATGGGGTCCAGTACCGAGAACTCGGCCTACTTCACCACCCACAACCCGTGGAACCTGGACCGGGTGCCGGGCGGCTCCAGCGGTGGCAGCGCCGCGGCGGTGTGCGCGGACGAGTGCCTGGCCGCGCTCGGCTCGGACACCGGCGGCAGCGTGCGCCAGCCGGCCGCACTGTGCGGCGTCGTGGGGATCAAACCGACCTACGGCCGGGTCAGCCGTTACGGGCTGGTGGCCTATGCCTCATCCCTGGACCAGATCGGGCCGCTGGCCAAAGACGTGACCGACGCGGCGATTCTGCTCGGCGCCGTCGCCGGCTATGATCCGCGGGACAGCACCAGCGTGGACCTGCCCGTGCCGGACTACGTGGGGGTCAGGGATCAGGGGGCAGGGGACAGAGGTCTGCACGGACTGCGGATCGGCGTGCCGAGGGAATACTTCGCGCCGGGCATGCAGGCGGAGGTCGAGGGGGCGGTCCGCGCGGCCGTCGAGCTGATGGCGGAGCTGGGCGCGGAAGTGCGGGAGGTCAGTTTGCCGCACACCGATCTGGCGCTGCCGGTCTACTACATCATCGCGCCGGCCGAGGCCTCGGCCAACCTGGCCCGCTACGACGGCATCCGCTACGGGCTGTCCGCGCCGGCGGATTCGCTCTGGGAGGGCTACCGCCGGACGCGCGGCCAGGGCTTCGGCGCGGAGGTCAAGCGACGCATCATGTTGGGTACCTACGCGCTGAGCGCCGGCTATTACGACGCGTACTACCTCAAGGCGCAGCAGGTGCGCACGTTGATCAAACAAGACTTCGAGCTGGCTTTGCAGGACGTGGACGTCATCGCCTGTCCCACCAGCCCCACCACAGCGTTCCGCATCGGTGAGAAGGTCGACGACCCGCTGAGCATGTACCTCTCGGACGTCTTCACCCTGTCGCTGAACCTGGCCGGCATCTGCGGGATGTCCATGCCGTGCGGGTTCGACGCGGCCGGCCTGCCGATCGGGTTGCAACTGATCGCCGGCGCGTTTGCCGAGGCGACGATCTTGCGCGCGGCCTTCGCCTATGAGCAGGCGACGGCGTGGCACAAGCAGAAACCGGCGCCAGGGTAGGGGAAATAGGAGGCCAACATGCAATGGTCTGAAGTGTGCAAAAGTTATTCCGATCAATGGCTTGTCATCGAAGCCTTACAAGCTCACACAACGCCCGATAGCCATAGACACCTCGAAGAGGTAGCCGTAATCGAACGTTGCGATAGCGGCAGTGATGCAATGATGAGCTATCGCAACTTGCATCAGCAATACCCCACTCGCGAGTTCTATTTCGTTCACACCAGTCGGGAAAAACTTGACATTCGCGAGAGGCAATGGATCGGGATTCGGAGGGACAATGACCTTTCAGTACTATTACAAGCAATTGGTCGAGGGTCACACGGGCCTCATCTCCGAGGCCGAGGTACGCCCGGTTGAGTCGTTGCCCGACCTGGAGGCGCTGCCCGCCCGCCTGGCCGAAGTGGGGCGTGCCGCGCTGCCTCGGGCCCTCTTGCTGAAGTTGAACGGTGGCCTGGGCACGGGGATGGGACTGGAAAAGGCCAAGTCGCTGTTGACGGTCAAGGATGGGCTCACGTTCCTGGACGTGGCCGCTCACCAGGCGCTGTCGAGCGGCGTGCCGTTGGTGCTCATGAACAGTTTCAATACCCGGGCCGACTCGCTGGCCGCGTTACGGCGCTATCCCGAGTTGTGGGGCGACCTGCCGCTGGACTTCCTCCAGCACAAGGCGCCGAAGGTGGCGCAGGCGGACCTGCGGCCGGTGGACTGGCCGGCCGATCCCGAGCTGGAGTGGTGTCCGCCCGGCCACGGCGACATCTACACGGCACTGGTCACCAGCGGCCTGCTGGACGCGCTGATCGCAAAGGGCTATGCGTACGCGTTAGTCTCCAACGCCGACAACCTGGGCGCGATCCTGGACCCGGTCATCCTGGGCTACTTCGTCGAGAATCAGCTCCCCTTCGGACGCAGACGCGTTCCAGGAGATCGACCGGCACAAGTACTTCAACACCAACAACCTGTGGCTGAGCCTGCCCGCACTGAAACAGTTGTTGGCCGAGCGGGACGGCATTCTCGGCTTGCCGATGATCCGCAACCACAAGACGGTGGACCCGCGCGACCCGGACTCCACGCCGGTGTACCAGTTGGAGACCGCGATGGGCGCGGCCATTGCGCTGTTCGCGGGCGCGGGGGCGTTGCGGGCACCGCGCACCCGGTTTGCGCCGGTGAAGACCACCGACGACCTGCTGGCCGTCCGCTCCGACGCCTACGTCCTGACCGACGACTACCAGGTCATCCCCGACCCGGCCCGGACGCTGGGTCCGATCATGGTCAGCCTGGACCCGGCGTATTACAGGCTGATCGACGACCTGGAAGCGCGCTTCCCCTACGGGCCGCCCTCGCTGATCGCGTGTGAGGGGCTGACGGTCCGGGGGGACGTGCGATTCGGCCGTGCCGTGACCTGTCGCGGCATCGTGGAGATCGTGAATGAATCAGGCGCGCAGGCGGAGATCGCGGATGGCGCGGTCGTGGAAGGCGTCGTGGCGTTCTGAGCATCTCTCAGACCTGACAGGTCTGGCGATAGGCTGTGCTGAGGAAGGTGTGAGCGATGACCCAGGTGCGTTGCTACGCTGGAGCCAGTTACCCCGAGCGGCCGACCGCGTTCGAGTGGGAAGACCGCTGGCTGGAGGTGCGCGAGGTGCTGTGGCAGGAGCGCACGCCGGCCGGACTGGTCTTCCGCGTGCTGGCGGAGGACGGGCGGCGGTATCGGCTGGAGTGGGAAGAAGTCAAGGACGAGTGGACTGTACAAGCTGTGCCATAAGGATCGAACTGGGAGGTGAGATTATGGACTGGCGAGAACAAATCACGGTGGACCCCCTGGTTTGTCACGGGAAGGCCTGCATCAAGGGTACCCGCGTCATGGTCTCGGTAACCCTGGATAACCTGGCAGCCGGTGTGAGCAAGAAAGATATCCTGCGGAGTTATCCTTCTCTAACTCCTCAAGACATCCAGACGGCAATGGCCTATGCCGCGGAACTTGCCCGCGAGCGGGTCATGCCAGTACCGGCAGGAGCCACCGCATGAAGTTCAAGATAGATGAGAACCTGCCGCTCGAAGTCGCCGTGTTGCTGCGGTCGGCAAACCATCAAGCCATTACTATCCATGAGCAGCAGATGACAGGCGAAGCCGATCCCCGCATCATCGAGGTGTGCCAACAGGAAGAGCGCGCGCTGGTTACCCTTGATTTGGACTTCGCGAATGTGCGCGCCTATCCGCCGAAACAGTTCCATAGCAATCTGGTGCTCCGGTTGCATCGGCAGGACAAGCCTCATGTGCTAACTGCCTTTCGGAGGGCATTGCCTCTGATGCAGGAGCAGCCCGTGAACCGTCACCTATGGATCATCGAAGAAACCCGCATTAGAGTGTGGGGCGAAGACACAGATTGAAGCTCGGAGGCTCTCTTCATGTCCAACCGTATCTCGCGCCGGGTGGCCGCAGTGCCACCTTCCGGCATCCGCAAGTTCTTCGACATTGCCGCGACCATGGACGATGTGATCTCGTTGGGCATCGGCGAGCCCGACTTTGTCACACCCGATGTGATCCGACAGGCCGGCATCGCGTCCTTGCAGCGTGGCGAGACGCGTTATACCTCCAACTCCGGTATCGTGGAGCTGCGCCGGGCCATCACGGCCAGGTGGGAGGCCCTCTACGGCGTCTCCTACAACCTGGAGACCGAGACCCTGATCACCGTAGGCGGGTCCGAGGCGCTCTACCTGGCCCTGACTGCGATCCTGAACCCCGGCGACGAGGTGCTCATCCCGGAGCCGTGCTTCGTCTCGTACGAGGCGGAGGTGAGCTTCGCCGGCGGCGTGCCCGTGCCCATCGCCACCCACGTGGAGACTACCTTCCAGGTCACCGGCGCGCAGCTCGAGGCCGCGGTGACGCCCAGGACGGTGGCGATCCTGATCAACTATCCCAACAACCCCACCGGCGCGATCCTGGACCGGGCGCGGATGCTGGAGATCGCCGCGGTGGCCGAGCGTCACGACCTGCTGGTGATCTCCGACGAGATCTACGACCGGCTGGTCTACGCCGGCGCGCACACCACCTTCAGCAGCCTGCCCGGCATGCGCGACCGGACCATTATCATCGGCGGCTTCTCTAAGAATTATGCCATGACCGGCTGGCGGCTGGGCTTCACGCTCGGCCCGGCCGACATCCTGGACGCGATGCGCAAGGTGCACCAGTACACCATCATGTCGGCGCCGACCACCGCGCAGGTCGCGGCCATCACCGCGCTGACCGATCCCGCGGCCGAGGAGGCCGTGCTGGCGATGCGCGCGTCGTACAACGCGCGCCGGGTGCTGCTGGTGAACGGCCTGAACAGCATCGGCCTGCCCACTTTCGAGCCGCGGGGCGCATTCTACGCGTTCCCCGACATCCGCGTCAGCGGCATGACCTCCGACGAATTCGCCTGGACCTTGCTGGAGGAGGAGAAGATCGCCGCGGTGCCCGGTCCCGCGTTCGGTCTGGGCGGCGAGGGCTACGTGCGCATGTGCTATGCCACGGCGAAGGACCAGCTCGAAGAGGCGCTGGAGCGCATGCACCGGTTTGTGAGAAGGCACGGCTGAGTAGTTACACGGGTGATGAATTCAAGGCGGCATGACCTCCGACGAGCTCGCCTGGACGCGGTGGGAGCAGGAGCTGGCCAAGGAGATCAGAGCGATGACAACCACCGCTGTCCAGGTGGGGGTTTTGAGGATGGCGCCCGGTAAAGAGTAACAGAGCGGCGATGAGGATGACCAAGATATAGAAGTTCAGATAATGTTTCGTGGTAGGGGCGATCCCTTGCGGTCGCCCAGGGCAGGCGCAAGGCACTGCCCCTACGAATCTTTATCTGACTCGGCAGAATCCGGTCAGTGTGAGTGTGTCACTTCTCGCTGTCTGCAAAGCCGTGTCGGCTGCGCAGGATTGTGGACAGTTGACGCAACAGGCTTAGCACGCGCTCGGCAAGCGGCTCGGTAAGCACGCCGCCAGCGCCACAACTGGGTGTGATCAACGCCCGACGCAGCAGCAACTCCCGGTCGAAGCCCTTGCGCACCAGACGCTCCACGCCCTCGTCGAGACGGGCCAGCAGCGAGGGAACAGTTTCAGTCGCAGCGGCCTCTCTGTCGAGGGTGGGGACGATGCCCCAACCCAGGCTGCCGCCTCGCTCCAGAAAGGCGCGCAGCTCGACGGGATAGAGAGTAATGGCCTGCATGTGGTCGTAGGCGTCGAAGTCGAGGATGTCCAGGTCGGCCTCCATCAGCAGCGACCAATCGGTGTTGGCCTCGCAGTGGACGCCGGTCAGTCCGCCCTGGGCGTGAATCGCGGCAGCCACCTCGTTCAGGTCTCCGATGATGTCCTCCCGGCTTACGGTGAGGAACGTCTGCGAACCAAAGCCGAGCAGCATCGGTTCGTCGAAGAAGATCAGCACTTGTGGGCCGAATGCGCTCAAGCGAGTTATCTGCCACAACGCTTTCAAAGCCACTGTCTTGACAATCACGTCGCGCAGTTGGTCGTCATAGTACACGCAGCGACGATTTTGGTCGAGCATGTTGGCGCCGAGCGTGAAGGGGCCGGTGACCTGCCCTTTGAGCGCCACCGGCCGCGTCGTCTGTTCCGGCAGCCGGGTGACGAACTCCGCGAAGCCCGCCGCGTACTGCGGTGAGAGGCCGAAACTATCCAGGGCGACGGGGTCTCCATCCTCGGTCGCGGCCAGGTAGCGGGCGTAGAAGTCGGTCAGTTGGTCGATGAAGTCGGGCGCCGTGTTGCCGAAGTAAATCCGTTCCCCCTCCTTCACCAGCCCCGGCATTCCCTCGGTGAACTGCATCATCATGTTCTCGTGGAAGGTGCGCCTGGGAAACTGCACCCAGGCCGGGATCTCCGGCGTGCTCTCGAACATCCGGGCGGTTCCGAGGGCTACGTCGGTGTGGGGCAGGCTGCCGATTGTGGTTGCCAGGCAGCGGGGCTCAAATATGGGTTGTGCGATACTACACATAGCGCGGCTCCTGCCGTAATCAAAGGGCTGTCATTGCGAGGGCCTCGCTGTGGCGAGGGCCTCGCTGTGGCGAGG
>PHCA01000153.1:0-5089 GCA_002842085.1 Chloroflexi bacterium HGW-Chloroflexi-1
GATCGACCCGGCGATCTATTTCGGCGACCGGGAGGCGGAGCTGGCCATGTGCCACCTGTTCGACGGCTTCCCCGCTGACTTCTTCCGGGCGTACGACGAGGCGTGGCCCCCCGCGGCCGGCCGCGACGATCGGTTGCCGCTCTACCAGCTCTACCACCTGCTCAACCACCTCAACCTGTTCGGCGAGGGCTACGGCGGCCAGGTGGACGCGATCCTGTGGCGGTAGCCAGGACTGGCAGTCCTTCGAGTCCTTCGTCATTCAAAGCCGCGGCGCCGCGCTTCCGCCAAAATTGCCTCGGTCGCGGTCGCGCCCACGCGGGTCACACCCAACGCTCGCACGCGCAGCACATCGTCCAAGGTCCGGACGCCGCCCGCAGCTTTGACCTGAATTTGAGGCGGGCAGTGGGCGCGCATCAGGCGCAGGTCGTGATCGGTCGCGCCCAGATAGGCGTACGTGCCGTCCGCCCCTTTGACAAAACCGTACCCCGTGGAGGTCTTGACGAAATCCGCGCCCGCCCCCGCACAGATCTCGCACAGCCGGATCTTCGGATCGTCCTCGGGCAGGTAGTCGTTCTCGAAGATCACCTTGATGATCGCGCCGTGTTTGTGCGCGGCCGTGGTCAGCGCCTTGATCTCGGCCGAAACATAATCCCAATCGCCGCCCAGGGCCCGACCGATGTTGACCACCATGTCCAGCTCGGTCGCGCCCTCCTGACATGCCAGCTCCGCCTCGCGCAGTTTGATGGCGATGTGGCTGTTGCCGTGGGGAAAGCCGACGACGGTTCCGACCGCGACGCCGGAGCCGCGGAGCAGCTCGACCGCTCCCGCCACCGCGTACGGCTTGATGCAGACCGCCGCGACGTCGAGGCGCCTGGCCAGCTCGCACCCCTGCCGGAGCTCGGCGTCAGTCATAGTCGGGTGGAGCAGCGAATGATCGATCATTTTGGCGATGGCCGTCAACGAGATGTTCATACCCGGTGGTGGCTCGGTCAGGAGACCGGCCACAGCAGGGCTGGACACCCAGCCCGGTGGTGGCTCGGTCAGGAGACCGGCCACAGCAGGGCTGGACACCAGACCGGCCACAGCAGGGCTGGACACCCGACCCGGTGGTGGCTCGGTCAGGAGACCGGCCACAGCGGGTCTGCGATCGCCCTGGTTGGGCGGGACGGTCAGCTCCCCGCACAGGTCCTGCACCATCCTGGCCCTGACCTCCTCGGGTGAATAGCCGGCGCTGAAGAGATAGAACAGCTTGCACAGCGCCGCCTCCGCGGTCAGGTCATAGCCGCTGATCACCCCGGCCCGCGCCAGCGCGGCGCCGGTGGCATACTCGCCCAGGTGCACGGACCCCCGCAGGCACTGGGTGACGTCGACGATCACCACCCCGCGGTCGGTTGCCTCTTCGATGACGGCCAGAAACGCCTGATCCCGGTCCGGGCCGTTGCCAACCCCGTACGTCTCCAGCACCAGGCCTTGTAGCGGCGGCTTGAGCACATTGCACAACAGTTCGGGCGAGAGGCCCGGAAAGAGCCGGAACGCGCCGACCGTGGCGTCCACGACCGGGTTCACCAGCACCAACTCGTCCGATGTCGAGGCCGGCGCCAGGTGGCTGGCGTCGATCTCGATCTTCACGCCCACCGTGCCCAGCGGCGGATAGTTTGGGGAATCGAACGCGTCCAGCCCGTCCGCGTCCACCTTGACCGCCCGGCAGCCTCGCAGCAGCTTGTCCCCGAAGTAGAGGCACACCTCCGGTACCGGGTATTCGGCGGCAATCGACATGGAAGTGATGAGATTCGCCCGGGCGTCATTGCGGATCTCGCACAGCGGGATCTGCGACCCGGTCAGGATCACCGGCTTGCGCAGCCCCTGCAGGAAAAAGGGCAACGCCGAGGCGGTGTAGGCCATCGTGTCGGTGCCGTGGAGCACGATGATGCCATCATACGCGGCGTAGTGCTCGACGATGTCCCGGCCGATGCGGATCCAGTCGCGCGGGGTCATGTTGGACGAATCGAGCAGCGGCGCGTACTCGTGGATGTCATACGCCGGCATCCGCGGATCGCGCAGCTCGGGCATGGCCGCCATCTGCTCGGCCAGGAAACCGGGCGCAGGCGCGTAGCCGTCCGCGGTCGGCCGCATGCCGATGGTGCCGCCGGTGTAGGCGATGTAGAGGCGCTTATTCATGTCATGCCTGGGGTTCTCCCCGTGCGTCTCCTCGTCACCTGGCGAGGATGGCCGCCAGATCCGGCTCCCGAAACCGCGCCGACTTCAGCACCTTGCCGTCCGCCCGATGGATGGCATTGCCGTCGTCGTCAAGCTTGCTCATGTTGCTGCTGTGCACTTCGTCGAACAACGCCTCGCCGTAATCCTGTAGCCCGTGCGAGACGTAAGTGCCCAACACCACATACATCAGGTCGGTCAGCGCGTCCGCCACGCCGACCAAGTCGTGCGCCCGCGCGGCCTCCTCGTACTCGTTCAGCTCCTCCTGGATCAGCTTCACGCGCAGGGCGATGACCTCGTCCGATACCGCCGCGGTGGGCCGCGCCTCGATATGCGCGCCGAACACGCGGTGAAATTCCACCAGTTTGGCCAGTTGTTCGTTCAATGCGTGTGCTCCCTGGCGATGATCGTTCTGTGGTATCCTCTTAGATAATGGGGCTGTGGCCGGTTTGCAACCGAGCCACGGTGGCTCGGTTGCAAACCGGCCACAGCCCCCGACATTCATCCAATCCGCAACACCTTTGCGCCCCGGATCTTCTGGGTTTTCAGCTCCATCAGCGCCTGGTTGGCATCTTCCAGAGGGAACTCCTCCACCGCGGGCCGGATGGGGATCTCCGCGGCCAGTTGCAGGAATTCGACGACGTCGCGCCGGGCCACGTTGGCGACGCTTTTGATCTCCCGCTCCATCCAGAGGTGGGTCGGATAGTCCAACTGCAACAGGGCGCCTTTGTCCACGTCCTCTTTGCGGATGGCGTTGATCACCAGCCGGCCGCCGGGGAGGAGGTTGCGCAGCGCCTCGACCACCGGCTTCCAGGCCGGCGTGGTGTCGATGATGGCGTGCAACTGCTCCGGCGCGGCGTCGGTCGTGTCGCCGGCCCAGGCCGCGCCCAGCTCCAGTGCAAACGCCCGCTCGGCCGGGTTGCGCGCAAAGACGTAGACCTCGGCCCGTGGGTAGCGGTGACGAACCATCTTCAGCACCAGATGCGCCGACGCGCCGAACCCGGTCAGTCCCAGGCGCTGGCCGTCCTGTAACCCGGTAAGCCTGAGGGAGCGGTAGCCGATGGCGCCCGCGCACAGCAGCGGGGCCGCCTCGGCGTCGGTGAAGATGTCCGGGATGGGGTAGGCGAACCGCTCCGGGACAACCATGTACTCGGCATAACCGCCATCCGCGTCGCGGCCCGTGGCGCGAAACTCGGAGCACAGGTTCTCGGTCCCGCTCTCACAGTATTCGCATTGCCCACAGGACGCATAGATCCACCCGATCCCGACCCGGTCGCCCAGCCTGAGCACGCGCGTGCCCGGTCCAAGCTGCTCGACCCGGCCCACGACCTGGTGGCCCAGGACAACGGGCAAGCGCGGCGGGGGCGTGCGCCCTTCGATCTCGTCCAGCTCGGTGTGGCACACTGAGGATCATCGCTTTCATGCCGGCCTCCACAAATTGCGCGCACTGCGGCACAATGATACAACCACTTCCCGAGCGGCGCAAGAGTCCTCCTATACCTGACACGGTGACAAGGTGAAGGGGTGACAGGGTGAAGGGGTGACAAGGTGACGGGGTGTGACAAGGTGATGCCGATGCGCCGCATCAGGTCGATGCGCCGCATCGGACGACCTCACTTCATGACCGTGACGAGTGTAACTGTCAAAGCGGCATCCGTAACTCGCCATGATTGCGGACCGGAACCGGTCACGGAGGTCCTCGAATATCGCCGGCTTTTCAACATGCGCTACGCCGCCCTGCCTCACTGCCTCGGCGTCTGCTCATACGCCTGCTTGGGCGTGAGCCGCGGGCTGCCGAGGCGGTATGGGCGGGGTCACCCCGCCCGTCCTCGTCGCCGTTGGCCCGCAGCATCCCCACCACCACTTCGCGCTCGGGATCGTACTCGCACACCATGCGCCGCACGATAGTGCGCGTCGTCGGTCGCGGTCACCAGGTTCGCCGGCAGGTAGCTGATCGCGTGGCCCAGCCCGGTCGGCGCCGGATAGGTTTTGCGCGTGTCGATGATCGTCAGGCCGCGGCCCTGCGCCAGGTAGCCGGCCCAGGCGGCCGAGGCGATCTGCGGCCAGTTTTCCCAAGCATGCCCCGCTATTGGGGCATGCCGTAGGCCAGGTCGCCGTCCCGATGCGGATGCCGTGCCCGCTGCGGCGGGCAGCGATTGAGCGCGGCGCGGCCCACCGGCTTGATCCTGGGCAGTTGCGGACCTCGTTTGCTCATGAGCTCACCTCCCTCGGATGCTGATCAAGAGATGACACAGCAGGCCGGCGATGTTCCAGGCGTCGTCACCGCCCCGGTGATGCGTGCCTTCCAGCGGCAGCCCCGCCCGCTTGAGCGCCTCACTCATGCCCACTTCGCGCGACCAGCCATAGGCCACGGTGGCCAGGTTCTTGACGTTGAGATGCGTCGGGCCGAACGGGTACGCGAGGCCGAACGCGCCGCTGCGGCGGGCACAGTTGCGCTCGAACTGCTGGCGGTCATAGTCCCCGAAACTGGCGAAGAGCCGTTCCCTGGACTTGTACTCGTCCGCCAGTACCCGGCACGCCTCGGCCAGCGGGATGCCGGCGTCCACGTCCGCCTGGGTCAGCGTGGTGAGCTGCGTGCAGTACGCGCTGACCGTCGAGCACGCCGGCCGGACGAGGATGCTCCGCCGCTCGACGCGTTCGAGCGCGGCCACGTCCACCACGCACAGGCCGATCTCGATGATCTCGCTCATCTGCCCGGGCGGTGGTTGTCCTTCCCAACAGGTGGACTCGACGTCCACGACCAGGATGCGATCCGTTCTACGCGCCATGTTCCCTCACCATAGGCGGTACTCGTCGAGGATGCACTCAAAGGCTTGGGTTTGGTCCGACCCGATCTTGGCCCCGCACTTGGGGC
>PHCA01000153.1:5121-11318 GCA_002842085.1 Chloroflexi bacterium HGW-Chloroflexi-1
TCACCCGGCGGCTTGTCGGTTTTCTCTGAGGTCAAGGTTGTGGTAAAATAGGTTGCCAGAAAACAGGGTTGACCTTCCGGTTCTTGCGCTGGAGGTCTCAGCCAAGAGTGGGGCGACTTGGCAAGCCAACCGTGATCAAACGGGTCGTCCTCCAAACCAGGCGGTTCGTTCGTCCATTCGTCGCCCCGGGACCGCCCCGACAGATCTATCTTCACGCGTTCGCACTCCGACTGGAGGCAGCATTGAAGACCATCTTTGAAACGTGCCAGCCACGTGACGAGGTCCTCCGCGGCGAGCTGAAGGAAGACATCTTCGCCGCCCGGCTGCGGGATGTCATGGACCACAGGGCTGATCCGGTTTATGGCGACCCACAGACCTTCTTCGACAACACCTATCCCACCGCCGGCCTGAAGACCCTGCTCGATGACGCCCTCGGCCGGCTCACTGGCGACGCTGGCGGCAAGAACGCGGTCATCCGCCTGGAAACGGCCTTCGGCGGCGGCAAGACCCACAACCTGATCGCGCTCTATCACGTGGCGGGCGGTCGCGCGTCACCCAGCCAGATGACCGGCTTGCTCAGCAGCATCTCTCGACTGCCAGTTCCAGGCGACATCAAGGTCGCCGGCGTGGTCGGTTCCGATCTCGACCCGACGGTCGGCATTCGCCATGCCGCGGATGGCACGAAGACCTTGACGCTGTGGGGCGAGTTGGCCTACCAGCTCGGCGGGCCGGCCGCCTACGCCCAAGTGGCCGAAGTCCAACCTGGCCGACCAGACCGTGGCGTTCCTGATGTCGCTCCTGGAGTTCGCCTCCAGCAAGCGACGCTGCCTGGTGGTGCTGACCCTGGCGGGCGAGTCGGATGCGTTCGCCGCCGAGACCGAGGCGCTGCGCAAGAAGCTGGCCGAAACGCTCCAGATCTCTGCAAGGCAGGAGCGGGTGCTGACCCCAACGGCCGAAGGCGAGATCTACGCCATCGTGGCGCATCGCCTGTTCCGGTCGGTGGATTGCGAAGCGGCAAAAGAAACCTACGAAACTTACATGGCGTACTACGCCGCGCTGGCCGCGAAGGACGCCGACCTGCCGCAGCGCTGCCTGCGCGCCGGGTACGCCAGCGAGATGGCTTCCGCCTATCCGTTCCATCCTGAGTTGGTGACAGTGCTCAATCGCAAAACGGCCACCATCCCCAACTTCAACCAAACGCGCGGCGCGCTGCGCCTGCTGGCGTGGACCGTGCGCCGACTCTGGGCTGCACAACCAGCCGATGCCTGGCTGATCCACCCCTACCACCTCGACCTGGCCCAGCCGCAGATCGCCGAAGACCTGACCTCGCGGCTGGATCGCCCGAAGTTCCGCCAGGTGATCGAGGCCGATATCGCCAGCCCGCTGCTGGGCACTTCGTCGCACGCGCAGGAATTGGACGGACCGCTTGTCGAGGCGCAGAAGCCGCCCTACGCGGGACGCCTGGCCACGACGATCTTCCTGCACAGCCTGACCCAGGGCATCGCCTCGGGCGTGGACCCAGCCGACCTGCTCCTGGCGACGGTGCAGCCGGATGGCCAGGGCGGCGGCGATGAGCCGGCCGTCGTCGGCAAATCGTTGGAACGGCTGGCGGACAAAGCCTGGTTCCTGGAGTATGACGGCCACCGCTACCGCTTCAAGACCGAGCCTTCGATCAACAAAATCATCGCCGACGAAACCGTCCAGGTGGGATCGAGCAAGGCCAAGGTTGAGATCGAGGGCCGCATCCGGCAGATCTGGAAGAAGGGCTATTTCAAGCCGGTCTACTTCCCGGTCGAAGCGGCCGATGTGGACGACGACGCCGACCTGCCCAAGCTGGCGATCATGCACTTCGATGCCGTGAAGGTCCAGGCCGACGACCCGGCGCCGCCTGACCTGGTGCGCAAGATCTACGAGTACACCGGCACACTGGAATCGTTCCGGGCTTACCAGAACAACGTGATCTTTCTGGCCGCAGACGCCGACCAGGTGGAGCACATGGTCGAAGTGGCCCGCCGCTACCTGGCCATTGGCCGGATCGTCGGTGACGCGGGGCGAATGGCCGAGTTCAACAAGGAACAACAGGAGAAGCTCCGCAAGGCGAAAGATGCCGCCGAGCTGGACGTGCGGATCGCCATCACCAAGGCGTACCGCTACCTGTACTACCCCACGCCGGACGCGCCGAAGGCCCATGCCTTCCTCCGCCGCGAGACGTTGCCCGCGCAAGACCAGGGCGAGGTCGAGAAGGATCAAACCAACGTCGTGCTGCGTGTGCTCCGCGCCCTGAAGAAAGTGCTGACCGCGGACGACGACGTGCTCTCGGCGATCTACGTGAAGGCCAAGGCCTGGGACCACAACCAGGTCAGCATGTCCACCGAGGACCTGCGCCGCGCCTTCGCCCGGAAGAT
This sequence comes from Chloroflexi bacterium HGW-Chloroflexi-1, assembly GCA_002842085.1. GTDB lineage: Bacteria > Chloroflexota > Anaerolineae > CG2-30-64-16 > CG2-30-64-16 > CG2-30-64-16. Next base: position 7,527 of record PHCA01000153.1, read on the forward strand.
CGCTCTGCGGATGCTGCTCGACGTCGGCCAGTTGCGCCGGACGATCAAGAACGGTGTCGATCTGAAGGCCTGGGTCTACTACGACTCGGCCGAGGAGTTCGGCTACGACCACGAATCGCCGCCCCCCGCCTGGCAGATCAGCGACGAGGCGCTCCTGTATACGCCTGCGGAAGCGACACGCCTGAATATCCGCATCAAAGGCAAATGGAAGCCGCCGGAGTCAGGAGGAGCAGGCGACGGCCAAACCACCGTGGCAACCTGCCCGGTCTGCGGGAAGCCGGAAGACCAGTGTGTTTGCGGCATCAGCGTCGGCGGGGGTGGCGTGAAGCTGACCCCGGCCAGGCTCCCGGGCCAGGGCGCGGTGGCGCAGGCGTTCGGGCAGATCGCCGACCTGTGCGCCGAGCACAAGATCACCCGCCTGCGCCGGCTGACTGTCAGAGCCGAAGGGCTGGGCAAGCAGGCGGCTGCTGACGTGCGCGGGCTGGGGCTGGCGATCCCGCAGTTCGGCAAGGGCCGTTACGCGATCGAGCAGAACATCATCGCGACCTTCGGCCAGGGCGCCGAATCCTTCACGCTGAACTTCCGGGGCGGGTGGGACCGCTACAAGCGCCTCAAGTCGCTGGCTGAAGCGTTCTGCGGTGAGGCGGACGAGTTAAAGGCGACCATGCGCGTGGCCGGTGAATTCGAGGATGGCCTGGAGGTGGCCGGCGCGCAGTTCGCCACGATGCGGGATGTGCTGGCGACGCTGGAGATGGGTAAGATCAGCGTGGAAGCGATACCGGCGTGATGCGTGGTGCGTGGTGCATGATGCGTGATGCGTGATTTATGAAGACCCTTTCTATTCGTCAACCTTGGGCCGAGCTGATCATCCAGGGTCGGAAGACGCTGGAACTGCGCACGTGGACGGTCAAGTACCGCGGGCCACTCGCCATCCACGCCAGCCAGACCGTGGCACGCGCGGCGTGCCTGGCCCACGGCCTCGACCCCGACCAGGTCACGACCGGGGCCGTGGTCGGCGTCGTAGACTTGGCTGACATCGAGGAGCTGGATGCGGCATCCTATGCGGCCCGGCAAGCCGAGCACCTGGCTGACGAGCCCTTCCCCGTCGCTGTAGGGGCGGGGCTCGCCCCTGCCCAAGGGCAGCCGCAAGGGCCTGCCCCTACATTGTACGGCTGGCGGCTGGCGAACCCGCGGCCGCTGGCCGTGCCGGCGCCGATGCGCGGCCGGATGGGGTTATTCGAGGCGCCCGTAGCCGATGCCGAGAGGAACACCGGGCAAGCAGGAGTACAAGTAGACGAGGAAACAAGGAGACAAGGAGACAAGGAAACAAGGAAACAAAGAGACAAGGCGGATGAAGGGCCTTCCCATCAGAGGAAACTGGCTACAGGGGGAGCGCTCCCCCCTGTCTCCTTGTCTACTCCCTCCTTGTCTACTTCTACTCGCCCCTTCGAGTTGCGCGTGCTCGCCGTCTCCACGACCGATCCTGGTGAATCGGCGTACCGCCTGGCGCTCTATCAGCGTCTGGTCGAGCCGCCCGCCGATCAGCAGAGGCTGTACGAGCCGGAACCGCCAACGATGCGCCGGGTCGCAGAATTGGGCGGACCGAGGCTGCGCGCTGTGGCCGATTACACCATGGAGGCGCTGCGAACCGATGGCTACAAACCCACCGACCTGGGGCCAGGCCGCCGCGAGCCGTTTGCGCTGGACGAAGAGACCGGCGTCCGCCTGGGACTGCTCTTCCTGGCGGTCCGGCCGATCACGAAGGTGGATCGGATCGAAATGATCGCCCAGGGCATCCGCGCCATGACCAGCGAAGAAGCGTACTACTGGTACTCGAAGTGCACCGGCGGGCCGGCGGCCGAGCGAGCGCAGCGCGCGCTGCGCGTGTTGCTGGCAGATGAATGACGTGTCAGGCTGTGCCATAATGAGGTTGCCAGGGGAGATGACGTCAGATCTGACATCGGCATACAGGGTGTTCGGAGTCGTGTCAAGTTACGCGCCTGCCAGCCATCTCCTTGAACCGGACACGGAGATGGGTGTCGAACTGGAGGTTCCGGTTCTGTTGCCGCCGAACCGTCAGTACACGCAGGTATTCCGCATCAAACACCTGGGTCGCGCTCAACCGTTGATTAGCCCAGATGATGTGGTGTCCATCCATGAGCTTTGAGTCGAATTCACTTTCTGCCCGCTACCCGTGACCCGCAACCATGAACCCACATCCCCCTCTCCTCATCGAATCCTGGCTCCCCATCGCCGCGGTCGGCGCGGAGAGCCAGCCCGCGGCGGCGGCCTTGGGTCATTGCACCCCAGGTCATTTCAGGCTATACTGGAGTCGGTGCAGAACGGACCGAGGGGAGGTGCGACCATGCCAAATCGGGAGCTTCAGGGCATTCTCGGGAGACTGCGGAGGGAGTCCCGGTATGAAGGCGAGGCCGCGGGCCTGTTGGCCCGCTGAACGGGAGGTGCGCGATGAACCAGGCGGATACGATGCCAGCATCAACCGACGTCACGCCTGATAGCGACCGTCTGACAACAGAAGATTCGATTGTGGCCGAACTGGAACAGTTGGACATCCGTTATCTCTCGCGCCAAAGCATTGACGCAGGCGCGCAGGGGCGCCCCCCCGCAACCCTGTTAGCCGACCTGATGCGCCAGCCCAGCGCTCGCGTGCGCGAGGCGGTGATCGCAGTCTTGTTGGCTCATCCTGTCTATGCCCAGGCTGTTCCCGCGGCCCTGGCGCAACTATCGGCGCCTGAGCAGTTGGCTCTGCGCTTCTTCTACAGCGCCTCTGTGTTGCTACAACGCCAATATGCCGATGTGCTGCGCCCCCACGTCGCAGAGCGGTGGCAATGGTTGCCAGACCTGTATTCACAGGAACTGGGGATAGCCACGCAAGGCACGCCACAAGAACGCCTGGGCCGATTGGGTGCCGCGCATCGTGCGTACACCCGATCCGCGATCAACTGGACCGGCACATATGACAATGTGGCGCGCAAACTTGTGCGGCGCTGGAGTTTGGAGCACAGATGGAACCGGTAACTCCTGACACGCTGATGACCTTCCTGGCGCGTTTGGGCGAGCGCTGCGATCGGGAAACCCGCCTCTACTTGTTGGGCGGCAGCGGGCTGCGCCTGTTGGGCAGCCCGCGCGAAACGCTCGACGTAGATTACACAGCCGATGTGCCGGCGGAGACGGCGCAAGCCTTCCGGCAGGCATTGGCCCAGCTCGCAGATGAGTTCCACCTCGACCTGGAGGAAGTCCCGCTGGCGGAATTTGTGCCGCTGCCGCCGCTCGCCCACGAGCGACATCGGTTGATTGGGCGGTTTGGCCTCTTGGAGGTCTATCTCTTCGATCCCTACAGTATCGCATTGAGCAAGATCGCGCGTGGTTTTGAGTTCGATCTGGAAGATGTGCTCTTTCTGCTTCGCATCGGCGCGATCGAATTCGCGGCGCTTGAGCAACACTTTCGCGCGATCCTGCCGCGCGCGGCCAAGGCAGATATTGATCCCAAAGAGTTCCAGGCTTGCTTTCTTGAGATCCGACAACGTTACAGCCAAACATAGCTCGTCAACCCGTAACCGCAACTCGTAACCTGCAACCATGAACTCACATCCCCCCCTCCTCATCGAAGCCTGGCTCCCCATCGCCGCGGTCGGCGCGGAGAGCCAGCGCGAGCGCGGCGCATCGAGCGCGCTGCCGCCGCTCTACTTCCTGCACGTCTGGTGGGCGCGGCGGCCGCTGATCGCCAGCCGCGCGGCGATCCTGGCGGGCGTGCTGCCCGCGTGGTCGGCC
>PHCA01000154.1 GCA_002842085.1 Chloroflexi bacterium HGW-Chloroflexi-1
GGTCGCCTTCAGATAGTCGGCAAAACCCTGGGCGCACCGCCGCACGCTGTCGAAGGTGTAGTCCTCGGCGATGCGTCCCCGCCAGCCGTCGGTGCCGAAAACGATGTCGGACACAATATGCACTCCTGTTGCTCGAATGGTTTGTATCGGCCGCTCACAACACCAGCTTTGGCTCATCAACAGCCCGACCCGATATAACCGGACGCTTGAAATAAGCTACAGCATTGTCCCACTCAAGAGAATGCCAAGAGGATCCAGTTCCATTAGATCCATTTCCATGCTGTACAGAAACTAATTCCCAGCCAAACGTTCCCAGAAGCGCCATAGCCTTCAGGAAAGGATCGAACCCAATGGGCGATGCATTCGACACGCTGAGTTGGCGGCGATTCTCTTGACCTACCGAGCTACAATAGTTGATTGAACAGTCATGGCTGATTCCCCTAAGCCATTTGTCGCGAAATCCAGGTTTCATCTCCACGGCCTCTTTAAGCCAAAGCTGGCAATATTCATATTGTTGCTCTGCCACGGATATTCTCCTCTCGTTTCGAGCACCTGTGCGAGTAAGATAACGCCTAATATCGGTTGCTTCGTCGGGCCGGCATCTCCGTTCTGCCGTCAGTCCGCTCAATTAGCGGTAGATCGGTCTCCGCAAGCGACGCACAGCCATGAGCACCAGCCGTTGTTCGCCTTCATCCAGCATCAGCCCCAGGCGATCCCACCAGATCGCGTTCACTTCTTTGCTCTGCAGAATCTCTTCCAGTTCGGCCAGCCGATCTTCCAACAGCGTCTCGAGTTCGGCTTCTTCTACTTGATGCCAGAACCGCGCGGCGTCAACCTGCTCGGCGTGCTGTAAGAGAAGCGCCACGATATCCACCACATCGTTGTCCCGCAGAGCCATAAGCTTGGTGATCAGCAGCCCTTCCAATGTGAACACCGGCAAGGCAATATCCGAATCGGGCAAGGGCCGTACGATACCAGGCTCGATCCCTACCGGGTAGCGCGCGGCGGACTGAACATCCACCACGTCGCCCACTGCGATATGGATCTCGACGGCCTCTTCGCCTTCACCCTTGGTGGCTGTCGCCCAAATGCCAGCCGACGACAGACGATACCCTTGTGTGTTGAGAACTTCGGCCAGGGCATGCCAGGCCTTCGCAGCGACAGCCAAATCCAGGTCCAATGTGCGCCGCAGCAAGCTGCCGTAAGCGCGGACGCCAAAGCCGCCGATAACGAACACCTCGACACCGCGCTGGCGGCACGCTTCCAACAAAGCTTGCAACTCGCTCAACAGGCGGTCTTCCACCGGATCATCTCCCTGCTGGCTGAAAAACCGGCCCGGAATGCACCGAAAGATCCAAGACCACCTTGCCGATGACGTGGCGCGGCAAGCGCAGACGCACCCCCCACCGTTCGGCCAGGGCAGGATACGCCTCCAGCGGCGCACGGCGGCGCACGGCCGGGTAATCCTGGCCGCTGGACGGTTCCCCCTCGGCCAGCCGGTGGAGTCGTCCGACAAACCACGCCGGCGCAAGGTCAGCGCCCAGCTCGACACCGGTAGCCTCGATCAACACCCCCAGGCGACGGGCCAGGCCGCGTTGTCCGGCCTGCGCCAATAACGCCAGCCAATCCAGCGCCTCGCGCCTGGCAATCAGGATGGCCGCGACCTCAGCGGGGCTGGTCTCGCCGCGCGCACGTTCCACCAGGTCGAGGCACAGGTCTTCGGGCGCAACAAAAGCCAGTCCGTCAATCATCTGGCGTCGCCGGTAGCGCCCAGGTTCCAGAGTCGGGTCCAAGACAATTGTCTTCTGCGTCGCGCGGACCTGAGCCGTGGTCGGCGCCGTCTCGAACACGGCGCACCCATCTCCGGCCAACTGCCACCACGCCGGTGCATCCGCCGCGTAGACCTGAATGGAGGCCAGGTTCTCCAGCGGAGTCAACCAGCGATGGTATTGGTAGGTCGCCTGGGAGCCGGTGACCAGATAGGGTCTATCGAGCCTGATCAATCGGTCGGCCAGCCAGGCCAGGCGTTGGCTTGGTGCATTTGACACTGTGGTCATCTGATCACCTCGCGACTCAGTAGCTACCCGCGGACGTTATCAAAGGTGTAGTCCTCGGCGATGCGTCCCCGCCAGCCGTCGGTGCCGAAGATATGTCGGACATATAATCTCCTGATCCTCAAACTCACGCTGTAAACGAGAGGCCAAGCACAGCGGCCACCAGGTCCAAGACTCGCTGGGCCAGATCCACCGCCAACTCTGCCTCGGCTGTCGTGTACACTTCGGCGGGAATGCTGTCCGGCAACCCGTTTGGGTAGCGAGTCGGGATGTAGAACATGTCCAGCCGGCCACAGTCGCGCGCGAGCGCAACAAAGCGAGCGTCCGCCGATCGGCACTCTTGTGCCAACCGGTAGACCGAGTGCCCGATGACGATCTGTTCGCCTTGGGCATATCGACAAGCCTTCAGCGCCTTTTCGGCGGCTTGTTGCGCGTGGAAACAGGCGGCGAAATAGAAGTCGCCGGTTGCCGCATGTCGTCCGACCTTGAGATCGAATTCAGCCTGGCGAAACCAGCGTTCTGCTTCGGCCAACGGGTCTCTCATAGAGCACCTTTCCTTCGTGGTGGGCACGCGTCACCAGCGGATTTTCCTCATCCAACATGCGCTCGTATTCTTCCGGTGTGTAGACCAGCACGTCCACATCGACGCCCAGACGCACAGCCGCGTCGGCCAGGCGTTGATATGCTGTTCCAATACGCGCCAGAAACCGTTCCCCGGTACGCCGGACGATCAGCAGGTCGAGATCACTATAGGCGCCAGCATCTCCCCGCGCGCGAGAGCCGAACAACAGGATGCGCTCCACCTCCGGTTCGACCAGGGCAGATACCAGGCGCTTCTTCCAGTCTCTCGGCAATCCTCGCTGATTCATGGCCCGCTTTACCCCACGTGCGGTGTATGATTCCCCATCTGCTGCAAAGCCGCCAGGTCAGCGTCCACCATCAGCCGCACCAGCCCATCAAAGGTGACCGAGGGTTCCCAGCCCAGCATGCGCCGGGCCTTGGCGGGATCGCCCACCAACATGTCCACCTCGGCCGGGCGGTAGAACTTGCGATCCACGACGACGTGCTGCTCCCAATCCAGCCCCACGTAATCGAACGCGACCTGGCAGAACTCGCGCACGGAATGCGTCTCGCCGGTGGCGACCACGTAGTCGTCGGGGTGATCCTGTTGCAACATCAGCCACATGGCCCGCACGTAGTCGGGCGCGTAGCCCCAATCGCGGCGGGAGTCCAGGTTGCCCAGGCGCAGCTCGTCGGCCAGGCCCAGCTTGATGCGGGCCACCGCATGGGTGATTTTATGGGTCACGAATTCCAAACCGCGCCTGGGACTTTCGTGATTAAAAAGTATGCCCGAGCAAGCGAACAGATCATAGCTTTCGCGATAGTTGACCGTGATCCAGTGGCCGTAGACCTTGGCCGCGCCATAGGGACTGCGCGGGTAGAACGGCGTGGTCTCCCGCTGCGGCACCTCTTGCACCTTGCCGAACATTTCCGAGCTGGACGCCTGGTAGAAACGAATCGAACGATCGGCGATGCGGACGGCGTCCAGGATGCGGGTCACGCCCAGAGCGGTGAACTCGCCGGTCAGCACCGGCTGTGTGAAACTGGTCGGCACGAAGCTCTGCGCCGCGAGATTGAACACTTCCTCCGGGCGATGTTCTTGGAGGATGTTGATCAGGCTCACCTGGTCCAGCAGGTCGCCCTGGACGATGGTGATGCGATCCTGGAAGTCGCGGATCCGGTCGAAGTTCGTCGTGCTGGTGCGCCGCACCATGCCGATGACTTCGTATCCCTGCCCCAACAAGAATTCGGCCAGATACGAACCGTCCTGGCCGGTGATGCCGGTGATCAAGGCTTTGGGCATGATTCAGTCCCCTTTCGGTTGAGGTAGTGGGCGATCAAAGGCTTGAGCACAGGCTCGCCGAGCACAACCAACTGTTGGCTGGCTTCCTGCCGCACAGGCAAGTCGGTATGGTCGAGATCCGCAATCAGATCATTGATAAGGGTCTGTCGCACGGTGGCAAGAGAAATACCGCCGGATCGCTGATAACTGGCACGGCGCTCGGCGATGAGTTGGCCGAAGCGCGGGTCGCTCTCGATCAGATGGTCGGACTCTTGCCAGGCATCTTCCTCGAAGTCAATTGCGAATGGCATGGCGGCGTCTTACCTCCTATGTCACTCATTGCGCGCCGCGCGCCACGATCCGCATCTCCTGCGGCGTGGGGTCGGTTGCCCCCGTCCGCACCTGGTCGCGCCAGTAGGCAAGCACGTCAGCCAGGCTCCGCGCGAACGGGATTTCCGCCTGCCACCCCGTGTGGGCGCGAAACTTGGCGCAATCAGCCACCATCTCGGGCACTTCGACCGGGCGCATTCGGGCCGGATCCTGGATGACGGTGATCTCGCAGTTGGCCAGCCCAATCAGCGTCTCCAACAGCGTGCGCACCGAGTAGGCTCGCCCCGCGCCCAGGTTGTACACCTCGCCGGGCTGCCCCCGGGTCAACGCCAGATAGTAGCCGCGTACGATATCGCGCACGTCACTGAAATCGCGGGCCACGTCCAACGCGCCCACCGCAACCTGCGGCGGCCGCAGCCCCGCCTCGATCTCGGCGATCTGCGAAGCAAAATCCGGCGCGACAAATCCCCGGCGCTGCCGCGGCCCGATATGGTTGAATGGCCGCACCCGAATCGCCGCCACGCCGTTGCTGAGATGATATTGCAGGCCCAGATAGTCCTGGGCCACCTTGCTGACCGCGTAGGGTGTTGTCGGGCGCAGCGGCGTGTCCTCGTCAAGCGGTAGATCGCTGGCAGCGATCTGGCCATATTCCTCGCTGGAACCCACGACCAGCACGCGGCTGGCCAGCCGCATCTGGGCCACCGCTTCCAGCACATTGAGTTGGGCGCGGATGTTGTTTTCCAGCGTGAACCACGGGTCCAACCGCGAGAGGGCCGAGATCGGCTGGGCCGCCAGGTGGAAGATGTAATCGGGTCGTGTCTCTTCGATGATGAACCGCACTACTTCCAGCCGCGAAAGTTCAGCCGGGTACAGTGCCAGGCGATCCCGCAAGTGCGCGATGTTATCGTGCCGGCCGTACACCGTGCCCGAAATCTGCCAGTCGGTGTGCGCCAGCAGATATTCGGCCAGGTGACTGCCGACGAAACCGGAGATGCCGGTGATAAGCGCCCGCAAAGGTGTCCTCGATTTGCGATTTGCGATTTGCCAAAGCGTAGGCTGTTTGTTGTAGTTTCGCCCTCGCGTGTTTGGGTGTATAATGAGGGCAGGGAAAGGAAGGTAAGGTATGAGAGTCCAACAAGTCGGGTCGCCATTGACCGTACCGGGCCGGGTGGAGCCACACGTCCCTGCCGTCGCCGTGGATCAGGCCCTCCAGCAGTTGTTGCGTTCGCCGCGCCTGCCGGAGGCCGTGCGCCGGCTGCAGGCGGTCGCCCGCGCCGAGGCGAAGCAACGCCGCTATTTCTATGACGTCGTCACCGAGCAGCAGAAGGCCGAGTTCATCAACGGAGAGATCATCGTGCATTCACCCGTCAAGTTGCGCCATAGTATCGCCAGCGAAAATCTGTTCACACTCCTGATGGTGTACGTTCGCAAGCACAGTCTGGGAGTCGTGTTTCACGAGAAGATCTTGATTGTTCTCACCCGCAACGATTACGAGCCGGACATCTGCTTCTTTAGGCCGGAGAAAGACCGGACTTTCACGCCTGATCAAAGCAAGTTCCCCGCGCCCGATCTGGCCGTGGAGGTGCTGTCCGAGTCTACGGAGGCAGGAGATCGCGGGATCAAGTTCGAGGACTACGCGGCGCATGGCGTCAGTGAATACTGGATCGTGGATCCCGTCGCAGAAACCATCGAGCAATACCTGCTGCACGAGGGCGTCTACCGGCTGGCGGTGAAGGCCAAGACGGGGACCATCGCCAGCGCGGTCGTGCCAGGCTTCGAGATCCCTGTGCGGGCCGTCTTCGACGGGACGGAACAACTCGCCGCGCTGCAAGCGATCTTGGCCGGGTGAGGCTGACAGGACGTGATGGGCGAAAGGGTAGGTGGAAGATGACTCTCCAACAGCTTGAGCCGCGACTGTGGGAACTGAGCCGCGTCGAGAAAGCGGAGTTGCTGAAACGGTTGATCGGTGAGTTTCTGAATGTCTGGCCGGGGGTAGAGAAAACAGCGGGGGTGGTCGGCGGCGATGCATGCATTGTTCGCACGCGTATCCCGATTTGGGCTTTGGAGAACTACCGGCGGCTGGGCTGGAATGAAGCGGCCATCCTGGAAAATCACCCCACGTTGCACGCGGCCGATCTCGTCGATGCCTGGGCTTACGCAGATGCACATCGCGACGAAATCGAACGGGCAATTCGCGAAAACGAAGAGGCTTGACTCATGGCTTTCTTGGACACCAACGAGAACTTCCTTGTCAAAGTGACCGTTGCTCTGCGAGCCTTGGGCCACGATGTCTTGACCAGCCAGGAAGCCGGGCAAGCCAATCAGGCGATTGCCGACGCAGAAGTTCTACGTTTTGCCACAGCACAGGGCCGCGCCTTACTTACGATCAACAGACGTGATTTTATCCGCTTGCACCGCCTGAGCCCTGTTCATGCCGGCATCGTGGTTTGCACTCAAGACCCAGATACGAAGGGCCAAGCAGAGCGCATTCACGAGGCGATCCGAGCCGGAGACTCATTGATCGGTCAACTGGTGCGTGTACATCGCCCCTCAGAGTAGCGGAAATTCGCCCCTCAGCCCTGGAATGAAAAACACGAAGCCTGGCGCTTCGCGTTTTTTCTGTGTGATGAGGGCCGTCACGTGCCAGGCACTTACGAAGTGCCTGGCACGTTCGCAGTACGCTCTACGCCAGCCCTGCCGCCTTCTTCAGCGCCGCCACCTTATCCAGCTTCTCCCACGGCGCGTCGATGTCGGTGCGGCCGAAGTGGCCGTAGGCCGCGGTGGCCTTGTAGATCGGCCGGCGCAGGTCCAGATCGCGAATGATCGCGGCCGGCCGCAGATCGAAGTGCGTCTTGATCAGCTCGACGATGCGCTCGTCGCTGATCTTGCCAGTGCCGAAGGTCTCCACGGCCACGCTCAGCGGCCGCGCCACCCCGATCGCGTAGCTGACCTGGATCTCCAGCCGGTCGGCAACGCCCGCGGCGACCAGATTCTTGGCGACGTAACGCACCATGTACGCCGCGGAGCGATCCACCTTCGTGGGATCCTTGCCGGAGAACGCGCCGCCGCCGTGTCGCGCCACACCGCCGTAGGTGTCCACGATGATCTTGCGGCCGGTCAGGCCGGCATCGCCCAGCGGGCCACCGGTCACGAAGCGGCCGGTGGGGTTGATGTAGATCTTGGTGTTCGCATCGAGATAGCCGTTGGGCACCACGTATTTGATCACCCGTTCGTACATGTCGTGCTCGATTTTGCTGTGCTCCACGTCCGGGCTGTGTTGGGTCGAGATGACGATGGTGTCGACGCGCACCGGTTTGCCGTAGCGATACTCGACGGTGACCTGGCTCTTGCCGTCGGGCCGCAGGTAGGGCAACGTGCCGTCCTTGCGCACCCGCGCCAGGCGCCGACACAGCTTGTGCGCCAGGTCGATCGAAAGCGGCATGTAGCTCTCGGTCTCGTTGCAGGCGAAGCCGATCATCATCCCCTGGTCGCCCGCGCCGATGGCTTCGATTTCAGTGTCGGTCATCTCGCCGCGTTTGGCCTCCAGCGCCTTGTCGACGCCCAGGGCGATGTCCGCGCTCTGCTCCTTGATGCTGACCAGGACGCCGCAAGTGTCGGCGTCGAAGCCATACTTGGCGCGGGTGTAGCCGATCTCGCGCGCTGTGTCGCGGGCGATGGCGCCGATATCCACGTATGTGGACGTCGTGATCTCGCCCATCACCAGGATCAGGCCGGTGGTGGTGGCAACTTCGCACGCCACGCGGGCGTCGGGATCATCTACGATGATGGCGTCCAGCACCGCGTCCGAGATCTGGTCGCACATCTTGTCGGGGTGACCTTCCGTCACCGATTCCGAAGTGAAGAAGAACTTCGGAGAAGAGGCGAAAGTTGTGGTCATTTTTTGCTCCTGAGCATGGTTGAACAGTAACTGCAAATTGCAAATTGCAAATTGCAAATCGGACATGCGCCTGCTATTTGCAGTTTGCTATTTGCAGTTTGCTATCTCTCACGTCCCCATCCGCCACTCATTCAGATACGCTTCTTGCTCCGGCGTCAGGGTGTCGATGCGCACGCCCATAGCGGCCAGTTTGAGCCGGGCGATTTCGTTGTCGATCTCTTCGGGCACGCTGTAGACCATGTTCTTGAGGTCTTTGTGATTCTTGACCAGGTACTCGGCGGCGAGGGCCTGGTTGGCGAAGCTCATGTCCATGACCGCGCTGGGGTGCCCTTCGGCCGCGGCCAGGTTGACCAGGCGACCTTCGCCCGCCAGGTAGAGGCGGCGGCCATCGGCCAGGATGTACTCGTCCAGGAACTCGCGCACGCGGCGGATTTCCACGGCCAGCTTCTCCAGCTCGGGGATGTTGATCTCGACGTTGAAGTGGCCGGAGTTCGCCATGATCGCGCCGCTCTTCATCACCTCGAAGTGGCGCCTGTCGAGCACGTCGATGTCGCCGGTGGAGGTGATGAAGATGTCGCCGATCGCGGCGGCCTCGGCCATCGGCATGACGCGGAAGCCGTCCATGACCGCTTCGAGCGCCTTGAGCGGATCAATCTCGGTGACGATGACGTCGGCGCCCAGTCCATCGGCCCGGCTGGCGATGCCGCGGCTGCACCAGCCGTAGCCGGCCACCACGACCCTCTTGCCGGCGATCAGCACATTGGTGGCGCGGATCACGCCGTCCATGGTGCTCTGGCCGGTGCCATAACGATTGTCGAACAGGTGCTTGGTCATGGCGTCGTTGACCGCGACCACGGGGAACATCAGCTCGCCGTCGTGCGCCATCGCCCGCAGCCGGATGACGCCGGTGGTGGTCTCCTCGGTGCCGCCGAGGATGCCGTCCAGCAGCTCGCGGCGCTTCTTGTGCAGGGTGCTGACCAGGTCGGCGCCGTCGTCCATAGTGATGTGCGGGCGGTGATCCAACGCGGCCTTGATGTGCTGGTAGTAGGTCGCGTTGTTCTCGCCCTTGATGGCGTAAACCGGCATCTCGTAGTGCGCCACCAGGGTCGCGGCGACGTCGTCCTGCGTCGAGAGCGGGTTGGACGCGGTTAGCACCACATCCGCGCCGCCGGCCTGCAGCACCCGCATCAGGTTGGCGGTCTCGCTGGTGACGTGCAGACACGCGGAGACGCGCAGCCCGGCCAACGGCCGCTCTTTGGCGAAGCGCGCCTCGATCAGATCCAGCACCGGCATTTCACGGGCAGCCCACTGCATGCGGAACCGCCCCTTCTCGGCCAGGCGAATGTCACGGATGTCGTAGTTGTTGCTCACGTAGGTGGTTACTCCTTGTAGATTGGTAGATTGGTAGATTGGGAACGTGGTAGAGTGGTAGAGCGGTAGAGTCGTGGACCGTTGACTTGGCAAACTGGTCGCCGCCAGTTGACCAACTTACCAACTTACCAACCTACCAACCTACCAACCTACCAACTTACCAACTTACCAATCTACCAATCTACCAACTCCGGCGCGTCCCCGAAACTCTCCCGATACCGCGCCACGAACTCCGCTACCGTGTACCGGTGGTTCATCGTACCCACTTGCTCCAGGCAGTAGGTGGCGGCCAGGGCGCCGAGGCGGCCGGTTACTTCCCATGGGTAGCCGCGTACCAGGCCGGTGATCAGCCCACCGCGGAACGCGTCGCCGACGCCGGTGGGATCGGCGATGGCCCTAGGTTTGGCGACGGGTACGTCGACGCGGCGATCACGCGAGATGAGGCTGGCCCCATCTGGTCCACGGGTGACGACGAGTAAACGGACGCGGTCGAGGATGCCGGCGTCGTCCAGGCCGGTCTTGCTCTTGACCAGCTCCAGCTCATAGTCGTTGACGGTCAGCGCGTGGGCGCCCTCCAGGCCGACGAGCACCTGCGCCCCGTCGAGCCGGGCGAGCTGCTGGCTGGGGTCGAAAATGAACTTGATGCCCAGCTCGCGGCACTCCGCAGCGTATTTCAACATGCCGGCGGGATCGTTGGGCGAGATGATGACCAGGTCAATCCCTTTGGGATCCAGCCCGCGGAAGCTCAGCTCGCGCGCCCGGCTCATCGCGCCCGCGTGGAACTCCGCGATCTGGTTCTGATCCAGGTCAGTGATGACGGTGAAGGTGGCGGTGAACTCATCGGCGAACGCGACGGTCAGCGACGTGTCCACCCCCTGCGCTTCCAGCCAGGCGCGGTAGTCGCCGAAATCCTGGCCGGCCGCGGCCATCAGCCGCGGTCGTTGCCCCAACAGCGCCAGGCTGTACGCGATGTTCGGGCCGACCCCCCCGCGGCTCATGTGCTTTTCCTCGACCAGGAAGCTGACGCTCAGCTTGTCCTGGCCAGGCAGAATGTGCTCCCGGAAGTGGCCGGGGTACTTCATCAGGTAGTCGGTTGCGATGGAACCGGTGACGATGATGGACATGGAACCTCGTAGTAGATCGGGATTTGGTAGATTGGTAGATTGGTAGATTGGTAGATGGGCCGGTCTCCCGACCGAGCCCGCTTGTGCCCAGGATTTGTTTCTTTACAGTTACTAAGCGGGCGGTGGGCGCAAGCTCCTCCGATCGTTTTGTTTCTGGGTGTGGGAGCTACGCGTGATAGGCCACCCCGGCCGCGTACTCTTTGCCGCGAAAGGTAGCCTTGTACCACCGATTGGAACTGGATCCGACCAGGATGCGGTCGAACTCGTACACCTGCTGTTCCCATTCGGTGTATTCTGTCCCGTCCCATTCATCCCTGCGCTGTGTGGCTGTAATTGTTTCTGGCGGCGCCAGGACGACGTAGTCCCAGTCGTCCATATTCACGCCCTGATCCCAGAGTGTGTCAATGTCTTCACGGGTCAGCTCATCCGGCGTCAGAATCTCTGCTCTCATGTTTCCCCCTTTCGCAGGCCGGCCAACCTCCGCTCAGTTAACGCACAGTACTCTACCGACAATTCGTAGCCGACGAAGTGTCGCCCCGTCTGCACCGCGGCGATCGCCGTTGAGCCAGACCCCATGAACGGATCGAGCACCACGTTGCCAGGCTGCGTGTAGAGCGCGATCACCCGCTTCGGCAGCTCGACCGGGAAGGGCGCGGGGTGAGCCACGGACGATTCGGTGGTCATCTCCCAGACGGTCTCGCCGGGGACGGTGGCCTGGCTCCAGACCGCGCGGGCGATGGACTCGGCGATCCAGGCATCGTCCTTGCCGCGTTTGCGGGCATCGGCCAGCTTCTCGGCGATCTTCTTCTGCAGCTCCGGCAGCAACTCCTCGGGGTGCCAGACGCTGCGCGTCCACGCGACGAACTGGTTGCCGGTGACGCCGGTCTCGCCGCCGCCTTCGAGCTTGAGTTGATCCTTGCTCCAGACCGTGATGTACTCGTGGACATCGCGCAACGTCGGGTTCGACGCCCGACCGAAGCTGCCCCAGGCCGTCGAAATCCCGGCCGAAGCGCCCTTGTCCCAGATGATGTGTCCCCGGTGCAGCCAGCTTTGCCCACTCAGGCGCAACTGTTCGTCGATCAGGCTCACCAGCGACAGGTACGGCTTGCGGTCCGTGTTGGCGACGTTGATGCACAGCCGGCCGCCGGGCGCCATCACTCGATGGCACTCCCGCCAGACCGCGTTCAACAGGGCGATGTATTCATCCAGGCTGAGGTCGTCGTCGTGATCGGTGTAGCCCTTCGCAACGTTGTACGGCGGCGACGTGACGATCAATTGCACCGACGCATCCGGCACACTGTCCATGTGCCGCGCGTCACCGCAGATGATACGGTCGAGCCAGGTGGATGATGGTTCGCTCATGTCAGTGACCTGGGAAACAAGTAGACAAGGAAACAAATAGACAAGGCACGCGCCGCCTTGTTTCCTTGTCTACTTGTCAACTTATCTACTTGTTAACTTGTCTACTTATCTACTTGTCTACTTATCTACTTGTCTACTTGTCTACAGTCCACGGTTGCCAGCGAGCCGGCGTTGCAATGCGTCAGGATGTTCGCCCGCCTCAAGCCCCGATTGTCAACAAATAAAATGCCCTCTGGCGAGGAGGGCACATTAAACAACAATACCTTCCTCTCATCTTTCAACCGTTGGCTTTGCCTCGCTGTGGCCGGTCTGAGACCGAGCCACCTGAGCCGCCACGGCTGCCGGAATTGGCACCTACCTGGGGCATGGGGTATTGGGTATTGGGTATCAGGCATTCGGGATCAGGCGTCAATACCTGATACCTGATACCCAATATCCGCTTCCCAATCCGCAACCGGTCTCCGGGGCTCCAGGTGGTTGCCGGGGGTTCACAGGGCCGATCCCTCCCCCCCTCAGGATAAGAGTGTCCAGATCTATTCGATTGTCAAGCTGCCCGATATCAAGGGCGGAACGAGTCTAGCATAAGGGGGCAGTTTTGTCAAAAGACTGCGCCGGAGCGCGTCTTCACGCTGCAACCAGTTCATAAGCCGGGATCTGCAAGAGCTCCTTTGGCCGTGGCGGTTGTCTGAGCAAAGACAGCACCTGATGCGTCGTATCTTGAGTATACTCCTTTTCTCCGCATTGTGTACAAACCAGTGCGGGTACGTTCCGGACGATTCGGACTTCGCCAGCCTCCTCATACACAAAGGTGGTCTGGCGTTCGGTCAAATCTCCCCCGCAATAGAAGCACGTGCTCATCGCCTTCTCCTATAACGATTGTCGATCCATTCGTCGGGATTTGGTTGATAGACCGTGACAATCCTGACTCGTGGTGGCGCCGAACACTGCACATGAAGAGGGCGCCCCTGGTGGGTTTTGCCCAATATCAAACAACTGGGGCTGTACTTGTCGTCGGGATATTGCTCGATGATCTCACCGGCTAAAATGGCTTCGCACACTTTCTCATCGGTGATGCTGCGCCTGGCCATCTGTCGAAGGGCATGATCGGTGAAGAACAGGAGCCCTTGACGAACAATTCCCTGAATATGCCGAATATCCATCACCCGGATCCGCTCACCCAAACGACGCCAGGGCCAGCCGCAACCGTTGCTCGATGTCCGTGACGTCCCGCGGCAGGCTTTGCACTGCGCGCTGCGCCTCGACGATGCTGTAGCCCAACGCGGTCAGGGCGTCGATCACCACCGCGTCGGCCTCGGTGAGCGCGGCCAGCCCTTCGGCAAATTCGGGCGCGCCCACCTTGTCTCGCAATTCCAGGACGATCTTCTGCGCGGTCTTTTTGCCGATGCCCGGGATGCGGGCGAGCAGCTCGTGCTGCTCCTGGCCGATCGCCAGTCGCAGCGCGTCGGGGGCCATGGCCGACAAGACCGACAAAGCCACCTTCGGCCCGACGCCTGGTACCGCGATCAGGTACTTGAACAGCGTCAGCTCCTCTTCCGTGCCAAACCCAACCAGCGCCAGCTCGTCAGCCCGCACGATGAGATGGGTATGCAACAGGATCGGCTCGCCGGTGCGCGCGGCCGTCAGCAAAGGTTGGGGGCAAAGCACTCGCAGGCCGATGCCGCCCACCGTCACCACCAAGGCGTTCCCGGTGCGGGCCGCGATCCGCCCCTCAAGCGTGGCAATCATGCATCAACCTCAACCCGGTGGCGTCCGGAATTTATAGCCCACCCCGCGCATGGTGAGGATCATGACCGGGTTCGAGGGATCCCCCTCGATCTTTTCGCGCAGCCGGCGGACACCTACCTCCACCAGATTGGTGCCACCGGTGAAATCATAGCCCCACACCCGTCGGAAGAGATCTTCCTTGCTGACAGTTTGTCCGGGCCGGGCCATGAGATAGTGTAGCAATTGGAACTCGATGGGCGTGAGATGAATCTCCGCGTCCCGCAGCCGCACCTGCCGGGAATCGATATCCATCCGCAACTCACCGTTGACAAAGACTTGCGCGGGCGGCGGCTGTTGCATCCAATCCAGCCGCCGGAACACCGCTTCGATACGCACGGTCAGCTCTTTAAAGGTGAACGGCTTGGAGATGTAGTCATCGGCGCCCAGGTTGAATCCCTTGACCACGTCATCCGCGCTGCCCAAAGCCGTCAACATGATGATGGGCACATCAGAACGGCGCCGAATCTGCTCGCAAGCCGCCAGACCGTCCATGCGCGGCATCATGATATCGAGGATCACCATATCGGCTGGGCGACTCTCGAAGGCTTCCAGCGCGGCCAACCCATCCTCTACGGTCTCTACCTCGTAGGCCCGGCTCAAGGATAGTTGGAGCAGGGAACGCAGATTCTCCTCATCTTCCGCCACCAGGATGCGGCGACGGATTTCCGGCAAAGACGCATGCCCTGGAGTCATGTCAGCTCTTCCTCTTTTTGACATCGACGTGTCAAGGTCTGCTCACCCAGACCGGGCCAACTTTTGACATTCGCAAGAATGCATTCATGAGAATATATTCTCGTGAATGCCGACCGCCCCGCGTCGTTCACGCAAGCATCGCGGAACTCTCCGCCACCAATTGACTGAAACGTGCGCTCTGTAAGTGGCAAATCGCCACCGCGATCGCATCCGCCGCATCATCGGGTCTGGGGATATCCGGCAGATCCAGCATCATGCGCAACATCTCTTGGATCTGCTGCTTATCGGCGTTGCCGTAACCCACCAGAGCCAGCTTGACTTCCGCCGGCTTATACTCGTAGACCGCCAGGCCCGCCTGGGCGGCAGCCAACAAGACCACCCCTCGCGCTTGCCCAACCGTCAGCGCGGTCGTGACGTTGCGCTTGAAAAACAACTCTTCCACCGCTATCGCGTCCGGCGTCGCTTCTCGAATCAATGCCGCCATCTCCCGATGGATGGTGAGCAAACGCTCGGGCATCGGCGTGCCGGCCCGCGTCGTAAAAATGCCGTACCGCAGCAGTTGCGGCTCGCCCGCCTCATCTTCACCGACCAGCGCGTAACCGGTGGTTGCAGTGCCCGGATCGATCCCCAGGATCACCACGACTACGCCCCGAACTCGGCCAACGCTTCTTCGGAGATATCCAGGTTCGAATAGACCTTGGCCACGTCGTCGAGGTCTTCGAGCGCCTCGATCAAGTTCATGCTCTTGAGGGTGTCGCCCGGCTCTAGCGAGACGTAGGTCTTGGGGATCTTCGAGAGCTCGGCGGTCTCCACCTCGAGGTTGGCGTCTTTGAACGCCTGGCGCACGGCCTGCAAATCCGCTGGCTTCGTGAAAACCTCAGCAGAGCCGTCGCTGAAAACCACGTCCTCCACGCCCGCCTCCAGCGCCATCTCGAAGACCTTGTCCTCGTTCAAATCCTCCATGGGCACAGTGATGTAGCCCTTGCTATCGAACAGCCAGGCCACACTACCCGACTCCCCCATGCTGCCCCCGGCGCGGGTAAGCGTCCGGCGGATATCGGAAACTGAGCGGTTGCGGTTATCAGTGACCACCTCGATCAGGATGGCCACGCCGTTCGGGCCATATGTCTCGTAGGTGATCTCCTCGAACGTCTCCCCATCGGCGCCAATCCCGGCGCCGCGTTTGATCGCGCGCTCGATGTTGTCCTTTGGCATGTTTTCGGCCTTAGCTTTGTCGATGATCAGGCGCAGCCGAAAGTTGAAGTTCGGATCAGGGCCCTCGCGCGCGGCGAGCTGAAGTTCGCGCGCCAGCTTGGTGAAGATTTTGCCGCGCTTCTCATCTAAAGCGCCTTTCTTCCGTTTGATCGTCGCCCATTTTGAATGTCCGGACATCTCTAGTACCCCCTATCGCCGTAGATTGGGTATTGGGTATTGGGTATTGGGTATTGGGTATTGGGTATTGGGTATTGGGTATTGGGTATTGGGTATTGGGTATTGGGTATTGGGTATTGGGTA
>PHCA01000155.1 GCA_002842085.1 Chloroflexi bacterium HGW-Chloroflexi-1
AAGACGCAAAGAACGCTAAGAGACCCTATATTGATTCTTTGCGCCCTTTGCGCCTTTGCGTGAGGCTTTTCCAAGTCCAGCAGGTCATTGACCACTACAGTCTTCCTCAAGAATGGCTTCTGAATGCCCCAACCAGAACCATTTTGAGGCCTTCACGGGCGTTTGGGCCAGGTACTCAGTGACAGATGAGCGCGGCCACTACAGACCTTTTTGATTGCTTTGCGTCTTTGCGTCTTTGCGCCTTTGCGTTGAAAACGTCTTTCGTTGAAAGGGGTTTGGTTGCGGCAGGAGCCGCGCTATGGTTATGTCCCCACACTCTCTTCGTGTTCTTGCGCTTCGTACTCCAACAGCCCGCCCGCCGCGATCAGCGCGCGGACGGACGCGGACGGTGGCGGGAACGGGAACGCGCCCGCTTCACACAGGATGATGGCGCGATCCAGGTCGACGGTGACCGTCTCGCCGGGTCGGATGGCCGCCGCGGCCTCGGGGCAGGCGATCGGCAACAGGCCGTTGTCGATGGCGTTGCGGTAGTAGATGCGCGCGAAGGAAGCCGCAATGATGGCCCGAACGCCGGCCGCCCGCAGACAGGTCACCGCCTGTTCGCGGCTCGACCCACAGCCGAAGTTCCGCCCTGCCACGACGACGTCGCCGGGCCGAACATGCGCGGCGAAGCTCGGGTCCAGGTCTTCCAGCGCGTGCTGGGCCATCTCGGCTTCTTCCCGCACCGTGTAGGTGTACTTGCCGGGGAAGATCACGTCCGTGTTGACGTCGTCGCCGTAGACCCAGGCGCGGCCCTGGAACTGGGTATTGGGTATTGGGTATTGGGTATTAGAAGTTGGGTGGAGGACGTGTGGCGCCGGGACAGGACCAGTTGTTGGCTGAACCATGACCGGCGTCAAGGATGCCTTTCTCATGAGCCCGTCCGACAATACCGAATCCCTAATACCCAATACCCTCGGGGTTGCCCATCCGCCCGCGGAAGTTGCGGTTGGCGCTGCTGATGACGACCTCGCCCGCGGCGGGCACGCCCAGATGGTTGCCCATGCACGGGCCGCAGCCGGGGACACCGATCATCGCGCCGGCGGCCAGGAAGGTCTCGACGTAACCCGCGATCAGCGCATCTTGCAGCACCTGGCTGGACGCGGGGATGATCACCAGGCGTGTGCCGGGCGCGACGCGGCGCACCTGCCCGTCCGGCCCGCGCAAGACGTCCGCGGCGGCCGCCAGATCCTCCAGCCGGCCGTTGGTGCACGTGCCGATGAATGCCTGGTCGACGTGGATGCCGGCCGCCTCCGACAAGGGCACGATGTTGCCGGGCTTATGTGGCCGCGCGACCACGGGCGCCAGCGCGTCGAGGTTCACCAGGAGGCGTTCGGTGTACCGGGCATCCGGGTCGGGGTACAGCGCGCCGGCCGCGATCTGTGCGCGACAGGCCTCGACCGATGCGCCGGTGCGGGCCGCGACCCGTCCGGCCAGCCACTCGAACACGGCCGCATCGGGGGTCAGGTAAGCGCTCTTGACCCCGGCCTCGGCCAGCATGTTGGGGATGACCATCCGGCTCTCGATGCTGAGGGTGGCCAGCCCCGGCCCGCCGAACTCCAGCGCCTGGTAGATGCCTGCTTCCGGCCCAAGTTGTCGTAGGATGTGCAGGCTCAGGTCCTTGGTCGTGACGCCGGGTGGTAGCCCTGGCCCTGAGCCTGCCGAGGGGTCGCCCATCAGATCGACCCGGATCGTCTCCGGTACGCGCAGCCACAGCTCGCCCGTGGCCCACAGCGCGGCGACCTCGCTCCGCCCGACCCCCGCGCCGAACGCGCCCAGCCAGCCGAAGTGGGTGGTGTGGCTGTCCGCGCCCAGGATCAGTTGGCCGGGCCAGATCAGCGCCTCCTCACTGACGACCTGGTGGCAGATGCCGCGGCCGGCGTCGTAGAAGTGGGCGATCCCCTGTTCTGTGACGAACTGGCGCACCTCGGCGTGGTTCCGCGCGTGGTCCGCGTTCGGCGCGGGCACGGCGTGGTCCAGGACGACCGCGAGCCGCTCGGGATGCCGGATGCGGGCGATCCCCAGGCTCTGAAACAGTCGCACGATGGCCGCGGTGTTGTCGTGGCTCAGCACGATGTCCGGGCGGGCATCGACGATCTGTCCGGCCACGGCCGTTTCGAGCCCGGCCGCCCGGGCCAGCGCTTTTTCGGCAAATGTGTATCCCATGACGACTCCCTATTGCGGAATGCCGATTGCGGATTGCGGATTGGGCGTGGGGAGAGCCAAATCCGCCATCCGCAACCCTTCGACTCCGCTCAGGACAAGTCCGCAATCCGAAATTTCATGCCCGTTCGCCCACACGCGCAGCAAATTGTCCACGTCGCTCAGGGTCAGCCGTTTGTCGTCGGCCAGCGCCTTGATGTGCTGCGTCAACGCCTTGATCTGGTCGTTGGACAGGCTGAGGCCCAGTTGCCCGGCGCGGGATTTGACTGCGTTCCAGCCGGTCAGGCGGTGGGCGATGGAGATGTAGCGGGTCAGGCCGAAGTCCTGCGGATCCAGCGCCTCGTAGGTCTCGGGCGCGTTCAGGATGGCTTTGGCGTGGATGCCGGCCTTGTGGGTGAACGCGCTGTAGCCGGTGATGAAATTATTGAACGGGATATCCACGCCGACCAGCTCGGCCACCATCAACTCCAGTGTCCGCAGGCGGTCCAGGCGATACTTGCCCTGGGTGACGGCCCGGTCGTGGGTGTACATGCGGGCGATCAGGCCACCCAGCGAAGTGATGCCGTTGCGCTCCCCGATGCCCAGGACGCTGGTGTCGATGTGGGTGGCGCCGGCCTCGAGGGCCGCGAAGGCGTTGGCGATGGCGCAGCCCGAGTCGTTGTGGCCGTGGAACTCGATGTCGGCGGTGGTCAGGCGGCGCAGTGTGCCCACCAGGCGCGATACCTGGCCTGGCGACGCGATGCCCACCGTGTCCGCGATGCCCAGCCGGTTCACCACGCCCAGCCGGTCCACCGCCAGGTAAACCCGCAGCAGCTCGGCTTCTTCGCTGCGGAAGGAGTCCTCGGTGCTGAAGCGCAGCTCCATGTCGGGGACCTGGCCACGAAGCCAGGGCAACACGTCGCTGGCCAGCTCGATGATCTGGTCGATGCTCTTACCGTGGCTGAAGTGGCGCAGTTGCGACGACGTGCCGATCACCACGTCGATGCCATCCACACCGGTATCGAGCGCGACTTGGACGTCTTCCCGGTGACAGCGGACGTGGGTCAGGATGCGGGCGTCGAGGCCCAGCCGGGTGATCGCCCGGAGATCCTCGGCGGAGCCGGGCGAAGCGAGCGGTGAGGTCAGCTCCAGGTACTCGACGCCGAATTCATCCAGAGCCTGTGCGATGCGGATCTTCTGCTCGCGGTTGAAGTCGGCGTTGATGAACTGCTCGCCCTCTCGCAGCGTCGACTCGATGATGGCGTAATTGTCCAGGGACATGAATCCTCCAGGGGAGTTGGTAGATTGGTGATTGGGACGTATGCGTACAGAACGCATGTCCATCCTACCAATGCACCAATCTACCAACCTACCAATCTACCAGTCTACCAATCTACCACTCACTACTTACCTGGCGCGAGCACCGTTTCTACCGCATCCACCACCCGCTCCAGATCTCCCTCTTCGATCACCAACGGCGGGAGAAGGCGAAGGACGGTGGAGCCGGCCGGCAGGGCGAGGATGCCCAAGGTTTGCAGCTTTTGCAGAATGGGCGTGACCTTGACGCGCAGGTCCACGCCGACGAGCAGCCCCAGCCCGCGCACTTCGCGGATCAGCGGCGATTGGATGGCAGCCAGGCGCGCCATCAGGTGGCTGCCGAGGCGAGCGGCGCGGTCGGGCAGAGCTTCTGTGACGTGCCAGGCACTTCGGAAAGTGCCTGGCACGTGACCGCGCATCGCGTCCAGCGTCGCGATCGCGGCGGCGCAGGCCAACGGGTTGCCGCCGAAGGTGCTGCCATGGACCATCGGAGGCAACGCGCCGACGCGCGGTCCGATCAGACAGGCGCCCATGGGCAGCCCGCCCGCCATCGACTTCGCCACGGTCATCAGGTCCGGCTCGATCCCGAAGTGCTGGCTGGCGAAGAACTTCCCGGTGCGGCCGTAGCCGGTCTGGATCTCGTCCAGGATCAGCAGCGCGCCGCGCTCCCGGCAGAGCGCCTGCGCCCCATGCAAAAATTCCGCTTGCGCCGGGTGCACGCCGCCTTCCCCCTGCACGACCTCCAACAGGACGGCCGCGGTGTCACCGGTGACCGCCCCCTCGAGCGCGGTCAGGTCGTTGAACGGCACATGGCTGAAGCCGGGTACCAGCGGCTCGAACGGCCCCCGGTACTGGGGCGACCAGGTCGCGGAGAGCGCGCCCATCGTGCGGCCATGGAAGCCGCGCATCGCCGCGACGACCCCCGGGCGGCCCGTGCTCAGCCGGGCGAACTTGATCGCGGCTTCCACCGCCTCGGCGCCTGAATTGCAGAGGAAGGCCCGTTCCAGCCCGGCCGGTGCGACTTCGATCAGCTTCGCCAGCAGGCGGGCGCGTTGGTCGTTGTAGAAGATCTCGGGGCAGGAGATCAGCCGGGCCGCCTGTGCGCTGATCGTCTGGATGATCGCCGGGTGCGCGTGGCCCAGATTGGCCGCGCCCTGGCCGCCGACGCAGTCGATGTACTCCCGCCCGTCGGCATCCCAAACATAGGCGCCCTGGCCGCGCACGATCGCCAGCGGCCTTTTGGGATAGACGCCGGAGGTGTGGGCGGATTCGGCGGCGATGATGGCGGATGAGGTATTGGGTATTGGGTATTCGGTATTCGGTATCGGGTATTGGGTATTGGGTATTAGGAATTGGAGATTGGGTGCGGTCATGGAACGAGTGCCTCCGATGCAAAAACCATACTGTCCAATACCAAATACCCAATACCTGGTACCTGGTCCCCCAAGACCGTGCCTTCCCCCGCCAACGCGGCCCGGAGCGGGTTGGCCCGTCGCGAGTCGCCCAGGATGACCTGGGGCACGCCGGCCGCCAGCGCCTCGCGGACCGCCAGCAGTTTCTTCTTCATCCGGCCCTGCGCCAGCGATTCGGCCCAGTCCAGGCTGGCTGCGGCCACGTAGTGAACCAGGCTGCTCTCGTCCGGGTAAGCGGCCAGCAGCCCGGGCACGTTGCTCAGGATCATCAGCGATTGCGCGCCCAGCACGCCGGCGAGCAGCGCCGCGGCCCGGTCGCCGTCCACGTTCAGCCGCTCGCTTTCGGCGCCCAGCGCCAGCGGCGCGATCACCGGGGTGTAGCCCGCGGCCAGCAACATGTGGAGGAGCTGGCTGTTAGCAGTTTCCAGTTGGCCGGTGTAGTCGTCCCGGACCACGCGCTGGCGGCCGTTCTCCACCGCGCGCACGGCGGTCTTGCGCCGCGCTACCAGCAGCCGGCCGTCTACGCCCGAAAGCCCGATGGCGTTGCAGCCCAGGCCTTGCAGGCAGGCGACCAGCCGTTTGTTGACCTGCCCGGCCGCCGCGGCCACGTAGATCTCCAACGTCTCCGGGTCGGTGTAGCGGCTGACGTGCCCGGACGGGGAGACCAACTGGCGCACCGGCAGCCCGACCCGCGTCGCCAGCGCATCTGCTGTGGCCGAGGCGCCGTGGACCAGCACCACCGGCCGGCCCTCCGCGGCCAGCGCGGCGACATCCGCACACACCGCATTGCTATCGACGCCCGCCGCGCCGCCCACTTTCACTACGAGAGGATGCATGATTCCTCCATTGCGGATTTCGGATTGGAGATTGCGGACTACGAGAGGACGTCGCGGAAGCACAGTCAATCCGCAATCCGAAATCAAAAATCCGAAATTCGTTCACACCGGATGCAACCCCATGAACCCCAACCCGGCCGTTTCTTCCAGCCCGAGCATGATGTTCATGCACTGGACCGCGGCGCCGGCCGCGCCTTTGCCCAGGTTATCCAGCGCGGCCAGCGCCACGACCCGCCCCGTGGCCGGGTCCATCTGCCAGCCGACGTCAGCCAGGTTGGTCCCGATCAGCAGTTTCGGCTCGGGGTGGCGGTAGATGCCGCTCCGCTCATGGACGATGCGCACGAACGGCTCCGCGGCGTAGGTCGCCCGGTACGCGCGCCAGAGGTCCTGGTCGGTCAAACCGGGTGCGACCCAGGCGTGGGCCGTGGCGAGGACCCCGCGCACCAGCTCGATGGAGGTCACTGAGAGGTAGACGTCGTCGCGGCCCAGGGTCTGCGCGACCTCTGCCTCGTGGCGGTGGCCGGTGGGGGCAAAGGAGCGCACGGCGCCGGAGCGCTCGGGATGGTGCGAGGCGGCGCTGGGGGACGCGCCCCCCTCCGAGGAGCCGGCCTTCACGTCGACGATCACCGGCCGGTCGGGCAGTAGTAGACCGGCGCGGGCCAGGGGCAACAGGGCCAGGTTGGCGGCGGTGGCGTTGCAGCCCACGCCGCTGACGTACCGGCTGGCCCGAATCGCCGCGCGGTTCACCTCGGGCAGGCCGTAGGCAAAGCGTTCGACCCAGCCGGGCGCGGCGTGCGGCTCGCCGTAGTAGCGCTGGTACAGGCCGAGGTCATGCAGCCGGAAGTCGGCGGACAGGTCCACGATATATCCGGCCAGGCTGGCGAAGCGGTCGATCCGGCGTTGGGCCTGACCGTGCGGCATGGCCAGGAAGAGCACGTCGCACGGTTTCAGCTCGCTCAGCGAGGTGAAGCGGATCGGCTGGCGGCCGCCCGACGGGCGTAGGTTGGGGTGGACGCTGTGCGCGTAGTGGCCCGTCTGCGACTCGGATGTGACCTGGCTGATCTCGACGTTCGGGTGGCCGAGCAGGAGCCGCAGCAGCTCGCCGCCGCCGTAGCCGGAGCCACCCACGATGGAAACACGGAGGCGCGCGGTCATGGGGCGTGCTCCGCGATGGGGTATTGGGGATTGGGGATTGGGGATTGGCTTGCCGGCGAGCTCCAATACCCAATACCTGATACCTTTTCTCTCCGACGCGCCACAGCCATCACATACCGCACCACCCTGGCCGGAATGTCCACCCCGGTCGTCTGGATGCTGTTGCGGAACTCCATGGTGTGGTTGACCTCGTTGATCAGCAGCCCGCGTTCGGGATCCTCCAGCAGGTCGATGGCCAGCACGCCGCCGCCCACTGCGTTCGCCGCGCGGCGGCACAGACCATCGATCTCCGGTGTCACCGGGCAGTTGCTGGCCTGGCCGCCGCGGGCCGTGTTGGTGATCCAGTGGGACGACACCCGGTAGATGGCGCAGATCGTCTCGTCCCCGATCACGAAGGCGCGGATGTCGCGGCCCGGTTTGGGGATGAATGCTTGAATATAGAAGATGCTGTGCTGATAGGAGCCCAGCACCGCCTTGTGTTCCAGGATCGCCTCGGCCGCGTCCCGGTCGTTGATCCGGGCCAGCAGCCGGCCCCACGAGCCGACGACGGGCTTGAGCACGACCGGGTAACCGAGTTCTTCGATGGCGGTGAGGGCGGATTCGGGGGTGAAGGCGATGCTGGTGCGGGGTTGGGGCAGGCCCGCTTCGGCAACAGCCGCTGTGGTGAGCAGTTTGTCGGCGCAGGTGGCGGCGGTGGCGTAACGGTTGACCGTCGGCAGGCCATAGCTCTCCAGGATGCGCAGGGCGTAGAGGCCGCGGGCAGTGCTGACGGACCGCTCCAGGAACACGTCGGCGGCCAGGGGCGGGCGCCCGTTCCGGGCGGAAACGACCCCGACTGGGCCAGCGCCGACCAGGCCGTCACCGACGGGCAGCACCAGTTCGCCGTCGTTGATTACCTGGACTTCGGCGCCGGACGCTTCGAGCGCGGTGAGCAGCAGTTTCTCCTCAACCCGGATGCGGGAGACGAGGACGGCAACGCGTGTCATTCGCCCCAATCCTCCGCCTCTTCAGGCGCCAGCTCCAGTTGCAACGGGTTGAGCGAGACGACCTCCAGATCGACGCCGCAGTAAGCGCAGGGCACGATCTCGCCTTCTATCGGGTCGTTCAGGGTGACGGTTCCTTCGCATTCGGGACAGAGTGTTTCGTACGACATGATATACTCCTTTTGATGAGCTGTATAGTATTACCCACGACATTTGCATCATCTGCGCAAATCTTTCAACGCAAAGTTTGCAAAACAAAAGCCCCTTCCCGCCAGACTGGTGGAGGGAAGGGGCTGTGCCGCGTTTCAGGGTGCGCGCTAACGGCCTATCCAGACCTCCAGTCTGGCAAGCTGATGACCTGCTTCTTAGGGCTAAGGACTAAATAACTTACCGACCTGCCTCGTAAAAAGGCAGGATTCTGCCGTAAGTTATTTAATTCTCGGTCCTTAGCGCGCTTGATGAGTTGAATTTGATCAGCCATCGTAATTTTCACCGTTAGAGTGTGCGGTCCGCCTGAGGCGGTGGGCCTTGTGCCGGTTTCCGGCAAACAAAAAGCCCTGCCTGGCTCGTCTGGCCTGGCAGGGCGCCTGTATCTGGGTTCGTCGCTACGGTTATCCCAAGCACAAATCGCCGTCCCTGCAGGCCAGGGAAAGCTTCTTCGACTTGGAGCACTTAACCAATAGCGAATGTGACACGAGTTGCTCAACCTTTCGTATGATAGCGGCATTATAACGACTTTTGCGGAGATGTCAAATTCACGCGTTCATGTACGCCTCGCGCCGTTGCCCCGTGAATTGCCGGTCGGTGGGCAGCCGGCACTGGTTCCGTTGAGTGGGATTTGCGCAATCAGACCGTGAATCGGCTGAAATGCTGGCCTTTCTATAGAAGTTCAGATAATGTTTCGTGGTAGGGGCGATCCCTTGCGGTCGCCCAGGGCAGGCGCAAGGCACTGCCCCTACGAATCTTTATCTGACTC
>PHCA01000156.1 GCA_002842085.1 Chloroflexi bacterium HGW-Chloroflexi-1
TGCTGCGCGGGCTGGGCTTCATCCCATTCCTGACCATTGGCGGTGTGCTGAGCACCTGGCAGTTGATCTGCCGCTACAAGGCGTTGCGCAGCGCGCACGGATTGTCGTGGGGCCGGACTTTCTGGGCCACGATCCTGCCGTTCGCCGTCTATCTGCTCTGCTGGCTCCTGGTTGCCGGTCTGGGCGGGGCCGTCATCGCGGCCATCGTAGGGAGGTGAGCCATGTCTGATTGGATTCGCATCGCACGCGGCGCGCTGACCCTGGACACCGAGACCTTCACCGCCTTCCGAGCGCGCGGGGACGTGTTCTTTCGCGGCTTCCTGCTGATCGTCGCGCTGGCGCTGATCGTCGGGCTGCCGACCCTGGTCATCGACACGGTCCACGGGCTGCGCGGGGACACCGCGACCGAGATCGCCGATGCCACGGCCGGATTCGAGCAGGGACTGGCGCAGGCGATCCCGTTCATGCAGGGCATCCCCAGTGACGTCCGGGAGCAGATCCTGGCGCAGGTCCGCCAGAGCTTCCAACTTGGCGCCCAGATCGGGAGCGAAATCGCGCAACTGCCGACGATCTTGCCCCGGCCGCTGAGCGCCGTCCTGGAAGCGGTAGGCAAGTGGCTCTCCACCCCGTTCGGCGGCGCGGGCTTCCCGCTGGCGGCGGCAACCCTGGGCGCCTGGCTCGGTTACGGCATCTGGGTGATGCTGGCGGCCAGATTGCTGGGCGGCCGCGCGGGCCTGGCGGAGTTCTTTGGCGTCACGTCACTGTTCGCCGTGCCGCATCTGCTGAACATCTTCGACCGGGCGCCTTTCGTGGGCGGTGTGATCGGGTTCATCGCCTTCTTGTGGGGCGCGATCATCTACGTCAAGGCCACCGCGGTCAGCCAGAAGCTGTCGATCGAGCGGGCGATCCTGGCCGTGCTGTTGCCGCTGCTGGTCGCCGTCGTCCTGCTGATCGTTGCCATTATCGGCGTAGCGGGGATCATGGGCATCATCGTCGCGAGCCGATAACGACGGATTGCGGATTTGCGATCTGCGATTGGCGACTGGCGATCTGCGATTGGCGATTGGCGATTTGCATGCGCGGCCTCTTGCCGCAACCAGTGAGCAGTACGCAGTACGCAGTATGCAGTACGTTTCGCGCCATCACGCATGCACGGCGACGAAGGAGATTAGATGAGAATCGAAGGAATCCTTTGGCTCAGAGACGTGATAGACAAACTCGCTTCCAAACATCAGGTCGAGACCTATGAAGTCGAAGAAACAATCAATAGCAAGCCAAAGATTCGCTTCGTCGAGAAGGGAGATAGAAAAGGTGAGGATGTATATCTGGCATTGGGGCAGACGGACGCAGGAAGATACCTGGCCGTCTTGTTCATCTACAAGCAGACTAGAGAAGCATTGATTTTGAGTGCCAGAGATATGGAAGCGAAGGAGCGGAGACAATATGGCAAAAAGTAAGTCGAGACCTATGCCCAAATTAAGTTCGCTTGACAAATTAGTCGAGTTCTTCGACACCCACGATATGGGTGAATATTGGGATGACATGCCTGAAGTTCATTTCGACATTGACATCCAAAGAAGGACTCACCTCTTTGCCCTTGACGAAGACGTGGCGGAAAGACTAACCGTAATTGCCAAAGCGAAGCGAATACCGTCCAAGACGCTCATCAACAAGTGGTTAAGGGAGAAGGTTCTGGAGCAGACGAAGGCTACTCCATAGACGGCGTGAAACACCCGCCTCACGCCATTGGCGGATCGGAAGTTGATTGTCCAAAGAGGTGTGTTGAGTCTACCATGCCCGAATTCCTCAAGCTACGCACTGCCAAAGAGGCCTGGGAGATCTTCCTGGGCCACTTCGCGCCCGCGGTGACGGCCGAGCCGTGCGCGGTGATCGACGCGCTGGAGCAGATCCTGCCCGCCGGCCACACGCTCCGACCCCAGGACCTGGGCGGCCTGCTGGCCGTGGGCATCACGACGGTGCAGGTCGCGCGGCCGCCGCGGGTCGCCATCGTCAGCCAGGGGGACGAAGTGGTGCCCCCGGACCAGGAGCCGGGCCCGGGCCAGGTGCGCGACATCAACAGCTACACCCTGGCCGGGCTCGTGCACCGGGCTGGCGGCATCCCGCTGACCTATCCCATCGCGCCGGATCAGCAGGCCGCGTTGAACGCCGCGGTGCGGACCGCCTGGGAGCAGGCCGACATGGTGGTGATCACCGCCGGCAGCTCGGTGAGCTACCGCGACCTGACCGCCAACGCCATCGATCAGCTCGGCAAGCCCGGCGTGCTGGTGCACGGCGTGGCGATCCGGCCGGGCAAACCGACGATCCTGGCCATGTGCAACGGCAAGCCGGCCTTCGGACTGCCCGGCAACCCGGTTTCCTGCATCAACATCTTCCAACAGTTCGCGACCCCAACGATTCGCTTGTTGCTGGGCGCCCATTTGCGCCGCGCCCACACCGTGCCGGCCCGACTGGCGCGCAACATCCCGGCTGCCAGCGGCCGCGCGGACTTCGTGCGCGTCCGGCTGGAGGAGCGCGCCGGCCAGACCTGGGCCGTGCCGGTCTTCGGCAAATCCAACCTGATCTACGTCCTGGTCCGCTCGGAAGGGGTCATCGCGGTGCCGCTCAACAGCAACGGCATCCCCGCCGGAAGTGAAGTGATCGTCACGCTGGACACTTGAGGAAATCGGAGAGGTCCACCGAAGGCTGTCGAGACGATTTCTCTTGAACGCCTTCTTCCCATCCCCTGGATACAGGAGGCCACCCAGTCTACCCTGGGTGGCCTCCTGCGTCTGCTCCCCCATCGACCACCCCCAGACCCTGCCAGTTTGCCAGGCGGAGGTGGTTCACCTCCGCCTGGTCGCGCTCAACGGGGCGGCAGGGTGACCGTCCCCCCGACGCCGCGCGCGCATAGGCCGAAAGTACCATTGCTTATCCAGACGGATGTGCTTTAGTATCCAGGGTGCGCCTGCCCGCATCTGCTGGCGGGAGATCAGATGGCGCGTTGGCACATGCGCGCAAGCTCGCAAGCCGTAAGCGAGAATGAAAGGCGGATCTTCTCGATAGTTCGGGGCGTGCTCGCTGTGGCCGGTCTCCTGACCGTGCCACCCGTGGCACGGTCAGGAGACCGGCCACAGCCACCCCAAATTATTGAGAGGATACCACCGTGGCTCGGTCACAGACCGGCCGCAGCAGACTCCGAAAAACTGAGAGGATACGTTGCGATTCACACGCGCATTCCCAGGAGACAGCGCAACTGGGCGCTCAGGCATAACTTCGCGAGCACTTGCACGTCACGTAGTAATAGACATTCTTAGCGAGGCCTGATTGCTCCCCTTTTGTGCTGCAAGCCCGGTGTAAAGGCAAGGAAAGGTGAAGAAGATGCGACACATGCGGTTTCAAAGTCATACGCGACGTTTTGGACCCCGGCCTGCGATGGCAAACCGAAGCCAGGGTGGCGCCGAGGGCAGACGTCCAACGCGGTTTCGCGGCCTGGGGTTGGCGGTCGTCCTGCTCCTGGGACTGAGCGTCCTGCTGCCCGGCGCCGCGCTGGCTGCGCCCGTGCCGGGCGTGACGCTCGACGTCCCGCCGTCGCCTTTCATCGGCGAGCCGCTCGTGTTCCCTCCCGACCACGAGCCGTCCACGTTCACCGTCACTTTCGATAACACGGGACCCGATACCGGCTACGGTCCCTACATTGACGTGTTCCTGCCGTTCAGCGGCGCGGACGGGCAGAATCCGCCCGCGCATGACGACGGCATTTCCTTTGTCAGCGCCAATTACCTGGGCGCGCCGGTGACCACCAACGTCTTGGATTGTCCGGCCGGGGG
The DNA here is from genome assembly GCA_002842085.1 of Chloroflexi bacterium HGW-Chloroflexi-1. GTDB lineage: Bacteria > Chloroflexota > Anaerolineae > CG2-30-64-16 > CG2-30-64-16 > CG2-30-64-16. The sequence continues at coordinate 3,828 of PHCA01000156.1, forward strand.
CAACGTCACCCACCCGCTCACCGGCCAAACTATCACCTGCCCGGCCCAGCCTGTGGGACTCTTCAGCCCCTTCGTCTGGCAGTTGGTGGTCATCACCCTGCCGTTTGGTTCGTTTGTCCCCGACCAGCCGCCAGCCCCGGTAACGGTCAACACGAACTTGAGCAACTACGCAGACCTGGGCGTGGCGTTGCCCATCCAGGCGCGCAGCGGCTTCATGTTCGGCGCCGACCCGCTCGATAATCCGGCAACCGACCCGCCGATTCAAGGGGACATTGTCTCTGAGACCGTCACTCCCAGCCTGATTACCCTGAGAAAAATCTATCACGGCCCGGAAGACGAGACCGCCACCGGTCCCAATTTCCCGCGCCAGTACACTATTGCTATTGACATCGCCCTCGGGCAGACGGTCGCCAACCTGGACGTGACCGACAACCTGCCGAATAACATGCAGTTCACCAGTTTGATTAGCACAAATCCGGGAGCAACCTGTACCCTGCCTTCGACCTCCACGCCCGGCGGCACGTTAACCTGCACCTTCGCCTCGGTCACCGGCGGCGCTGGCGATACCGACGCAACGGTTACATTCGAGTACTACATCCCCCTGCGCGATGCGAACAGCGCCTCGGTGATCAACCCCGTAAGCGGCGATGACGTCACCTCCTGCAACGACGCCTCCGCCCTGGGCGATTGGGATCCGCTCGACCCGCGCGACAGCGGCGCCACTGATAACGCCTCCGCTGACCCGGCCGGCTGTGAGCATATCCTGACCGATAAATCCATCGCCATCCAAAAGACTAGCGACGTGGGGGAGGGCGGCTATATCGTGCCACACCAGGTGGTGACATATACCCATGATTTCCAGGTCTCTGATTTCTTTGCCTTCAAGAGTGTGGTGGTGACCGATACCATCTCCGACGGCCAACACGTTGATTCGTCCTTTACGCCCACTTTGCAGGTGAATGGCAACACCTACACCCTGGCGGGCACGGGATTTGCCTCCGCCAACTATGATGTCATCTGCAACTACACCGGCGGCCCCGGCCCAGAATGCAAGGGCGACGATCCGGCGGTGAACAATGGCGCCACCACCCTCACTTTCCGTGTTTCGGATGAAATCATCACGCGCGGACAAGATGGCCGCCTGATCGGCGGATGCGTGCCAACCGACGGCGCCGGCGGGAGCGACCCCAACTGCGGCGCTTACAACAACGGCCCCACCACAGGAAGGATCGTTTACCGCACCGTGGTTCAGGAAAACTTCACCGACGACTATCCCAGCATGGACACCAGCGTGGACCAGGGCGATAGATTGGATAACAACGTCACGGTCAACGGGAACCTGCTCTCCACCAGCAACGCCTCCACGCCCACCGGCCAGAGCGAAAGCGACACATCATACGAGTGGGTGTGGGTCCCTTATGGTACGTTTGACAAGTCTATCTACGCCATCGACGGCAACACTTCCTTCCCCACGCCGGTGCACATCAAGCCGGGCGATACCGTCACCTATCGACTTACGCACACCATGCCCACCAGCGACTTCGAAAATGTGACCTTTACCGATTACCTGCCCCTGCCGGTCTTCCACGCCGCCGAAGTGACCGCCTTTTCCAACACGGTTTGCGGCATTCCCACGGCCGGAAATTCCTGCCTCGGCCCCGACGATGACTATCATTCCCTGCCCAGCGCAGTCTCTCCAACCTTGGACACCGATGGGCCCGGCAACTGGGTGCGCTGGACGTATGGCGATTACGACTCTGACAACGCCCCGCCCTCAGTGATTGACCTGCTCTTCACCGTCACCGTTAGCAATGACCCCTTCGCAGATGGCTTGTATCTGACCAATCAGGGGACGTTCCACGAAGGCTCCACGAACTTTGCGGCGGAAGACTGTACTGGCATCATTCAAATCCAGTTGGACGAGCCGGTCGTAGCGATTCACTCCAAAGGCGTGGTGTGGACGAATAACCCTACCGGCGTCTTCAGTCCCTCTACCGTCGGCCCCGTGCCCTTTGACGGTACCACCGGTTCCTGCGCCGGGCGTCTGGGTGGTGGCACGGTGACATCCTCCGGCCTGGCAGCCAGTCCGGTGAACAGCAACCTGAGCAACGTGGATGCCGGCGACACGGTGATGATGGCGATTGTCCTCGAGAACATTGGCCATTACTACGCTTACGATGTGCAGGTCAGGGACAGCCTGCCCCCGGGCGTGACGCTTGTCCCTGGCTCGTTGTTGTGCGTCACCGATGGAACGGGTGCGGATTTCGCTACGACTGACCTCGGCGGCGGACTCTTCGGCAACGGCATCGAACTGGTGGATCCCGGCCCCACTCCCTCTCCTCCCGGTGCGCTCGACCCGGGCCAAGACAGCAATAACAATGTCATCGACAACGGGCGCAACATCGCCGTCGTTACTTACCTGGTCACGCTGGACGACTCCGTCGCACCCGCGCAAGTCCTGACTAACACCGCCACCCTCTTGAATTTCACTAATCACGAAGGCGGTGACAATTTCATCCCCGGCGGCCGGACCGACACCGCCCAAGTGACTGTGCAAAATGTCTTGGCCTCGAAATCCTTGATTTCTACCGAGATCAGCAACGCTGCCAACGCCGACGATCAGGCGGTTATTGGCGAACTGGTCACCTACCAGGTCACCCTGACCATCCCCGAAGGCGTTACGCCAAATGCCATACTGGTGGATACGCTTGATTCCGGCCTGGCCTTCGTGGATTTAGACCCGGCGAATCCGCCAGTTCTCTCTCCCTCCCTCTCCATTACCGGCAGTACCACCCCCGGCATCTCCTCCGGCGGGCAGGTGGTGACCTTCGATTTTGGCACGGTCACCAACAGCGATACAAACAATGCCACTCCCGAAACTATCACACTAACCTACCGCGCCGTGGTGTTGAACATTGCCAGCAACCAGGCCGGCATGCAGTTGAACAACTCCGCCGTCTTCTCCTGGGCGGGCAACAGTCTGCCGGCCGTCTCCGCACCCAGCGTGACCGTTATCGAACCGACCGTCAACACCGCCAAAACCGCGGCCCCCACTTCCGGCGATGCCGCCGATACGATCACCTTTACCGTCACCCTGAGCAACCCGGCCGGCGCCGGCCAAACGCTGCCGGCGCGCCGACCCTCACCGCCAGCGGCGGACAGTTCGAGCCAGGCCAGTCCTGCGACATCACCTTCCAGGCCACGCTGGATAGTTCTGTCTCTCCCGGCCAGACCATCACCAACACCGCCGAGACGCGCTGGACCTCCCTATCCGGTGCAATCAGCGACCGCTCACCGTACAACACCGCCTCCGACGAGCGCACCGGCGAAGACGGCCTGTTGGGGTCTGGCGCCCTGGACGACTACCGCACCCAGGACCAGGCAACGGTCGCGGTCAACGCCACGCCGGTCAAGTCCATCGTTGCCACTTCCGAAGCCAGCACCGATCCGCAGAGCGGCACCGAGCGCCTGGTCATCGGCGAGATCGTGCGTTATCGCCTGCAAATCCAGTGGCCGGAAGGCACAGCCATCAACGCCATGCTGCACGATTACCTGCCGGCCGGCCTGCAATTCCTGAACGATGGCACGGCTAATCTGGCTTTCGTCTGCAACGGCGGAGCGACCTGCATGGTTTCCACCAATCCTCTGATCCTCTCCCTGCCTGTCGTCAGCGGCAACGAAACCACCATCGCCGGCATCACCCCCTCTTTCGTCCTGCCCAATGACGCGGTTTCCGACAACCCAACCACTAACAGCGACACCTACGCCAGCGGCGTCGATCCTTATTTCAAATTTAGCGACTTGGTCAATACCGATAACGACGCTGACCAGGAATTCGTCGTCGTCGAGTTCAATGCGCTGGTCTTGAATATCTCCGGCAATCAGGGCGGCATCACTCGCGGCAATACCTTTACCTTGCGCATCGATGGGACGGAAATCACCCCGGCCTCCAACAATATCGACATTATCATCGCCGAACCCAACCTGACCCTGACCAAAGCCGTCACTACCGTCCCGAGCGACGCCGGCGACCCGCTCGTCTATACCCTGACCATTACCAATACCTCCAGCGGCGTCAACCGCGCCACCGCCTTCGACGTGGCGCTGATCGACACCCTCAACAGCAACCTGAGCCTGCAAAGCGTGGTCGTGACGACGCCCAGCGGTTCGACGGCTACGGATACCTCCACCTTGGGCGTGGGCGGCGTCGTGCGCGTGAGCGTCGACAACCTGCCGCCGATCACCGACATCCCGGGCGCGGTCAAGACGGTCACCGTCATCGTCACCGCCCAGGTAGTCGCCACCGCGCCGGCCGGCCAGATCATCCCTAACACGGCCTCGCTGGCCTACAGCAGTCTGCCCGGCCCCAACGGCACCACCAGCAACGCCACCGGCTCCAGCACGCCCACCGGCAGCGGCACAGAAACCGGCGAGCGCGACGGCTCCGACGGCGCCGGCGGATTGAACGACTACGTGGGCGCCAGCACGGTCGATGTCACCCTGGTAACCCCCACGATCGACAAGCTGACCCCAACGCCGGCGCAATACACCATCGGCGAGCAGGTCACCTACGACATAGTCGTCACCCTGCCCGAGGGTGTCACACAGGACCTGGTCGTGTTCGACGACCTGCCCGTGGGCCTGGCCTACGTCAGCCACCAGACCATCACGACCACGGCCGGCAGCGGCGGGTTACTGACTGCGGATTTCGGTGGCGCCCTGCCAACCCCGACCGTCACCGCCCCCGGCGGCAGTGGCGGCGACCTGACCCTGACCTTCGGCGACACCACCACCACCGCGGACAACGATCCGGCCAACGACAAGTTCCTGGTGCGCCTCACCGCCGTGGTGCTCAACGTGATCGGCAACCAGGACGGCACGACCCTGACCAACCTGGCGTCGGTTCGCGGTGCTGGCTTTGAGCAAGACGATCCGGACACCGCCCACGCCCCCTGATGCGGGGGGTCTGGTCACGTACCAGATCGTCATCGCCCACGCGGCGAGCAGTCACGTCGCGGCCTATGACGCGGTCTTCAGCGACACCCTGCCGTCCGGCCTGACCAATGCCACGGTCACCGACATCACGGCCAGCGGTACTACTGCGCCTTCCAGTCAGATTGTGGGCGGCGTCCTGCGGGTACCCAACAGCGCCGATGGCGCCTTTGATCTGCCACTCACCGCCCGCATCACGATCACCCTCCAGGCGGAGCTGGACACGACCGTCAGCCCTGGCCAGATCATCACCAATCCCGGCGATCTGACCTGGAGCTCACTGGATGGGACGGTGACGGACGAGCGGACCGCCGGCGACGGCTTGTTGAACGGTGGCGGGCTGAATGACTACGAGCTGCAAACGAGCGCCAGCCTGACCGTCAGCAGCCCGACCCTCAGCAAGGCGCTGCAGGCGACCTCCGCTGCGCATACGGCCGACCCGAACGTGACCATCGGCGAGGTGATCACCTACGCCCTGACGATCACCCTGCCTGAAGGCACTACGCCATCGTTGCGAGTGGTGGACGATCTGCCGGCTGGCCTGGCCTACGTGAGTGGCTCGGCCAGCGTGGACACGACTGGCTTCGACGGCAGCGTGCCCGCGCCGACCATTACCGCTCCCGGTGGCAGCGGCGATGACGTCACCCTTGACTTCGGCACGATCACGGTGACGGACGACAACGTCACGACGAACAACAGCTTCATCATTCGCCTGCGCGCGGTGGTGCTGGACGTGGTCGGCAACGTCGGCACGAACCCGCCCGGCCAGACCAGCCTGTCGAATAGCGCCACCTTGCAGGTAGCCACAGGCCCGGTGATCCCCTCGAATCCCATCACCACTGTCGTCGTGGAACCGCAGATGGTGATAGCCAAAAGCTTCACGCCGTCTCAGGCCGCGGCCAACGACACCGTGCTGATCACCCTGGTGGTGACCAACACCGGCACTTCGGACGCGTTTGAGGTAATCGTGGAAGACCCGTTGTCTCAGGCAAAGTTCACCGCCATCACGCAGGGGACGACCCCGGCCGGCTTCACCTTCGCAACCATCTCATCGTCGCCCAACACGATCGTGCGCTACACCGGCGGCTCGATCCCGGCCGGCGCAGCGCGCACCTTCACCTTCGCCGCCACCCTGACGACAAACGTGACCGCCGGCGAGGTCCTCGACAACATCGCGACCGTGACCCAGGCCACCACCCTGCCCGGCACAGCCAGCGGCGAACGGGACGAACCAGACGTCAGCGGCAGCGCCAACCTGACTGTGACCGCGCCGGACATCAGCCTGGTCAAGAGCGATGGCCTGGCCGGCCTGGCGCCGGGTCAGACCGCCGTCTACACCTTGACGGTGCGCAACGTTGGCGGGCGGGATGCCACCGGCGTGGTCGTCACCGACACCGTGCCGGCCAACATGACCTTCGACCCCGGCGCCAGCGACCCCGACTGGAGCTGCGTCCCCGACGGCAACCCCGGCGGCGTCTGCACCTACAGCGTGGGCAGCCTGGCGGCCGGCGGCAGCGCCAGCATCCACTTCGCCCTGACGCTGGCGGACCCCGTCCCGGTCGGACTGAACGCCGTGACCAACACCGCCCAGGCCGCCGACGACGGCACGCACGGCGCCGACCCCACCCCGGCCAACAACACGGCTTCCGACACCGACAGCGTGGTCATCGCCGATCTGGCCATTACCAAGACCGACGCACCCGACCCGGTGGCCGCCGGCAAGACACTGACCTACACCCTGACCGTCACCAACAACGGCCCATCCAATGCCACCGGCGTCACCGTGACCGACACGCTGCCCGGCGGCGTGACCCTGGTCTCTGCCACGCCGAGCCAGGGGACGGGGTGCGGGGGGACCGGCGCCGTTGTGTGCAACTTGGGGAACCTGGCCGACGGCAATAGCGCCACGATCACCATCGTGGTCACCGTGAACGCCGGCACGGCCGGTCCGCTATCCAACAGCGCGGTCGTGAGCGGCGACCAGACCGACCCGAACACCGGCAACAACACCGCCACGGCATCGACCGTCGTCGATCACCCGGCCATCGCCATCGCCAAGACGCCGGACGCGCAGGTGATCCACAGCGGCGATGCGGTCACCTTCACCATCACCGTCAACAACACCGGCGACGTGGACCTGGCCAACGTGACCGTGGCTGATGTCCAGGCCTCCGACTGCGCCCGGACCATCGGCGCCCTGGCGATCGGCGCACATGCGAGCTACACCTGCACGCTCGCCAACGTGACCGCGGACTTCACCAACAGCGCCACGGCCACTGGCACGCCACGCTCTGGTGGCCCGGTCAGCGCCACCGACACCGCCCGCGTGCTGCTCTACGTCCAACTCGGCGATCGCACCTGGGCCGACACGAACGGCAATGGGACGCAAGAGGGGGGCGAGGTCTACGGGGTCGCCAACGTGCCGTTGCACATCACCGGGCTGGACGTGCTGGGGAACAGCGTGGACATCACCGTGACCACCTCCATCAGCGGCTACTACAGGATCGACCTGGCGCCGGGCAGCTACACGGTCACCGCGCCCACGAGCTTCTCCGGCTACGTGCTCACCTCCGCGCCATCTCTGACCACCAATCTGCCGACCGGCGGCACGCAGGACCTGGCGCTAGACTTCGGCTATGGTGTGCCCACCGCAGTGGACCTGCTGACGTTCGAGGCCGCGTTCGAGCCCGAGCAAGGAGCGGTGCACGTGCGCTGGACCATCCAAACCGATGGCGAAGTCACCGGCTTCCTGCTCTACCGGGCGGAAACCGGCCAGGGGCCGTACAAGCAGATCACCAACGCGGCGATACCGGCGCATGGGATCGGCATCGGCGACTATGAGTATCTGGACCCCGCCGTCGACCCGCAGACGATCTACTGGTACGCGATCCAGGTTCTGCCGAAAGGGAGCTGGCTCGGGCCGATCGCCAGCAGCCCCAACCGGGGCAACCGCCTCTTCCTGCCGTTGTTGACGCGGTAGGCTTGACGCGGGGGGGGCGGGCAACCCGCCTCCTCGCCCGATCATATTCAACGCAGCGCCCGCCACCAGGCGACAACTCGCCGGGTGACGGGCGCTGTCGCGGCCGGGCCAACCCACCCCGTTCTCCGCCGGCCACCGCGGCAACTGGCCGGATCGATCATGCTGCGGTATACTGGGTCAGCGTATCCTCTCCGATAAGCTGGGAGCTGTGGCCGGTCTCCTGACCGAGCCACCGGAAGCCTCGCCGGGGCAGCCAAAACGGGCCGTCGGAGCGAGGCCCGGTCGAGAGACCGGCCCGAGCGAGGGGCAAATGTTAGTGATATCAGGTCACAGACCGGCCACAGCATACCCCGAAGAATTGAGCGGATGCCCCAAATCCGGCTTTCAATAGCTACCAGGAGATACCAGGCACATGAAGGGGATCCACGATGTGGCGTGGGATGCGAGCGGCCACGCGCCGGTGATCGTGCAAGACACCGGCACGGGCGCCGTGCTGGCGCTGGCGTACATGGACCGGGCAGCGCTGGCGACCACGCTCTCCACCGGCTGGGCCACCTATCACTCGCCGCCCGGGACCGGCGCAGGGTGCGCGGCCACCGGCCCGCTCCAGATGATCACCGCGGTCCGCCTGGGGTGCGACGGCCGTACGATTCTGCTCCAGGTGCAGCCGGCCGGCCCGCTGTGCCAGACCGAGGCTGACACCTGCTTCGCGGCCGCCCTCTCGGCCGAAGCAGCCCCACCCGACCCGACCCGGATGAGCAGTCCGACAGAGCCCTTCGACATCAGCATCGCCTGGTCATCCGAGGCGGCTGAGGGCGCATAGGCGGGGCGCGTACGCCCAGGAGGAAGCAAGAGATGCATACAAAACGGCGTAGATCACACGATCCACGCCGTTAGGGCCTAACCCATGAGATTCTTGCTTTCTGTGCAAGGATTTCTCTATCGGCTTTCACCGCTTTGGTTCCGGCTCGTAAGCGCAGCGGCCTCGTCCGGGTCAGGTGGGGGTTTTTTCACCTTGTCACCCCCTCACCTTGTCACCTTGTCAAGTATGTCAGCGATTCCGGGAACAGCGCGGGCTACGCGCCCTTGCTCCGGCGATGATGCTCGAAGGTGCGACTGATGATGTCGTCCTCATCCTCATCCTCGTATTCCCAGACGCGCGTCTTCTTGCGTTGTGCCCGCCGTTTCTCGACCCGCTCGCTCTGCTTTGCTTCCTGGAAAGCCAACTCAAACGGCGAGACGAAGTCGTCTTCGACTGCGACAACGGCTTCCTCAGCCGCCGCGGGTCTTGTCGGCGCGAGGGCTACAGCCTCTTCCGCCGGAGCGGGTAGCAGGGCCTTGATGCTGAGGTCCACGCGCCCACGCCGCCGGTCAAGCCCAACAATTTGAACCTGGATTTCGTCACCCATGTTGACCACGTCTTCAGGCTTCTCGACGTAGCCGTGACCCATCTCCTTGACATGCAACATGCCGTCGCGCCCGACGCCGATGTCCACAAAGGCGCCATAACGCTCCAGACGGGTGACTTTCCCGGTGACCACCATGCCCTCTTCCAGCTCGCGCACGGTAAGGCTGCCCGGTTCGATCATGCTGAGGCTGATCCGGTTTTTCTCCCGGTTCAGTTCTTTGATCCACACCGGAACCTTGTCGCCCTGCTTGACAATGTCAGAAGGTTTGGTGACCCGACCCACAGCCATCTCGGAGACGTGAACCAGCCCGTCGCGGCCGACGCCGATGTCAATGAACGCCCCAAAATCGGTCACCTGCTTGACGAGCCCCTCCACCTGCTGGCCAACAGCCAGGGTCTTGACAACCTTCCGCGGTGGGATGTTGAGAGTGCTTTCTTCCTGCCCCACGATCATCTTGCTCCTTGAGGATTTAGTGCTTCGACGGCTTGGATACCGCCGAAGCAACATTATACCTGTCAAACCACCTGGTGTCAAAATAAGGCCCCCGGATCGAAAAAGCATACTTTATGCAATACGTACCCCGGTCGTATCCTCTCGATAATCTGGGGTGGCTGTGGCCGGTCTCCTGACCGTGCCACGGGTGGCACGGTCAGGAGACCGGCCACAGCGAGCGCGCGGCTCCTGCCGCAACCAAAGGGCTGTCACAGCGAGGAGCGTTGTTTGCGGTTGCGAGGTACGAAGCAAAGCAATCTCTATCATGCGCAGGAGATTGCGGCAATCAAGATTGCTTCGTAAACTGCG
>PHCA01000419.1:0-675 GCA_002842085.1 Chloroflexi bacterium HGW-Chloroflexi-1
GGCGCCGCCAGCCACTCGATCAAACGTTCCACGACCCGGCGCACGTCCTCCGGCTGGCGACTGTGTTCCAGGCGGAACAGCGCGGCAACCAGGTTACGCGTGAGCGGCAGCGCCTCTTCCGGCAGCGCGCCTTCGTCAATCAGCAAATAGCGCAAGTGGGGCCGATACGCGGCCAGCCCACCAGGCCCCGCCGCGACCAGCTCCGCAATGTCTACAGCCGCCTGCCAGCGCGGCAGGCCATTGTACAGCACCAGCGGCGCCACCGGCGGCAGCCGCCCACCGGGCGCCAACTCCCTGCGGCGGATCAGGTCTTGATACAGCAAGCCCACGTAGGTCATCACCCGCACTGCCATGAACGGGTCCACGCTGGACTGGAACTCCAAGAGCAAGTAGACATACAGCCAGCCGTCACGCAGGCGCACCCGCCACACCAGGTCGTCCTCGCGCGTGCGCAGGTCATCGCTGACGTAGCTGCCGCTCACCTTCTCCAGGGTCGTGAAGTCCACCTCCTGCACCCACGGCTCGGTTACAAAGCCGGCCAGCAGGTCAGCCACCATCTCCGGGTGCGAAAACAGATCCTTGTAACTGGCATCGTATTCCATGGCGCGCCTCATCGTGACGAGCGTCTCTACAGACGGCATTGTACATCAAGTTCAGGCTTGCCGCAAGCACCCT
>PHCA01000419.1:698-1310 GCA_002842085.1 Chloroflexi bacterium HGW-Chloroflexi-1
TCAGGTGGACTTACTCAAGTCACGGCAACCCCCAGCAGCCTGCTGATCCCGAACCCACGCAACAGCTCGTTGATTTCGGCCGCACCCGAATGCAGGATGCCCGCCTCGGTCATCGCCGCCAGCGCACCTGCGGTGAACCCGCCCGCGTTCACCAACCACTTGACCATCCGCTCCGGGGGGACGCGCTTTTCGCGACTCACCGCCTGGCACAACTCCACGAACCCCGCCACCACGCTGGCATCCACGCGTTTCGCCCAGTGCTTGATCTCGACCACCCAGACCGCCATCTCGCCGTCGAGCCACCACGCACCGATCTGGTCCACCTGACGTTCCTGATCGGCCGCCCCCTTGACCACCGTATCGTAGACGAAGGTGAACCGCGGCAACACGATCTCGTCTTCGACGCCGAACAGCCGGCCGGGGACCCGGCGGCCGTCGAAGCGAGCCATCAGGGCGGCGATGCGCGCTTCGACCAACTCACCCACGGCATCGGCATACTTCCGCTTCCAACGCGCCAACTCCGTGCGCAATTGCTCGTACACGCTCTCGAAAGACTCATGGGCGACGTCCAACTGGTACTGCACGCGGATGAACTCGCGCAGGATCGGATCC
>PHCA01000419.1:1420-1994 GCA_002842085.1 Chloroflexi bacterium HGW-Chloroflexi-1
CCGACCGACTTCCCTGGCGATCAGTTCCGGCTCGATGATCTCATCACCGCACTGCGCAGCGTAAAAGAGCACCCGCTTGGCGATGAAGTGCGAGTTGATTTGCTCGAAGTAACGCTGCAACTGGCCCGACCAGTCCCGCCAGATGCGCCCGCGGGCGATCTCGTAAGCGAGCAACTCGTCCACCGTCTCTTCGCTGTTCACTTTGCGCTGAGCTGCGACTGCCTGCCGCATCACGCAGTTGATGTAGAAGGGACTGCCCCCGCAGCGCGCGACCAGGTAGCCGGCCAGTGGCTCCTCGATTTGAACGCCGTACTTGGCTGCCAGCCGGTCCACCAGCTCCAGACCGTAGATGTCCTCCAATGGCGGGAACTCGATATAGTCGAAGCGGCCGAACAGCGCGCCGGTACCCAGCACCTCCTGGTTGATCAGCCGGATCGCCGAGCCGGTGACGATATGCGGGCACTTACGCCCTTCCACCGCCCACTGGAACATCCCCACCGCGTCGGCCGGCGTTCCACCCGTGTAGTAGATCTTCAGCACCTCCTGGAATTCGTCCAGCATGACGAAGATCGGC
>PHCA01000157.1:0-8308 GCA_002842085.1 Chloroflexi bacterium HGW-Chloroflexi-1
AATACCCAATACCCAATACCCAATACCCAATACCCAGCATCCAGTAAACCGACTACCCGCCCAGCCCGGCCAAAATCGCGTCCTGCCGCGCCCACATCGTGGCCTCTTCATCCGGCTCGGCGTGGTCGTAGCCCAGCAGATGCAGCGCACCGTGCACGGCCAACAGCCGCAATTCATCCGCCAGCGGCCGGCCCAGCTCGGCGGCCTGTCGGCGGGTGAATGGCAGAGCGATGACGATGTCGCCCAGATAGGTCGCGGCTTCGGGCGCGCTGACAAAGCCGGGGGTCGGGTCCTGGGCCGGGAAAGAGAGCACGTCGGTCGGGCCGTCTACCCCGCGATACTGCCAGTTCAGCGCCGCCACCGCGTCATCATCGGTGACCACCACCGTGACCGCGGAGGCGCGATCGCCCTCCGCGGCCAGCGCGGCCGTCACCGCCCGGGCCAGGTCGAAGGCGTCCACGTCGGCCTCGAACGCCGCGTCCACCTGCACCGCCACCCGCTCCAGCAGGTCGGCGGCCGTTTCAGACTGCTTGTGAGACGCCGGCAGCGTTGTTAGGGAACTCGGGCACACGACTGGTTTCCTCCTTTGGCGGCGGTGCGGCCTGCGCCGCACCGCCGCCCTTCTGAGACACGGCTTCGTCCGGATAAGCGATGCGCGGATGGTGCAGCCCGCGCAGGACGTCGACGAACACCTGCCGGATCGCCTGCACGTCGGCGAGGGTCAGCGGACACTCGTCCAATTCGCCGGAAAGCATCCGGTTCTTCAGACTTTCCGTGACGATCTTCTCCAGTTCTTCCACCGATTCGGGGAACCTGGAACGCACGGTGGCCTCGGCGGCGTCCGCCAGCATGGTGATCGCGGTCTCCCGGCTCTGCGGTTTGGGGCCTGGATAGCGAAATTGGGCGGGATCCACTTCGTCCGCCGAACCGGCCTGCTGGACAGCCTGATGATAAAAATAGGAAACCAACATCGTCCCCTGATGCTCGGCGATGAAGTCGATCACCGGTTGGGGCAAACGGTACTTGCGCGCCAGATCCATGCCGTCCTTCACGTGGGCCATGATGACCTGCGCGCTGGTGTAGGGATTGAGCCGGGCGTGGGGGTTCATCCCCTCGGTCTGGTTCTCGGTGAAGAAATAGGGGCGGATCGTCTTCCCCACGTCGTGATAGTAAGCGCCGACGCGCGCCAACATGACGTCGGCGCCGATCACCTCCGCGGCCCGCTCGGCCATGTTGCTGACGATCAGGGTGTGGTGATAGGTGCCAGGGGCCTTGAGCAAGAGTTGGCGCAACAGTGGATGGGTCGGCCGGGAGAGTTCCATCAGGTGCAGGGGCGTGATGACACCGAAGATCGCCCCGACCAGGTAGACGCCCACCAGCGTCACCGTTATGGTGATCAGTCCGTTCATCGACGCCGCCGACACCAGCTCCGCCACGCCGCGCAGATCCCAACTACCGCCGGCCAGCCGAAATGCGGCCACGACCAGCAGGTTCACGCCGATCACGAGAGCTGACGCCCAGGCGAAGTTGGCCAGCCGGTCACCGCGCCGCAGCTTGAGCACACCCACCAGCGATGCCGCGGCCGCGTACGTCATCAATTCCAGGCTGCCACCGGTCAGCCAGCCCACCGCGAGCACGAAAAGCCCGGTCACCACCAACGCCACGCGCAGGTTAAGCAGCAGCGAAAGCAAGAGGGTCAGGGCCGCGTAGGGAAACAGGTAGGGCAATAGGGCGTAGGTCGGGATTGCGGCCTTCGCGGCGAACAGGAAGATCAGCAGGAGCAAGGGCAGAAGCACCGACTCGGTCCGCCACAACCACAGTTCCGGTTCCTGGCGCCAGAGGTAGTAGAGCACGAGAAATGCCATGAGCAGCACAAACCCGGAGGCCGACCGCACGTCCTCCCACGACCAGCCGGTCTGCTGCAATCCCAACACCTCCAGCGCCTCGATATCCAGGGGCGTGATGATATCACCGGCGCGGATGATAGTCTCATTGCGCTCCAACGTCGCGGTCACCGGCTCCACCTGGTCCCGGGCCTGCTGCCGCTGTTGCTCGGTCCGCTCGGCGTTATAGAAACTGTTGGGCGCCAGCAGGACCTGCACCACCGTACTGACGATAGCCGCGTCCTCGTCAGCCAGGTCCAGGCGCACCCGAGCCGGCGTCTTCCGGCGCTCGTCAGCCAGAGTGTTCTCGCGAATCTCCTCACGCATCGACCGCTCGAGCACCGACTGGATCTCGGTCGCCACGCGATCCCAGGCCGGCGTGGATAACGTGAGCGTGCGGGTGATGATCTCGGGGGATAGATCGAGGCCCGCGATGGCGCGCAGGCAGGTCGTTTTCGCCGGCATGTCGGCGTAACTATCGCTGCGCACCGTGCCGATGAAGTCCAGGATGCGATTTGCCAGCGTCAACTGCTGGCGGCCGATGCGCACCTGGCGCGAATCGTAAACGTCCTGCACTGCATTGGCAGCCAGTGCCCGCCGTTGCTCGGTCAAGATCTGGCTGACGTAAGTGATCTGCCGCGGGGAGGTCACGTCGGCGGTCGCCACATCACCGACTTGCAGCATCACCTGGCCGCTGAACGGCAGGGGCGCCACGAGAGTGACCACGCTCAGCGACACCGTGATGAGCCACAACATCAGCACCCGGACGCGCGCGCCCCAAGGGATGTCCTGTGACCTCATGCGTCGGCCAGACAACCTGGCCGGTGTGCCTGAGAAGGAATCACTCATCATACGTCATCCATGGGTCCCACGCGCAATCGCTGACGGCTGACAGGCCATCGACGGCCGGCAGCCACCGCCAGCAGTTCTCGCACGATGCGATTGATGGCCTGACCATCAGCCTGCCCGTGCAGCTCGCTCGTCAACTGCCGGCAGCCACCGCCAGCAGTTCCCGCACGATGCGATTGATGGCCTGACCATCGGCCTGCCCGCGCAGCTCGCTCGTCAACGGCCGGCAGCCACCGCCAGCAGTTCCCGCACGATGCGATTGATGGCCTGACCATCGGCCTGGCCGCGCAGCTCGCTCGTCAACTGCCGCATCACCGGCCCGATCCCTTTGAGATCGACCCCGCCCAGTTCGGCGATCACCGCCTGCGCCCGTTTCCGGATCGCCGCCTCGTCCAACTGCCTGGGCAGATACGTTTCCAAGACGGTCAAATCCGCTTCTTCCTTGGCCACCAGATCGGCCCGGCCGCCCCTGGCGAACTCGGCGATGCTGTCGCGGCGCTGCCTGGCCAGCTTGATGATGATCGACAGGACGTCCTCGTCGGTCAACTCCCGCGCCTGCTCCCCGGCGACCTTCGCTTCGGTGATCGCGGTCTTCACCGAGCGGATCGCCATCTTGCGCGCCGTGTCGCCCGCGCGCATCGCCTCTTTCAAGTCGGCATTCAAACGTTCTTCGAGGGTCATAGCGGAACTCCTTTGGTAGGGAAGGAAACAAGGGATAAGGAAACAAGGGTGCCTGGGTAAATTGGTAGATTGGTAGATTGGTCGAAGGCGTGACTCCCTCACCCATCACCACGTGACCGTGTCACCTTGTCACCTTGTCACCTTGTCACCTTGTCACATTGTCACCTTGTCACCCGGTCACCTTGTCAGTAGTTCGCCCCACAATTCATCTTGTTCCAGCCGCACTAACTGCACGGAGGTGATGCGGTTGTGCAGGTCCACGCCGGCCGGGACCGCGGCGTGGACGCGCAGGTAGTTGTCGGTCAGACCAGACCAGATCGTTGTTTGATCTAGTGGGCCGATCTGAGAATCCTCGCTCGGCGTCACTCTGAGCGGGTTTGCCACGCAAAGTGCGTCACGGTGAGTCATCAGCGAAGAGTCTCGGTTCTGGGAAGGCGATTCTTCGCTGTCTTGGCCGTGCAACGAACTCTGGCTTTCAGAGCCGCTCGGAATGACACTACTCTCCCACAACACCGGCCGCGTCTGTCCCAAAAACGCCGCCCGCACAGCCCGCCCCAGCTCGGCGTCCAGCTCGATGAGCACCCGGCTACGGCGGTGGCGTTCGGCGTTGGGTACCTGTCCGCCGAAGCGCGCGGCCGCGGCGCCGGCCCGCGCCGAGTACGGGAAAACGTGCAGGTGGGCAAAACCGACGCGGCGGGCGAACGCGATCGTCTCGGCGAAGTCGGCCTCGGTCTCGCCCGGAAAGCCAGCGATCAGGTCGGTGGTGATCGTCAGACCTGGGATGGCTGCCCGTGCGGCCGCGGTCAGCGCCTCGAAGTCGGCCACGCGGTTGCGCCGCGCCATCCGCCGCAGCACCGCATCGCTGCCCGATTGCGCCGGCAGGTGCAGGTGTGGCATCAGCCGGCCAGCGCTCCCCGCCCACAGATCGAAGAACACCGGCGCCAGATCGAACGGCTCCAGTGACGATAGCCGCAGCCGCGGGACGGTCGTCTCGGCCAGCAGCGCGGCCAGCAGCGATCGCAAGTCGCTTCCATCGTCGTGGCCGTACGCGCCCAGGTGCACACCCGTCAGCACCGCCTCCTGGTAGCCCTCGCGATGCAGCGCGTTGACTTCCGCGACGACCTCGGCGACCGGCCGGCTGCGCTCGTCGCCGCGCGCCACCGTCACGATGCAGAAGGTGCAGCGGTTGTGGCAGCCGTCTTGGACTTTGACGAAGGCGCGGGTGCGAACCCCGATTTCGGATTGCGAATTGCGAATTGCGAATTTGTCCTGCGGTTCGACCGGCCCTGCGATGAACCCCTCGACAGGCACAGGAGGGGCCACAGGCCACGGCTCGCCGACCACCAGGTCTGTAAGTTGCGCGTTTCGCGTTGCAGGTTGCGTGCTCGATGGCCCGTATCCCGTTCCCACCGACCCCTGCCCCCTGTCCCCTGTTGCCTGTCCCCTGACCCCTGCCCCCTGATCCCTGAAATCGCGGATCAATGCCAGCAAGTCATCCTTGCGCGTGTTGCCGACCACCAGCGCCACGTTGGGCAACTGGGCGACAGCCTCGCCTTCCAGCGTGGCGTAGCAGCCGGTGACCATCAGCCGGGCGGTGGGGTTGGCGCGCGCCATCTGCCGGATCAGTTGCCGGCTCTTGCGCGCGGCCTCGCCGGTGACCGTGCAACTGTTCAGCACGCACAGGTCGGCATCCACCGCCGAATCGGTCAAATCGTGCCCGGATTCGACCAGTTGGCGGCCCAGCGCGGCCATCTCGGCGTAGTTCAGGCGACAGCCCAACGTTTCCAGGTAGATACGCATGGAGACAACTTCACGGCCAGTCAAGGTTCCAGGCGTTGAATGCCGGTCAGGCCGTCGAAGCCGGCGTCGTAGCTGTAAAGTTCGTAACTACTCAGCTTGTCATTGCGAGGAGGCGTTTTTTGCCGACGAAGCAATCTCGATTGCGGCAATCCGAGATTGCTTCGCAAAAAACGCTCGCAATGGTCCACCACGTCTCTGCCCAATACACATTTTCGCGATGACTTTCTCGACGTGCTCGGCGATGGCCGTTTCACGAAGCGCGGTGAAGTCCTCCGGTCGGTTGAGGGGTTTCACTGCGCCGAAGGTCGCTTCCAGGGTCATCGGCGCGGGCTGCAACTCGACGCGGCCTTCCGTGACCCGAAAAACGATTTTATCGGCCGGCCCTACCCTCAATAACCGGCGCACCTCGGCCGGCACAGTGACCTGGCCCTTCGACGTCAGGGTTCGCACGTGCGCTCTGGTTTCTAACATAACGTACCTCTCTCTCGTGGTATTACCCAAGCTGCGAAGTAATATTATCACGGATGAGGCGGCTTGCCAAAAAGCAGTTGGCTACTCTATGAAGGCTATTGTCCAGTCAGGTAGCCCTCGGCGCGCAGCCATGCCTCTGTCCGGCGCATTCCCTCGGCAAGATCGACCTGCGGCGAATAGCCCAGCAGCCGCCCGGCCTTCTCCACGCTGAACTGCGACGGATTGCGCCGAAAGTGCAGGCTCCACGGCCCGATCGGCGGCTTGCCCAGCAGTCGGCGCAACAGGTTGGCCGGGGCCGTGCGGGCGTGCGTGGCGAGCCACCTCGGCACGGTCGGCAAGCTCTCCTTTCCCAACATCCGCGCGTAGGCCAGGTAAAACTCGCGGTAGGTCACGGCCCGGTCGTCGCACAGATTGAACGTCTCGCCGACCGCCGCGGGGTGCGTCAACACCAGCCACAAGCCATCCACCACATTGTCGATGTAGCCCGGCGTCACCCATCCAGCGTCCCGACCCCACAGCACCAGCCGCCCGCGCCGGATCGCCTCGATCGGCCCGACCGTCCAGGCGCCCCCGCGCGGGCCATAGGTGGACGCCGGACGCACGATGACGTAGGGCAGGCCGCTCTCCCGCACCATCTGTTCGGCCGCGATCTTGCTGTCGGGATAAGCCTGGCCGACCGGCGGCGTGGGCATCGACTCGTCGATCAGCGCCGCGCGGTTCACTCCGTAGACCGCCACGCTGCTCACGTAGACAAACCGCTCGACCCCGGCCGCCCGCGCCGCGGCCAGCACGTTCGCCGTGCCCTCCACGTTGGTGCGCCAGGCCAACTCCGGTGACAGTCCCGCGCCGCCGGTCCAGGCCGCCGCGTGGACTACCACCCGGCAGCCCGCCGCCGCGCGCGCCACCGCCGCCGCGTCCAGCAAGTCCCCCCGGACAACCTCGACTCCCGGCCCGGCCAGCCAACCCGCCGCGTCCGGCCGCCGCGCCAGCCCGCGCACCGGCGTCCCCTCAGCCAGCAACCGCTCCGCCAGATGCCCGGCGATGAAGCCGGCGATGCCGGTAATGAGGACGGGGTATTGGGTATCAGGTATTGAAGATTGGAAGCTGAGTGACTGGTTCATTTGCGGTTTGCAGTTTGCAGTTTGCGATTTGCATTTTGCTATTGTAGCCCACGCGTCGCGGATCAGCCAATTCGGGCGGCGGGCGACGTTGCCGAAGATGCGATGTCGTGGTAAACTCGACTAATCGTACTTACCCTATTCAGGAGTCATGACCATGCTGGTGGATCGCGAGCGCGAGCTGGACGAATTGAAGGCCCTCCTTGACGCATCGGCGGCGCGTTTGGTAGCCGTCAGTGGCCGGCGCCGGTTGGGCAAGACGACGCTGCTGATCCACTGGGCCAGGACCAGCCAACGGCCCTACCTCTACTGGGTCGGCTCCCATTTCCCATCGAACGTGCTGTTGAGCCAGTTTTCGCAGCAAGTCTGGCAACACGGCAACCCCGGCAAGCGCGCGCCGCGCACCTTCAGTTATGAAAGCTGGTCGCAGGCGTTCGAGGAGCTGGCCGCCGCCTGTCAAGGCGAGCAACGGCACATCGTCATCCTCGACGAGTTCCCCTACGCGGTGGCCTCCGAACCGGGCTTACCCTCCGCCCTGCAAAACGCCTGGGATCAGCACCTCAAGTTCAGCAACGTCTGCCTGGTGCTCTGCGGCAGCCACATCGGGATGATGGAGCGGTTGCTGGGCGCCGATGCGCCGCTCTATGGCCGCATGGTCGGGCCGTTGCGCATCCGTCCCCTGCCGTTTGCGGCGACGGCGGCCTTCTTCCCGCGGTACGGCGCCGAGCAACGGGTGGCCGTCTACGCCATCCTGGGCGGGGTGCCGGCCTACCTGGAGCGGTTCTCCGACGCGCTCTCGCTGGGCGACAACGTCAGGCACGCCCTCTTTCGCGAGACCGGCCTCTTCCGCACCGACCCGGACTACCTGATCGGGGAGCAGGTGCGCGACCCGAAGAACTATCAGGCGGTGCTTTCGGCCATCGCCGAAGGTGCGCGCCGGCCGGCCGATATCGCCGTGGCAGCCGGTCTGCCTTCCCGCGTCAGCGCCGATCCCTACCTGGTCCAGTTGGTGGAGATGGACTACTTGCGCCGCGAGCTGCCGGTGACGGTGCCGCCGAAGCAGCAGGCGACTTCGCGCCTCAGCCGCTACGTGCTGGCCGACAACTATCTGCGCTTCTATTTTCGCTTTGTCCGTCCCAACCTCGGTCTGCTGGCGCAGGGACTTTTCGACGAAGTGTGGGAGCGCATCACAGGACAGTTGCGCGCCTTTATCGGCATGACCGCTTTCGAAGAGCTGTGCCGGACATGGGTTTTGACGCAGGCTCGCGCCGGCCGGCTGCCTTTCGCCGTCGAGCAGGTCGGCGCGCACTGGGACAGCGAGGCCCAGGTGGATGTGGCGGCGATCAACTGGCGCGAGAAGGCGCTGTTGTTGGGTGAAGCCAAATGGGGCGTGGACGCGGTGGGGCGCGAGGTGGTGCAAGAGTTGATCGAAGAGAAGACGCCCAAGGTGCTCAAGTCGCTCCCCCAGGCCGGTGAAGGGTGGACGCTCCATTATGTCTTCTTCGC
>PHCA01000157.1:8324-12896 GCA_002842085.1 Chloroflexi bacterium HGW-Chloroflexi-1
GCGACGCGGAGATGCTGAACAAGGAAGGCGTTGGCTCATGGCAAATCCCAACACCGCCGACATCCGTTCATATCTCACCAGCGCGTACAGCGACGAAGAGATCACGGTTCTCTGCACCGATTACTTTCGTGACGTCTCCGACAACTTCGCCGCGGGCCTGACCAAGCGGCAGAAGATCCAACTGCTGCTCGATCACTGCCAGCGGCGCGAGCTGATCCTCAACCTACTCGCGGCGCTGCAAAAGGATCGGCCGGAGCAATATCGGAAGCGGTTCGGAGCGGTCGCGGTGGAAATCGAGTCACCTATCCACCTGGAACTCGTCCGCGTCCCCGCAGGCGAGTTCCTGATGGGCAGCGACCCAGCCAAAGACAAGAATGCCGACGACGACGAAAAGCCCCAGCACCGTCTCTATCTACCTGACTTTGACATCGGCAAGTATCCGGTGACAGTGGCCCAGTTCAATGTCTTCGTAAAGGCAACCGGCCATCCAACGGCGGCCGAACAACAGGGCTATAGTCGGGTGTGGATGGGCACAAAGTGGGAGGAGGTGAGTGGAGCCGTGTACACGTGGCCTGGCGCGACGTTGTGGCCTTCTGTCAGTGGTTAAGCCAGGCCTCTGAACGGATGTTCCGTCTGCCGACAGAGGCAGAGTGGGAGAAGGCGTCTCGAGGCAACGATGGTCGGATTTTTCCGTGGGGAGACCAGTCACCGGACAGGACGCGATGCAATTTCAATATGCATGTTGGCGATACGACACCGGTCGGGCAATATCCACAAGGCGTCAGTCCCTTCGGCGCGCTGGATATGGCCGGCAACGTGTGGGAGTGGACAAGTAGCCTCTGGGGCAAGAGCTCGGGGAGGCCAGATTTTGCTTACCCTTACGATCCTCAAGATGGGAGAGAAGACTTGAGTGCTTCGGGTACTATGCTGCGTGTGTTACGGGGGGGTGCCTTTCGTCGGTCCGCAAAACTCGTGCGTTGCGCCATGCGCAACTGGCATGGTCCAAGTCTCTGTTACGGGGATCTTGGTTTTCGGGTCACCGCGTCTCATCTTCATTCGTGACACCAGCTACTGGGTAATCTGAACTCTGGGTATATCCACGAACTGACTCGGCCCCGTGCGCTGTTCGACGCGGCCAACCACGCGAATCCGCCCCAAAGGGGCGGTCGCGTGCAGAGTCGAAAGAGGCGATCGCCGCGAGAATTTGAGAAAAGTGTCCGTTGCCTTTGCTGCCATCTTGTGGTAGACTTTCGATCAGGCGACAAGGATGACACGGCGACTGCGGGAGGGTTCTGATGCCTGAATTTATCTTTGTGGGGAGTGCGCCACCGCCGGCAGAATTCCGGCAAGCGTTGGCTGATGCCATGGCGGCGACCAATCCAGTAGATGATCTGTTGGTGTTGGCCGGGCGGCTCGGGGAATACGAGCGGAAGTATCGGATGTCATCGGTCAGCTTCGCTCAACGTTACCAGGCCGGCAGACTCGACGATGAGGTGCAACATTGTGTCGAGTGGGCGGCCGCGTATGACCTTTTCGTGAAGACCAAGCGAGTTGTCGAGGCCACGCTGATGCGGGCTGCCGTTCAGCCAGAATTCGCCGAGGTGATGGCGTGACGCTCCAAGGCTATCTGGCCCGTCTGGCAGACACCCTTCATTCGCGTCATGACATCACTTTGGAGGAGCTGCGCCTGACATTGACCACGGTGGGGGCGATCTTCCAGGCCAGTGCGCGTTTCTATGATGAGTCCCGGCTGCTGATGGTGGAAGAGGTGGAAAGAATCAGTAGCCGGGACGTGCGACGCGTGGCCTACAAGTTCCATTACCAACAAGCAGACGGAACGCTTCTCTTCCGATATGATGACTCCCCCCACCACCCGCACTTGTCTACCTTTCCTCATCACAAACACGCGGGTAGCTCCGTTATTGAGACTGGCGCGCCTGACATGGCCGATGTTCTGCGCGAGATTGATGCGCTGATCTATACCCTGCCAGACACCGAGCAACCTGATCATCGCTAATCATCAGGTAATCATCCGGTAATCATCAACCTACATCCGCTAATCATCCACCAGGAATGTGATGGTCATGCCTAATCGCGCACCGATCACGCTACGATCATCAGAATGAAATGATAGGATTGTGATAGGCAATGATAGGAAACGAGGCGAATCGTCGCCAATCACCGGAACGAAAGAACAAAACACAATGTCCACCCAACCCACCTGGAAGCACTATCTCACCGACTACAACGAAGGCCTCGGCCTCGTGTACGAGCGGTTTGTGCTGAACGACTTCCTGCTCTATCTCAAGGGCCAGTACGGCTTCGCCTCGGTGCTGGAGGCGCCGCTGTTCGGCATGGCCGGCGTGAGCGGGATCAACAGCGTGGCGCTGGCGCGGATCAAGACGCCGGTCACGCTCGTTGACGACAACGCGGAGCGGCTGGCCGGCGTCGAGCGTATCTGGGGCGAGCTGGGGCTGCCGGCCACGTTCGCGCTGGCGGAGGACTGGGCCAGACTGCCTTTCGCCGACAACAGCTTCGAGTTCGTCTGGAACTGGGCCGCGCTCTGGCATCTGAACGCGCCCGGCGATTGCCTGCGCGAGATGGTGCGCTGCTCGAACAAGCTGGTCTTCGTCGCGGTGCCGAATCCGGTCCAGGTCGGCTACCAGTTCCGCAAGTACGTGGCCGAGCCGGAGTTCGTCAAGGAGATAGACGAGCGCTGGACCGACATCGGCCTGATCCGCCGGCAGCTCGAGTGGCTGGGCGTGGAGATCATTGACCAGGGCGTGCTCGACACGCCCCCCTGGCCCGACACGGTGATGCCCGCCAGCGAGTTGCTGGCCCGGCTCGGCATCCGCTCGCAGAAGCTCCAGGGCCGCTTCCAGGGCGAGGGCTGGCGCTGGTCTACCATGGACTACTACCTGGGCCAGCAGCCCGATCTCTACGACCGGGTGATGAAGTACGCCTGGCTGGAGCGCCTGCCGATCCCGTGGCGCATCAAGCAGGTCTGGGCGCATCACCGGTGGGTGTTGGGGCGCAAGGTGCTGAGCCGATGAGCGGGGGAGCAGGGGAGCAGGGGAGCAAGGGAGCAGGGGGGCAGGGGGGCGACTTTTTGCGGTCACCTTGTCACCTTGTCATCTTGTCACCTTGTCACCGGTTCCTTGCGTCTCCCTGGTTTCATCTCGCGTTGATCCTCCTCGTCGCGGCCTTCTTCCGCCTATGGCAGCTCGACAGCATCCCGCCCGGGGCCAGGTGTTCTTCCCGGGCAACTACGGCCGGGAGGGGCTGTACATCTGGATCGTGGCGCTGAGCCTGAAGCTGTTCGGCGTGACACCGTTGGCGATGCGGCTGCCTTCGGTCGTCATCGGCATCCTCACCTGCCCCGTCGCCTGGTGGCTGGCGCGGGAGTGGACCGGTAGGGCGGTAGATTCAGAAATTGATAGATTGGGTGATCGGGAGCCATCCTACCAATCTACCAACGTACCAATCTACCATTCCCTCATCCCCCTGCT
The DNA here is from genome assembly GCA_002842085.1 of Chloroflexi bacterium HGW-Chloroflexi-1. Classification (GTDB taxonomy): domain Bacteria; phylum Chloroflexota; class Anaerolineae; order CG2-30-64-16; family CG2-30-64-16; genus CG2-30-64-16. The sequence continues at coordinate 11,834 of PHCA01000157.1, forward strand.
CGCCGCGCTCTACATCGCCACCTCCTACTGGCACGTGAACTTCTCTCGCTTCAGCCAGCGCACCGTCCTGACGCCGTTGGCCATCGGGCTGGCCGCAGCCGCGTTCTGGCGGGCGTTGAACCTGGGGCGGACACGCTGGTTCGTGGCCGCGGGCGCGTTCATGGGGCTGGCGCTGCACACTTATTCCGTGGGCCGCTTCCTCCCGGTCTTCATGGCGTGCTTCCTCGTGCTCCAGTGGCTGGTCACGCCGAAGCCGCGGCCCGGCGAGCCCGAGCGGCGCATTCTGGCCCGACATTGGCGTGATATCCTGCTGATGTTCCTGGTCGCGGCGGTCATCTTCGCGCCGTTGGGTGTCTATTTCCTGATGCACCCCGGCACTTTCATGATGCGCGCCCGGGCGGTGGCGACCTACGCGGGCGGCGGGCCGTTGGAGTCGCTCAAGGTGATCGGCCGGGCCGCGCTGGCCAACCTGGCGCAGTACGTCGTGCCTGGTGCGGGCGACAGGGCCCAGTTCCATAACCTGCCCGGCCGGCCGATCTTTGAACCGCTGACCGCGCTCCTGGCGATCGTCGGGGTTTTGGTCTGCTTGCGGCGCTGGCGGCAACCGGCCTCTCTGTTCCTGCTGGCCTGGCTGGTCGTATTGACCGCACCGGCCGCGTTGGCCACCGATCGCTTCCCTACGCTCCCGCGGGTGCTCGGCATGATCCCTGGTGTGTACCTTTTCCCGGCGGTGGGATTGAGTGCGGTTGTGAGGATGATCGCGCAAGTTGGGCGGATGGAGAGGGGAAGTGAGGGAAACGAGGGAAACGAGGGAACTGAGGGGACGGCGGCCACCATGAGAAAGGCTCCCCTGCCCCGCTGCGCCCTGTCACCGCGTCACCCTGTCACCGTGTCACCTTGTCACCCTGTCACCCTGTCACCCTGTCACCCTGTCACCCTGTCACTGGTCATGACCGTCGCGCTGCTCGTCCACGCCGGCGTGACCTACCGCGACTACTTCCGCGTCTGGGGACCGGCGCCGGCGACGTTCGATGCGTTCGAGGGGGACATAACGTCCGCCTGG
>PHCA01000158.1:0-1731 GCA_002842085.1 Chloroflexi bacterium HGW-Chloroflexi-1
GTATTTACAGAGTCTTTCGGTTCGAATCATAACGATGCTCCCTTCCATCCATGTCACCGCGCCGCTGTGGCCGGTCTCCTGACCGAGCCACCGTGAGACCGGCCACAGCGAGCACGCCCCGAACTATTGAGAAGATACAAACCTGACAGGTCTGGCGAGATGAAACTACTCGTACCGCGACGCGTCGGCCCGCCGCGCCAGCTCCTCAGCAGACAGCGTGCGCGGCGCCAAATCCGCGGCGGTCGGCGCGGGGCCGGCCGCGGGCAGCGGTTCCGCCTCGGCTGACGGCGTTTCCTTCAGTTTGATGATCAGCCAGAGCGCGGCCAGCGCGATCACGGCCACGCTGACCTCCACCCAGATCACCCCCAACCTTTGGGCGCCCCACACCGCGACGAAGTCCAGCGCGGCGTGCGCCGCGATCGCGGCCAGCAGATAGCCGATCCGGTTGCGCACCACGGCGCGCATCACCAGCACGGCCATCGCGATGTGGAATGTGATGGCGAAGACGCGCTCCAGGCCGGCCATGGCCGACATGTACCAGGGCGTGGCCCAATAAGCAGCCACCGCGGCGCGCGCCTGCTCGGCCGGCGCGCCGGGCAACCCGAACGCGGCCAGGTCGAGCGTCCGTGCGGCGAGCATGCTGACCAGGCTGAGCAGCGCCAGCGCGCCGAAAATGATCGCCTCCACCGCGCCGTGCCCCGCGCCGAATTGCAGCGCCTCACGCCAGCCGCGCGCCCGTTTCAAGAAGAAACGGAGGATGATCCACCGTGCGCCTTCCTCACAGACGCCGGCGCTCAGCCCGGCGACCAACGCCATCAGCGTCAGCGACCACAGCGCTACCCCCCGGCCACCACCGAGCAGGCCGAGCGCCCAGTTCAGCGGCAGATGCGCCACCTGCGACGCGACAAAGGTCAGCGCGCCCGCGCCGAAGATGCCCCAACTCACCCCGTAGCGCCGGCGGATCCACCAGCCGAGCAGCACCGGGAAGATCAGCATCAGCGGGTACTGCACCAGCACCGCCGCGATCAGGAACGGGACGTTCAGGGGCGGCACACTGTCCGCCGCGGGCGCCACAACCACAGGCGTGGCCTGATCGCCTTGTGCGGCCTGGCCCGTGGCGGGCTGCCACGAGCGCAGGTGAAACTCGGCGCCCGAAGCCCGGTTGCGGTATTTGATCATCAGGTGCGGGGCTTCCTGGGCGTACCAGCCATCGTGCTGCCCGCTGCCGAAATCCATGACGACGCGCCAGGCCGGAAAAGTTCCGGCCGGCGCCGTGACCTCTTCCGTCCCGACCACGCTGAACTTGACCGGCGCCGTCATGCCTGACGTCGGGATCACGTCGGTGTAGCGCGTCGCATAGCCTTCGGCCATGGGCAGGGCGCGTTGAAGCTGCAAGGACTGGTCGTTGTCCACGCCGTCGGCCGGGCACTTGAGCTCCCTGGTGGTCACTTTGCCGTCCGGCGCCGTGGTCTTGATCGTCACCGAGTCGGCTGAATAGGTTGTCTCGAAGCGCGTGCCGGAAAGCTCCCGCCACGAGTTGATCGGCAGCAAGTCCGCGGCCATGATGACCTCGCCGCGATCCTGCCGGCCGCTCAAATCGAGCTCGTAGGACTGGCTCCACCCTTCGGACGTCTTGCGCCACCGCCAGGTGGCCGAGCCGGCCAGCGCGCCGTCCCTGCCCAACACATCATAGGTGCTGACCTCGCCATCGCCCCACGGCGCGGCGGAAAG
>PHCA01000158.1:1841-7934 GCA_002842085.1 Chloroflexi bacterium HGW-Chloroflexi-1
GCGATCACCCGGTCGCGCGCGAGCGCGTAGATGTCGGAGTCTGGCGCCAGGGTCTCCCAGTTCACGTTGATCCGATAGTCCAGCCCGACCTGCATTCCCGCGGCCGGCTTTGCGTTTGGCCGGTAGATCTCGTAGTAGGCCTGGCGAGACTGGCGGGTGAGCCGCCACGGGGTCTGCGGCGTGGCATCGTCCGGCACGTCGATCTTCAGCACGTCCACATCGAATGGCATTTGGCGGCCAAGCATGGCCTCGGCGAAGCGCCGGGTGGCGTGCGCCGCTGCGCCCCAATCGACGCGACGCTCGCCTCGGGATTCGTAGTGATAGCTCCGATCGGTCTCCAGCGAGACCGCCAGCCCGGGGATGCCGAGCTCGGCGGCCTGCAACGCGGCGCCGACAGTCCCTGAGATGGTCACACACGTGCCCAGGTTCTCTCCGTAGTTGATGCCGGAGATGACCAAATCGGGCCGGCGTTCGGCGATCACCAGGACACCGTACAGCACAGATTGGGCCGGTGACCCCGAAATCGCGTACCCCTTCAGGTCGTGCCCCCCGACCGACAACACCACCTCGTCCACCGTCCCGTCGATCACCGGCGGCGAGCCGCGGCCCATGCCGGTCTGTTGCGTCGCGGGCGCGGCGATCAGCAGCTCGCCCAGATCATAGACAGCCTCCGCCACGGCGTGGAGGCCGGGGGAGTGGATGCCGTCGTCGTTGGTCAGCAGGATGAGTGGTCGTGTGACCGGCAAATTATACCTCCAGGCCCGGGGGCAAGATCGGACACCGGGCTGACATTTGTCTGCCGGCGCCGATGCGTCCCTGCCCTGAACAGCGCCCCCCCAGCCCCCCGACGTCGGGGGGAGTGCGGTTCCCCCAGGGTTGGGGGGTCAGGGGGGCGGCGGTCAGGCCCTTACAGCGTGATCTTGGCGCCCATCACCTGCAGGAACTTCGCCAGCCACTCGGGGTGCGCGGGCCAGGCCGGCGCGCTGACCAGGTTGCCATCGACGTGGGCCGCGGTAACCGGGATGTCCGCATAGCGACCGCCCGCGCGGGTCACGTCGGGGCCGACCGCCGGGTAGGCGCTGCATGCCCGGCCAGTCAGCACGCCGGCCGCGGCCAGCAGTTGCGCGCCGTGGCAGATGGCCGCCACGGGTTTGTCGGCAGAGAAGAAGTGCCGCACGATGTCCAGCACCTTCTCGTTCAGCCGGATGTACTCCGGTGCGCGGCCGCCCGGGATCACCAGCGCATCGTACTCCTCGGCCTCGATGTCATCGAAGGTCGCGTTGAGCTGGAAGTTGTGGCCCGGCTTTTCGCTGTAGGTCTGGTCCCCCTCGAAATCGTGGACCGCGGTGCGCACCGTCTCCCCGGCCTTCTTGCCCGGGCAGACGGCGTGAACCTGGTAGCCGACCATCCGGAGCGCCTGGAAAGGCACCATCACCTCGTAGTCTTCGACGAAATCACCGACGAGCATCAGGATCTTCTTGCCGTTCATGATCTATTCCTTTCTTGGGATGAATTGAGTTGGGCGCCTCCCACTCCGGGCGCAGGAGGCCGTACAGGTACATGTCGTAGCGCTGCCCATCGCGCTGCATGAATTCCCGGTAGACGCCCTCGCGCCGGAAACCGAGCTTCTCGTAGAGCGCGATAGCCCGTGCGTTGTACTCGAACACCGTGAGCTGCAAACGGTGTAAGTTCAGTTCACCAAAGGCGAAGTTGAGCCCCAACTCCGTCGCTTCGCGGCCATAGCCTTGACCCCAATTGGTCCGGTCGCCGATGCCGATGCTCAGCCAGCCCACCTGGTGCGGCCACAAAATGCCATCGATCTCGACGTAGCCGAGCAGGTCGTCGCCTTCCAGCGGCCGGATGGCAAATCGGTAGCCGTTCGGCTTCTTTTCCTCTTCATCGAGCCATTTGACCAACTCAGCCTCCGAGCGGGGAACGGCCGCGTCGGCATTCCAGAGTCGGAGCAGACCGGCGTCCTGGTACCAGCGCACGAGCGTGGGCAGATCCGCTTTGTTGACAGCCGTCAGGCGGACCGTTTTCCCGCGCAAGATGTTGACCGAGAGCATGAGCGAGTCCTCCGTTGTGTGAAAGACTGTTGCCCCATCGGAGTGGTGAACCAACGGTTAGAGATCACGCGCTCAGTGTTCAGGGCAGAATGGCAAAAACTCGCGCCGGGAAGCCGGAGCCGTCTTTGGGTTTCGGGAACGCCACCACTACCAGTGCCCCTGCCTCGGGCGCCTGATCCAGGTTGGTGAGCAATTCAACCTGATAGTGGTTGGTGCTCAGAATATAGGCCTCCAGAGAATAGTCGTCCTTGCTGGTCGCGATGCCCGGATCGGTGTCGGTAGGTTCGTGGCCGGAGGCTGTGATCTTGCGCTCCTCGTAGAGATACTTCAGGACATCCATGCTCCAGCCCGGATAGTGAGCGATGCCGTCGGCATCCTTGTTCTGCATCTGCGGGATGTCCGGCCAGCGCCTGGACCAGTCAGTCCGCATCGCTACGAACGCCCCTTCAGGGATGGGGCCGTGGGTTGCTTCCCAGGCCTGCACATCGTCCATGGTAATGGTGTAGTCCGGGTTCTCAGCGACCTTCTCATGGACATCCAGTACCACCAACGGCATGACCATCTCTTTGACATCGATCTGATCGATGGTCCGCAACCCCTTGATGAAATGGGCTGGTGGATCGACATGGGTTCCCCACTGACCCACGTGGGAATAGCGCTAGGCATAGAACCCGGCGCCCAGCGTGCCGACCCCTTCATCGTACCAGTAGATGGTCTCCCGTTCCTCGTCGGGAAAGCCGGGCCAATGGGGGATGCCTGGCTCAAAGGCGTGAGTCAGGTCAACGAACTGTTTCGTCTTGAGCACCGCGTAGAAGTCGTCGAGTGTGGGTGGGCTGGTGGCTGGGACCGGCGGATAGCAGGCGGAGAGAGCCGCTGCCCCCAGCAGTATCACCACCAGCAAGCCAATGATGATCCTGAGTTTCATGAGATACCTCCTTGCATTTAAGAAAAAGACACCATTCGATCGATATGGCACTCCGATGGGGCAACCATCCAAAGCGCTTTTCGCGTTTTCCCTTTAACCTCCTCTCTGCAAACGGTCCTTGCGGGCGCGGCGGCCGACTTGAATCAAGGCGACCACCGCGATGATCACCAGAGTTCCCCAAGTAATCCCTCTGGCCGCGGCGCGCAGCGGGGTGTCCTCGAAGCGTAGCAGGAGGTAACCCTCGCCGGGCGGCGCCGGCACGACCACGCGCGCCAGCGGACCATTCTCTCGCTCCACGGGCAACTCCCGCACCGGCTTGCCGCCCTCGTTGTCCAGCAGATAGGCCGTCCAGCCCGGGTACCAGAAGCGGTTGAAGACGATGGACTGGCCAGGGTCTTTGGCGAAATACCACACCAGATCATGCGCGCTGCCCATCTCCTGCGCATTGACCGCCAACGTCTCGTTTTGCGGCGCCTGCGCGTAGTCTACCCGGGTCGTAACCTCCTCGCCGGCCACCCACAGATCCGCCATGGGGGACCAGTGAGGGATCGGGTCCACCCAGGCCGTGACGCCGGTCATCTCGTCGCTGGTGCGTTGGAAGCGCATCAACGCCGCATAAGAAACCGGCCCTTGCTCCGGCGTCGGCTCCCGAATCTCGACCTTGAGGTATGAGTAGCTGCTGAGGAGCAAGAGTGTGCTCAATAGCAATGCAGGCCAGCGCGGATTGCGGATTGCGGATTGCGGATTGCGGATTGCGGATTGCGGATTGCGGATCGCCATTTGCCATTTGCCATTTGCCGTTTGCCAGGCGAAGCCGCCATCTGCCAAGCGAAGCCACCCTCTGCCAGGCGAAGCCGCCCTTTGCCCTTTGCCAGGCGAAGCCGCCCTCTGCCAGGCGAAGCCGCCATCTGCCAGGCGAAGCCGCCCTTTGCCCTTTGCCAGGCGAAGCCGCTCTCTGCCAGGCGAAGCCGCCATCTGCCAGGCGAAGCCGCCCTTTGCCCTTTGCCAGGCGAAGCCGCCATCTGCCCTTTGCCAGGCGAAGCCGCCATCTGCATCCGCCACCAGCACGCCCGGCAGAATGCTCAACGGCAAAATCGCCAACATCAGATAGCGCCACGGGAACTGAGCGAACGGCACCAGCGGCACGTAGCGCCAGGCCGGCGCCGAGATGCCCAGGGTCAGGAAGATGCTCGCGGCCGCCCACGCGCCCCAGAACCAGATCTCGCGGCGCCGCGTCCGGCCAAATCGAGCGGCGCCCACCAGGGCGATCAGCGAAAAAAGTGTCGCCGCGGCGCCCAACTGGTAGCTCAGCGCGCCCTGCGCCACGTCGTTCGGCCCCGGCTGGCTGATGCCGAACCCCCAGGCCGGGTTGAACAGTTGGTTGAAGTAGACGAAATGCTGGAACGGGTCGTAGTACGCGCCGAACCATTGTGATTGGTTGATGTAGCCCTGCTCCAGCAACGCGGGAATAAAAAATGCCGCGCTCAGACCCAAACCCAGCGCGAAGGCGATCGCCGGGGCCAGCGCCAGGCGAAGCACTCGACCGCCGATGGCCTGCCACCGGTCGCCGTCCATCGTCCCGCGTCCGTCGCGCACGCGCCAGAACAGCAGTGCCAGCACGTAGAGCGCCAGCCCCGGCGTGAACACCAGCGCCACCAGGTTGCTGGTCCACATGATTGCGGCGTAGGCGGCCGCCGCGGCCAGGATCGCCAACAGCCTGGGCCGGCGCACCGTCTCACGGAAGCCCCACAACGCCAGCGGCAGGAAGACCAACGCGACCGATTCGGCCATGGCCGCGCGCACGTAGACGTCCACCAGGTGGTAGGGGATCGCCATGTACGCGACCGCGGCCACCAGTCCGGCATTGCGCCCCAACCACGACCGGACAAACCCGTACATCGCCAGACCACAGGCCAGGATCGATAACCCCAACACGGCCTTGACGCTGGCCTCGAACCCCAGACCCCCGAAATGGTGAAACAGCTCGCCGAAGAAAGTCGCCAGCGGCCCGTAGACGATCCAGAACGGATAGCCGTAGCCGAACGCCCAATCCGGCCCCCAGCGGGGGAACCAGATGCCGTCCCGCACCGATTGGTCGTACTCGAAAATGAAGTAGACATCGTGTCGGGCGTCGTGCGCGCCCCAGAAGTAGCCGGGTTGGAGCAGCGGCGCGATGACGATCAGGCCGAACAGTAACACCAGGAGAAGGTGACCGGGTGACAGGCTCCGCCAAAACCGTGAGAGGGAGCGCCGCCACCCCCCTCGCCCCGCGGGAGAGGGGGGCAGGGGGGTGAGGTTTTCATCCGCCGTGGCGACGAGCACGGCATGAGTAACTGCCTGAGGTCGTCATCCGTCGTTCGGCCGCGACCGACTTGAGGAAGTGCGCGGGCATGGTTCATGGTGTCAACACCACCTTGTCATCCGCCCCGGCCGCCAGCCGCACGCCATCCTGCCAGGTGTACAACCCCAGCAGATACCGGTAGTCGTCGGCGATCGGCGCGTCCGGCTGCAGGATGACCTGATACCGGTCGGTCACCACCTGACCGGGCCGCCAGGTGCTGGTCGGCATCTGACCGTCCAGGGGCATGGTGTCCCGTTGCCCCCACACAGCCCCATCCGGTGTCTCCACGTGGAAGAACACCGTGTAATCCCGATCCAACGGCCGGAGCGCCTGCCAGCGCGCCAACACCGTGACCCAGCCGCCTGGCCCCGGCGTGCCCACAGTCGTCGTGTCCAGCAAAGCGATCTCATCCTCGCCGAAGATCGCCACCGGCGCGTCCGCCATCGGTGCGGTGATCGGCGTCGGGTTCAGGATCTGGGCAGCGCCGGCCGTAGGATCGACGTAGACGCCGAGTAGCGCCAGCGCGATCAGGCCCGCGATCAGCGGGACCGCGCCGGCCGGCCGCCGCTCCGCTGGCAACAGTGCGATCAGCGCCCGGCCGCCCAGCCCCGCCAGCCAGGCCAGCCACGGCCCGGTCAGCAGCAGCAGTTGCCAGGGGTAGGTCAGCGTGCGGGCCAGGAACGGCAGGCCGCGCCAGAGCGGGGTCGAAAGAGTGGTGGTGAGGAAGGCGAGCACGAGGATGACGATGACGAGGTATTGGG
>PHCA01000159.1 GCA_002842085.1 Chloroflexi bacterium HGW-Chloroflexi-1
TGGCTATGTTTGAATGGGCACATAACCTCAAGCGCGTCACTGCCGATTTCTTGAGAACCTTGATGGTACCCAACTTCACCTATTTACCGACATGAGCGTCGGCAGTTTGTCAATGCAGTGATAGAACCACCTCCTTTCCGAACACCACAACAGATCCGGTAAGGAACGGAATCTGTTGCCCTGTCCCCCCTCAAGCTTCTGCAGCTTGCCGCTGGCTTACCCTGCCCAACAGGAAGCCGATCAGCAGCGCAAGGGCGGCGACGATGGCCAGGCCCGCCCAGATCGCCTGCGGCGAGGACAGCATCTCGCCGGCCATGTCCTTGACTACGGCCGCTGCAAACCCGGCCTCTGTGGGTTTGGTGTACTCGATTTCCTGCTTGCCTTCGGCCTCTGCCGCCATCCGCGCCTTCAAAGATTGATCGAGAGCGATGAGTCCTTGCCGGATCATGCTCCTGCTGACCGCGTCGATGGAACGCTGGCCCACGCTGGCCAGCTTGCCGCCGATCATCACGTCGCCGTCGTACTTCATCAGCGTCGTGCCGTCCCCCTGGTCGGTCAACTGGATGCGGCCGACCCCCTTGGCGAAGCCCTGGGCGCCCTTGCCCTCGGCGGTGAGCGTGCAGCTTGCGGGCGGGACTTCGTCGGAGACCACCACCTTGCCGGAAAACGCGCCGGCGATGGGACCGATCCGCACGTTCATCGTGCCCGCGTACTCGTTCTCGCTGAGCCTGGTGAGGGTCTCCGTGCCGGGCAGCGCCTGCGCCAGCGCCTCCGGGTCACGCACCAGCTCCCAGACCGCCTGGCGTGGGCCGTGGAAGATGTGTTCGCCTTCGAGTTTCATTCAGTTTGGTTCCTCCTGGTATTGGATATTGGGTATCAGGTATTACCAATACCTGATACCCAATACCCAATCACTCTCTATGCACCAACTCAAACAATCGCCTCGGACTCAGCGGCGCCTCCATGATTTCCACGCCGAGGCCAGCCAGGGCGTTCTCCACGGCCTGGACGAAACAGGCCGGCGTGGGGATGGCGCCCGCCTCGCCGACGCCCTTCGACCCCATCGGATTGAGCGGTGAGGGCGTGTTCAGGTGGCCGATGGCGATGGGCGGCATGTCGGTGGCGCGGGGCAGCAGGTAGTCGCCCAGGTTGGCGTTGAGGAGCTGGCCGTTGGCGTCATACTCCAGCTTCTCATAGAACGACTGGCCGATGCCCATCGAGACCCCGCCGTGAATCTGGCCGTCCACGATCAACGGATTGAGCATCGTGCCGCAGTCGTGGGCGATCACGTAGCGCTTGATCTCCACCAGGAAGGTGTCGGGGTCTACCTCCACGATCATGGCGCACGTGCCCGCGCCGGTCGCGCCGTGTTTGGGCGCGAAGTATTGGGTAGACTCCAGCCCCGGCTCGGTGCCCGGTTCCACGGAGCCGCGCATCGGGTTGGCCTTGATCGCCAGCTCGCCCAGGCTGATGGCCTTTTCAGGGATGTCGGCGACGCGCACCGCGCCATCCACGATCTCCAGCTCCTGCTCGGGCGTTTCGAGCAGCTTGCTGGCCAGCTTGAGGATCTTGGCCCGCACGCCTGCGCCGGCCGCGTCGATGGCATTGCCGGCCACCGTCGCGCCGCGGCTGGCGAAGGTGCCGGTGCCCCAGTGGAACTTCTCCGTGTCGCCGGTAGTGACGATCACGTCCGTTGGCTTCACTCCCACCTGGTCGGCGACGATCTGGGCGAACGACGTGAAGTGCCCCTGGCCCTGCGTGCCGACGCCGGTGGCGACGTTCACCTTGCCGGACGACTCCACCGTGACCCGCGCGCCCTCGTAGGGGCCAACTGCTGTGCCCTCGGTGAAGCAAGCCATGCCGATGCCCACCAGCTTGCCCTGCGCCCGCAACCGCGGCTGCTCCTCGCGGATGAAGTGCTCGTAGCCGATCATCTCCTTCGCCATTTGCAGGGTGGCCGGATAGTTGCCGCTGTCGTAGATCAGCTCGGTGAAGTCCTGGCCGATGATGCCCTGGGGATGGGGGAACTGGTCGGGCTGGATCATGTTGCGGGCGCGGATTTCGGTCACGTCCATGCCCAACTCCTTCGCGGCCAGATCGAGCATCCGCTCCATCACGAAGACGCCCTGCGGTCGGCCCGCGCCGCGCACCGGCGTGACGAGCATCTTGTTGGTGAACGCCACCCGGTATTCGGTGTGGAAGTTGGGGATCTCATAAGGCCCCATGGTGTGCGTCTGCGTGTTGAGCGGCACGGTGAGCGCGTAGGAGTTGTAAGCGCCGGTGTCGTGGATGAAGATGTCCTGCAGCCCCAGGATGCGACCGTCGCGGGTGAGCGCGATCTCCACGTCGTGGATCTGGCCGCGTTCCTGCGTGGTCGCCAGGAAGTCCTCCTGCCGATCTTCGATCCACTTGATCGGCCGGCTCAGGCGCAGGGTGCTCCACGCCAGCAGTTGCTCCTCCGGCTGCGCCAGCATGATCTTCGGCCCGAAGCCGCCGCCCACGAACGGCGCGATCACCCGCACCTGGCTCTCCGACAGCCCCAGCAGCCCGGCCATGACGTTGCGCAGCGCGATGGGCGCCTGGGTGGTGGCCCAAACGGTCATCTCCTGCGTTTTGGACTCCCACCAGAAGACGTAGCCGCGGTTTTCCAGCGCGGCCGCCGCGCCGCGATCCATCACGATGCGCCGCTTGAGCACCACATCGGCCTGGCTACGCGCCGCGGCGTAGCTGCCCTTTTCCTGTTTGACATAAGAGGCGAGATTCGTGCCCAGCTCCTCGTAGAGCAGCGGCGCCCCCGGCGCCAGCGCGGCTTCCAGGTCGGCCGCCGCATCCAGTGGCTCCAGATCGACCTCGATGTCCGCGTACGCGTCCTCGGCGATGTAGCGGCTCTCGGCGATGACGCAGGCCAGGGCTTCGCCGGCGTGGCGCACCTTGTCCCGCGCCATGGGTACCTGGGTGCGCTTGTTGAAGATCAGATCAGGGATCGAGTGGGGCGCGGGGACGAGCAGCGGCCCCGGCTTCCAGAAGTCGCCCAGGTCGGCCGCGGTGTAGACCGCGATCACCCCCGGCCGCTGGCGCGCCTTCGACGCGTCGATGCCCCGGATGGCCGCATGGGCGTAGTCGCTGCGCAGGAATCCCGCGTGCAACATCCCCGGAATCTGCACGTCGTCCACGAAGAGCGCCTGGCCGGTCAGCAGGCGCGGGTCTTCGTTGCGCTTGATGCGTTGACCGACGTATTTGGTCGTCACGGTGGTGCTCCTTGAATATCGGTATCAGGTATTGGGTATTAGGTATTGGAGTGAACCGGTTGCTTTGCGGCTCCCCAATACCCAATACCCAATATCTAATACCCCTAACTCTGCATCTCCACTATGCGGCGGCTCTGGCGCCAGCAGTGACGGGCACGCGCGCCTTGGCTCTCGCCCGCGGGGTTCGCGGCTTGGCGAAGGCGGGCGAGTGAGCTTCGATTTTTCGCATGGCCTCCCGGTCATAGATCCGCTCGCCGCAATTCGGGCATACCCAAAATTCCAGGTTTGGAACGGTGTAGAATTGCCCCTCGAACTCATCAGTCCAATCTCGCTGAACCTTTTTGATCTTGTCGCTACCACAAGTCGGGCAAGTCCTGATCAGCATGGCTTCCTCGAATGTGCGCTAAACGCGTGCTTGGATTTGGGCCATCAAACTCTGCATCACGGTGAGATACGCCGGTAGTCTGCGGTAGATGCGTTTTGCCAGAGCCTCGATGTAGGTGTGCGCCGTCAGGTTGCGGTCGTCGGTCATTGCCAGACAGGTCTGCGTATCGGCAGCGGAGAGCAACCCGATCTGTAGGGCTTCGCGGAAACAGCTCTTGGGCGAGTTGCAGACGATGCCTTCGTGCTGCTCCAGGTATGCTTTGAGCAGCTTCCACAGGGCTTCGAATGAGAACTCAAACCGCTGGATCGAGCCGTCTCGCACGATGATGCTGAACGGCATATTCAGCGCCTCGTCCAGCGTTGCCACGGCGCGCTGACAGGAGTCCAGTCGTTCCTTCAGTTTCTCCATAGGACGAAGCCCTCCTGCTGAACCTTACTGGCAAACTCCGATGACGTAGCCTGTAAGTCCACCAAATCTACAATGTACGGGATGTTCGATTCCTCCAGGTGTTCGCGGGCCAGGCTCAATTCGCCACTGATATCATCGGCAGTCTCGATCGCGATGTCGAAGTCGGAGACAGGGTTGTTCGTCCCTGTGGCTCTCGACCCAAATAGATAGAACGAACAGGACTTGTCTTGGAAGGCCTCGGCCAGAATCGCGGTGATCTGAGCCAGCGAACGGTCTTCCAGGGTTGTCTTGTCGCCTGGCAAAGGGTCGGTTTTTAGCTGGCCCACGTATTGGGTCGTCACAATTCGCATTCCTTTGTTCTATGCAGCGGCCCTGGCGACGCTGGTGAAGGGCACGCGCACTCTTGCTCTCACCCGAGGTCTTCGCGACCTGGCGAAGGCGGGCGAGTATGCCTGCATCTTCTGCACGGCCTCCCAATCGTAGAGCCGCTCGCCGCAGTTGGGACATTCGTAGAATTCCAGAGCTGGAACCGTGTAGGATTGTCCCTGAAACTCGCGCGTCAGATCCCGCTGCACCTTTTTGATCTTGTCACTACCACAAGTCGGACAAATCGTAATGTCTGGCATAGACTCGACCACCTGACCGAATTGCCCGTCAAGCGGGCATCGGCGCCATTTGGCCGATAGATCGGACCTTGACTTCACTTTCGAGGCGTTCCGCCAGCCGATCCTTCTCGACTTCGAGGTCGTATCGCGCCTGGAGGTTCAGCCAGAATCGCTCCGACAGACCGAAGTAGCGCGACAGCCGGAGCGACAGATCGGCCGCAATCGGTCGCTTGCCGCGAATGACCTCTCCGATGCGGCGCGCAGATACGGCGATGTCCTGGGCCAGTTGCTCCTGGCTGATGCCCATCGGTTCCAGGAAATCTTCCAGGAGGATTTCGCCCGGATGAACCGGCGTGAATTTCAGGTTGTCCATCGTCGCCGTTTCTCTGTTACGAAAACTCTTGATCATGGTACTTCATTTCTGCATCCGTTCCGCAGCGAGTTTCACCGCCTCTACGATATGTTGGTACCCCGTACACCGGCACAGGTTCCCCGAAATCGCCTGGCGAATCTCCTGCTCGGTCGGGTTGGGATTTTGTTCCAGGAACGGCG
>PHCA01000160.1:0-19134 GCA_002842085.1 Chloroflexi bacterium HGW-Chloroflexi-1
GGCACGACCATGTTGACCACCAGGCGCCGGCAGGGAACCCGCATCGTGTCCAGGCTTGCCAGGAACCGCTCGGTTTCGTAAACGCCCATCGCCTCGGGAATCGTCACCGCGACGAATTCGGTGTGTTGAGCATCGGCCAGGTGGGCCTGCACTTTTTTGACGCCCTTGAACATCTCCACCATCAATTGGGCCGTTTTGGTCAGCGTCACCACGCCGCTGTATTTGATGAGCAGCCGGAAGAAGGTCTTGAACCAGTCCATGGCCAGCTCGGGCATCTCCAGCAGGCGGAGCATGTGACCGGTGGGCGCGGTGTCCAGGACAACGCGATCGAATCGTAGGGGCGATCCCTTGCGGTCGCCCTGGGCAGGCGCAAGGTCTGCCCCTACCAGTAAATCCATCAGCGACATGAGCGAGATGATTTCGTCCAGGCCGGGCGGGATCAGCGAGATCATCTCCAACATCACGTCGCGGTCGAAGGCCACGTCCAGGCTGCCGCCGCCCAGGAAGCTATCGAAGACCTCGTTGATCTCCGCCATGTAGCGTTCCCGCAGGTCAGCCAGCCCCGCCTCGGCGTTGACCTGCACGGCGTAGAGGCCGGGCACACCCGCCACCGGCGCCGGCGCATCCCCGACCGCACAGCCCAGACTATCGGGCAGGGCGCTGGCCGGGTCGGTGGAGAAGATCAGGGTCTTCCCCGCCGGTGCGCGGCGGGCCAACGCGAGCGCGGTCGCCGCGGCCAGCGTCGTCTTGCCCACACCCCCCTTCCCGCCGACGAGGATGAACCGCAGGTCGCGGGTCAGGAGGTCGGCGAGACCTACCCCCTCTGCCCTGCTCAGGACACCTACCCCCCCTGCCCCCCCTCCCTGCAGCGCACCTACCCCCCCTGCCCCCCCTCCCTGCGAGGGAAGGGGGGAGGCGACACTCCCCCTTCTCTCCCCTCGCAGGGGAGAGAAGGGGGCCGGGGGGGATGAGAGAGGTTGAAACAGCAGCTCCCCAAACGCGGTCAGCGCCGCCACCCCGCGCACCTCGTGGGGCAGGAGCGGGATCGTCACCAGGCGGTGTCCTGAGCCTGTCGAAGGGTTGTAGCCGCCGAACTTGGCCGCGATCTCGGCCGCGTAGGGGGCCTGGCCCTGTTGCCGCGCCTGGCAGAACGGGCACCCCACCCTGACCTCGGCCAGCCGGTTGAGGATCACGCTGCGCACCGAGATGCCGCCTTCGTTCAGCGCCCGAAAGAGGGTCTCGGTCTCGTAAATGCTCATCGCTTCGGCATTGACCACCGGCACAAACTCGGTCGTCCGGGGGTCGCGGAGCAGATCGCGCACCTGCTGGACGTCACGCCCCAGGTCGGTCAAGAAGCGGTCGGCTTCGTCCGGGGTGTAGTGGCCGCGGAAGCGCTGCACCATGTAGCGGTGCTTTTCCAGCATCATGTCCATGACGTGGATCCATTGCTCCATGTGTTCAGGCAGAGCCAACAAGCGGATCGTGTGTCCGGCGGGCGCGGTATCCAGGATCACCAGGTCATACAATCCGGCGGATTGCGGTACATACCCCACGGCGTCGCCCGCGCGCATCAGATCCATGATCTTGACGATCGCCATGACTTCGTCCATGCCGGGCATCGAGAGCGCGAAGAAGCCCGCGATGTCTTCCTGGTCGAAGTAGGTCCCGCGGCTGTAGATCAACTGCATCACCGCGCCGTTGCGCCGGTTGAAGTCGGCCAGCAGCGCGGCGGCATCCAGCGCCAGGGCGAAGCAGTTGCTCACATCGGCCACCGGCGCGATCTCGCCGCCGACCGGCCACGCCAGGCTGTCGGAGAGGGAGTGCGCCGGGTCGGTGGAGACGAGCAGCACCTTCCGGTCGGGCCGCAGCCGGGCGAAGTGCAAGGCCGCAGCGGCCGCGCAGGTGGTCTTACCCGTGCCGCCCTTCCCCCCGAAGAGGATGAAGCGCAGGTCAGGATTGCTGAGAAACGCAGATGTATGCGCAATCATGCGAGTTTCCTTAGGAGTCAGGAATCAGGAGTCAGGAATCAGGAGTCAGGAATCAGGAATCAGTGACCCCTGACCCCTGTCCCCTGACTCCTGATCACTCTCCTCGTCATCCAGCCCCTGCTTATGTGCGATGATCGCGTCCATCCGGTCGAGCAGCTCGTCCTCGGCGGCGTAGAAGTCCGCCTCGCTGATCTCGCCGAGGTCCAGCATCATCTGCAGTTGGAGCAACTGCTGATGGACCTTGCCTTCGTCCCACAGCTCGGTTTCGGCTTGCTCCCTGATCTTGTCGAAGATGAAGAGCAGGCCCTTGGTCGGCAGCATGATCGGCGCAGAGAGGATTTTCCACAGCAGGCCCATGATGGCTCCGTTTGGGTATTGGGTATTGGATATTGGGTATCAGGTATTTGGGGTCATTCCGTAGTCCCCCAAAATACCTGATGCCTGCTCTCCAATCATTCCGCGTCGTGCGGCTGCGGGAACAGGCGGCGGGCGCGGGCCAGGGCGATGCGTTGCGCCTCGGACAGCCGCTCCCACGTGTCGCGGCCCAGGCGGCGAATGCTGCGCATCCCCTTGATCTCCTGGCTGGTCACGGTCGTGCGCAGCGCGCTGCGCGGCCTGGAATGCGGTGTCGTCTTCGGGGCGACGGGCTTGACTTCTTGGTCAGACATGGGTTCCTCCTGTGATTGCGGATTGCGGATTGTGAATGAAAGCTGAATGCTGGATGCTCGAAGCTGGATGCTCGTTCAGCCACCTGCCACCCGGTCCCGCCTGCAACTCCAGCTTCCAGTTTCCAGCTTCCACTAACTCCAACTGATCACCAAATCAACGAAATTGAACGGCGGCAGCGGGCCGACGTATAAGAACTTCATCAGGTCGTTCATGTCGTTGTCGAGCGCCTGGATCTCGACGTCGAACTCCGGTTCGCGGGCTGTTTCGACCAGGAACGCGGCGTTGAGGATCATCATCTCGCCGTAGATGTCGTTGCGGCGTGTATCGGTCGCAAACGGCTCCAGCCGGGCCATGATCGCATCGGCGTCTTCCAGACGGCGGTCGGTGAGCGCTTCTTCCACCATCTTGCCCAGGCGTACCCGCTGGTAGTGGGCCTCATTCGGTGGCCGGCCCGCCAGTTGATCGCGCAGGCGACGGATGTCGGCATAGCGCGCCACGATGTCTGCGTAGATGCGCTCCTGGTTCCAGATGACCTTCAGGCCCAGCTCGACCTTGCCGTCCATCGCAATCATCAACCGGTGGAGATCGTCGCCGCGCGCCTGTAGTACCTTCTCGCGGATCGCAGCTTCGCTTTCGGCCACGGTGCCGAACTTGATCGGCAGCACCGTCCCGCGCGTCATGGCCTGCTCGATCACCAGCTCGTGCCCCAGGATGTACTGGCGACTGAGCCGGTAGCGTTTCACCGCCGACGGGCTGACCAGTACGCCCAGACCGTCCTCAACCACTTCGCTGATCGGCTGGTCGTCAATGCCGCGCAGATCCAGGTCGTCGGTCGTGCCGGGGCGGACGATGCAGTAGAGGTAACGCCCCTGTTCGGGGCTATCGCTTGCGCTCATGCCTGTTTCACCTTTGCCACAAATCAACTTCTCATCGCTCGGGCCGATCCCCGACTGTGCCGACGCCTCATGCAGACCACCAACCACTGCCGCCGCACAACAGACAGGCCAGGTCGATCTCGGATTGCGGATCCACACCGCGCCCGTCACAACGCCCGCAGGGCACGGCATCCGCCGGCACGTACACAACACCCAGGCCGTGGCAGGTGGTGCATGTCACCCGCAAGTGGGGGTGGGCGCCGTCTCCGGCGCAATGCGCGCACGTGCGATAGGGCGCCTGTACCAATTGCGAGCCGCGGCCGCCGCAGGCGCTGCAAAGCGACAGCGGTGACAACAGCTCCCAACGATCACGGCCGGTACCCTGGCAGTAGGCGCAAGGGACCGCCTGCCAGATTGCGGATTGCGGATCGGAGATTGCGAATTTTGGCTCCTGAGTCATTATTGCCTCCTTACCCGGATCGGCGGAAATCGATTTCACGACAAACTGGCTACAGCGGATCGCAGTATCCTCTCAAGCGATAGCCGTAATCCGAGGTGGCTGTGGCCGGTCTCCTGACCGAGCCACCGTGGCTCGGTCAGGAGACCGGCCACAGCGAGCGATTCCCCGAAAAATTGAGAAGATACGGCTCGCAGAGCATTGCCTGTAAATCGGCAATCCGAAATCCGAAATCCACAATCAGATGACCCGCCGATCCTCATCCGGCGCCTCTGAAGCGAGCTCCTCGTTGTCCCAGGTCACCTTCAGGCTGACGAAATTGAAGGGCGGCAATGGCCCTACATAACGGAAATGGATCAGCCCGGCGTATTCGTCGTCCAGGGTCTGAATGCGGGCGTCGAACACCGATTCGCGGCGCTTGTCCACCAGGAAGGCCGCGTTGACCACCATCATGTCCCCCAGGATCGGGTTCTCGCGCACTTGTTGGGCCAGCGGCCGCAGCTTTTCGATGATGTGGGCGACGTCGTGGCTGCGCCGGGTGGTCAACGCCTGCTCCACCATCTGGCCCAGTTGGACGCGCTCGTAATGCGTCTCCGCCTCGGGTTTCCCGGCCAACGCATCGCGAAACAACCGGAGCTCCGGGTCGTCCTCCAACAACGCGGCGAAAATCCGCTCCCGATCCCACAACGCCTTGACCCCCAGCTCCACCTTGTTGTCCATCCGTTTGAGCATGCCGTGCAAGGAGCCGAAGTGGCGGCGGAGCAGCTTGACCCGGATATCTTCCTCGTTGGCGGCCACCGTGCCGAAGCGGACGGGCAGCACGGTGTAGTATTGCATCACCTGCTCGATGACCCATTCGTGCTTCAGCGTGTACTCGCGGCTGACCTGGTAGCGCCGCACCGGGGACTCGCTCACCACCGCGGCCAGGTTCTCGAAAGGCGCCACCGTCACCGGCTTGTCGTCGATGCCGGCAAAACCAAGACTGAGCAGCGGAGGCCGCGGAATGACACAATAGATATATCGACCTGGCTCGTTTCTCACGTTGACACCCTCCGCATACTGGAAGCTGGATACTGGATGCTATAGCTTCGAGTTTCCAGCTTCCAGCCTCTCACCCTTCCGGCCCGCCCACTCGCACCAGGATGTGCGGCGCGCCATTGCTGGCCAGGCTGCCGGCCGGTACCCGCAGGGCGATCTCCGTCATCAAGCGATAGGCTGCCGTCAGGCGCACAAACTGGCTCCGGGCGGCCGGATCGTCTCCGATCGCGTCCGGGTGATAGCGCCGCGCCTGGCGGTAGTAGGCTTGTTTCACCTGCTCCGGCGTGCCGGCGCCCAAGGCCCCTCCGGGCGCGTCGTCCGGCAGATCGAGCAGCGCACAGGCTCGCTCCACGTCCTCCCGCCGGACTACCCGCACGTCGACGGTGGCAAAACTGTAGGGCGGCAGCGGGCCCACCAGCCGGAAATGAAGCTGGTCATCGTGCTGCTCGTCCAGCTCGTACACGCGATCTTCCAGCGCCGTCTCTTCTGCCGTATTTACGAGACAGGCCACGTTCATCACCATGCTGTCGTCCATCACCGGGTTCAGCCGCCAACGCGCCGCGCAGGGGGTGATCCTGGCCACCAGCTCGTCGCGCAGTTGGTTGCGGCGGGTGTCGAAGCGTTCCTTTACCAGCCGGCCCACGGCGATCTGACCCTGGAGCGCCTGTTCGGCCGGCAACGCCAGCACCTGGGCCTTGAGCGCGGCAACTTCCGGCTCCTGGGCGATCTCACCGAACAGGCGCGTCGGCTCCCATGTCACCGCCACGTCCACCTCCGAGCGCTGCCCGACCGTCTCCATGATCCGCACCAGGTCACCGTAGCCCAGAGATAGCACGGTCTTCACTTGATCGGCATCGGCCAGCACCGTGCCGAACTTCACGGGCAGGACGATCGCGCCGTTCATCAGTGCTTCCACGGCGCGTTGGTGCAGCGTCAGGTAACGCAGCAAATCGCCACGCGGCAGATCGGCGAAGTCGGCGATAGTCGAGTCGCTGACCACTGCCATGAGGTCGCCGTTGACGATGACCTCGAACCGCCCACCAGGGTCGGCAAAAGCCACCGGCCGGTATTCTGGTTTGGCCTGCGCGGCCTTAAGGATGCCGTAGACGTACTTCATGAGAAAGACCTCCGACGTGATGAGTGATGAGTGATGAGTGATGAGTAATGAGTAAGATACGACAGCAGGGCGCCATCTATACTCGCCACGGTCATAAGGTGAGTTTTTTTCACCTTGTCACCTTGTCAGAATCACCAGTTCCTCCGGCCTGTCTCCGTCAGGGTGAGTGACCAGGAACTCGCGGATGGCAGCCAGGGCCGCCTGGCGACAGATGCCTTCGATGTCCGCGCCGACCTGGCCCTCGGTGCGGGCCACCAGCCGCGCCAGGTCCACGTCGACGGCCAGCGGCTTGCCGCGCGTGTGCACGGCGAAAATCGCCGCGCGGCCGGCGGCGTCGGGGGGCGGCAGCTCCAGGCGCAGGTCGAAGCGGCCGGGGCGCAGAAGGGCCGGATCCACGATGTCGGGCCGGTTGGTGGCGGCCAGCACCACCACCCCGCGCAGCTCCTCGATGCCGTCCATCTCGGTCAGCAGTTGGCTCACCACCCGCTCGCTGACGTGCGAGTCGCCGCCGGCGCCGCGGGCCGGCGCCAGGGCGTCTAGCTCGTCCAGGAACACGATGCACGGACTGGCTTGGCGCGCCTTCTTGAAGACCTCGCGCACCCCCTTCTCGCTCTCGCCCACCCACTTGCTGAGCAGTTGTGGCCCCTTGATCGAGATGAAGTTGGCCTCGCTTTCGCTGGCGACCGCCTTGGCCAGCAGCGTCTTGCCGCAGCCGGGCGGCCCGGAGAGCAGGATACCTTTGGGCGGCTGGGTCCTGGTCCGCTCGAACAGGGCGGCGTGCTTCAGCGGCCACTCGACCGCCTCGCGCAATGTTTGTTTGGTGTCATCCAGGCCGCCGACGTCGTCCCACTTGACGTCGGGAATTTCAGTGAACACCTCACGAAGGGCAGTGGGTTCCACATCGGCCATGGCCGCCAGGAAGGCGTCCTGGGTCACCGTCAGCGCCAGCAACTGCTCGTAGGGGATGTTGGCCTGGGCGAAGTCGATGTTGGGGATGATCTGGCGCAGGGTGATCATGGCTGCTTCGCGGCAGAGCGCTTCCAGGTCGGCGCCGACGAAGCCGTGCGTGATGTCGGCCAGGCGGTCCAGGTCCACGTCGTCGGCCAGCGGCATGCCGCGGCTGTGGATCTCCAGGATGGCGCGCCGGCCGTTGCGGTCGGGGATGCCGATGGCGATCTCGCGATCGAAGCGACCGGGGCGGCGCAGCGCCGGGTCGAGGACGTTGGGGATATTCGTGGCGCCGATGACGATGATTTGCCCGCGCTCTTTCAACCCGTCCATCAGCGCCAGCAGTTGAGCGACGACCCGCTTTTCGACCTCGCCCTGCACGTTCTCCCGCTTCGGCGCGATGGCGTCCAGTTCATCCAAAAAGATGATGCTGGGAGCCTTCTTGTCGGCTTCGTCAAAAATGGCCCTTAGATGCTGCTCGCTCTCACCGTAGAATTTGTGGATAACCTCCGGCCCTGCAACAGAAATGAAATGGGCGTTGGTCTCGTAGGCTACAGCGCGGGCGATGAGGGTCTTGCCGGTGCCGGGTGGGCCGTGGAGCAGCACCCCCTTGGGCGCCTCGATGCCCAGCCGCTCGAACACTTCCGGATAGCGCAACGGCAGCTCGATCATCTCCCGGATGCGCTGGATTTCCCGGCCGAGGCCGCCGATGTCCTCGTAGGAGATGGCCGCCGCGCGGCGTTCGGCCTGGGCCTCCCCGCGGATCCGGACGTTGGTGCCGGCCTGGATCAGGACGACGCCCTTGGGCTGGGTGTCGACCACGGTGTAGTCCTGTGCGCGCGTGCCGACCAGGTCCACGCGTAACCGGTCGCCAGTCACGGCCGGCATACCCTCCAACAGACGGGCGATGTAGCTGGCATGCATGCGGTTGGCGCCGGCCGGCACACGCCCTACCGGAGCCAGAACCACGCTGCGGCCGGGCTGAGCGGCCGTCTTGACCACCGCGATCGTCTCGTCCAGGGCCGCCTGGGCATTCTCGCGCACGATGCCGTCTATCTGGACCAGCCGCTTGCCGCGTTGTTCTATGTAGGCCGGCATCAAGCGCGCCACCGTGGTGCGTTTGCCGCGGAGCTCGACGATCTCGCCGATGGCCGCGCCGAGGCGCTCGATATCCACCGGATCCACGCGGGCAATGCCGCGGCCGACGTCCTTCGAAAGGGCTTCGGCGATGCGGAGTTGGATGGTGACAGATGGTTCGGCTTTGTCGGGCATGATGGCCTCGTGATACGGATTGCAGATTGCGGATTGCAGATTGCGGACTACGTGTTGCGTGTTGCGTATTGCGTGATCCGTGCTCATCGCTCGGGCCGGTCTCCTGACCGTGCCCGCCCAACATGGGACAAGATGGCTCGGTCGCAGACCGGCCACAGCAGACGGCACAAGGTGGCTCGGTCGCAGACCGGCCACAGCAGACGGCTCGGGACAAGATGGCTCGGTCGCAGACCGGCCACAGCAGACGGCTCGACAAGGTGGCTCGGTCGCAGACCGGCCACAGCAGACGGCTCTGGGACAAGGTGGCTCGGTCGCAGACCGGCCACAGCAGACGGCTCACCGCTCGGGCCGGTCTCCTGACCGTGCCCGCCCAACAATGCTCGCCCCAAGGTCGACGCCGTAGGGCCGGAGCGCATCCGCCAGAACAGTCACGACTTGACGGGCGAAACCGGCCAGCGCCTCCGATGTCATGTCGGGCGTCAGCGTCTGGTAGCGCTCGATCAGGGCGCGATAGGCGGGGGCGGTTTCCGGCACGAGGGCCGGGAAGACCGTCGCTTCCAAGACCTGTTCCAGGCTGCGGACCTGCGCGGCGCGGTCCAGGCGGTGGAACGAAGCGATCTCCAGGGCCAGGTCGAGATGCGCCTTGAGATCGGCCAGGGCCAGGAAGGCGGCCCGGCCGGTCCCGGTCAGCGCCGGCTCGGCCATCAGGCCGGCGACCAATGCCGGCCTGGACTGCACAGCTCGGGCAGCGTTGCGCACGTTGATCATGTCCAGGTGATACAGCGCGTCGGTGAATTCGCTCCGCAACACCAGGTCGTTGGTGAAGATCTCGCGCGGCGCATACAGCGTGAGCTTGTCCGTCAGAACCTCCAGTAAGCGCCGCAGCTTGTCCCGCCACGCGGCCTCATCCGTCGTGCTCAACGGCTCTCGATAGCTCAGCCCCAGGGCCAAGGCCAGCTCACGGGAAGCGCGCACGGTTGCATTCTCGGCCAGCGGGTGGCCGTGCTCGTGTGCCAGCAACGCCGTCTGTGCCAGCGGGTCATCCCAGTAGCCCTCTTTGATCATGGCCGTCTGGTTGATGAAAATGTGACAGGCCGTGCTGTCGGCCAGATCGTACACGTTGACCACGGGCCGGTAGGCCAGCGCTGCAACCCCGCCCGGTGGCAGTTTGGCCGTGCGGGTGAGCTGCCGCTGCAACGGGCTCATGTCGCTGAGCACGAACAGGCTGACGACCCGGTGAGGCCAATCCGGCTGGCTCGAATACCGGCGCAGCACCTCCTCCTCCACCTCTGTAAGCGCGATGACCCCGGCCTCGATGTCGGAGATCACCCGCAGCTCGACCGGCCCGATGCGATGCAGCGCGAAGTGGCGGATGGTGCGATTTCGGATTGCGGATTGCGGATTGCGGATTTGGTCTTGGGCCATGAGTTACCTGCGGCGGCGGGATATTGGGTATTGGGGATTAGGGATTGGACGCAATCCCCAATACCCAATACCCAATACCTGATACCTGATACCTGATACCTGATACCTGATACCTCGGCGCTGACCGGTCGCGTTCAGCGACAGGATGTCGCCTTCGACGGTCAGCTCGATGTCGCTTTCGGCCACGCCGGGCAGTTCGATGACCACCAGAACCGTCCCATCCTCGTCGAAGACATCCACCAGCGGTTCGCGGGTCTCGGCCACCACGGGCCCACTCTCCGTCTCCCGGATGTTGCCGAAACTTTCCACTTTGGGCATGCCGCCGACCGCAGTGCGGATGCTGAAGCCGTAGACCCCGCGAATCGGCTCGCCGCGGGGGGTCTCACCGACCGTGAACTCGCCCCGGCGCTCCTGGATCTCCTCGGCCTTGTCCACCAGGTCCGAGACGACGTCCAGGAAGCTGCCCAGCCCCTTGAACAGATCGCCGAAGCCCAGGTCGATGTGGAGACCGGCTGCGGTTTTGCGCTCCTTGTGCTCTTTTTTCTCTGCCATCGTGACCTCCTGGGTGATGAGTAACGAGTAAAACTTTTACTCGTTACTCGTTACTCGTTACTCATTACTCGTTACTCATTAGTATGTCAGCGTCATTTCGTCCAGGCCATGTTCTTCTCCATCGGTGTTGTTGCGTTTTTCCCGTTCCCGCGCCGCGATTTCGTCGAGTTGTTGCGTCTGAGCCTCGATATCGGCCAGGCGCGCCTGGATGCGCTGGACGTTGGCCTGCCACATCGCCAGCTCCCGCTCGAGTCGCGCCTTCTCGGTCACCAGGCGGTGCAGATCGACGTAGATCGCCTGCTCGCCGCCGGGACGGGAACGCCCGATGACGGTGCGCATGCTCGGCACATCGCGCATCCCTTTGAGAGGTTGTTTCTTGCTCATCAGCTTCTCTCGCTTGGTTTTGACGCCCGCCCGGTCAGCACACCGCACGCGCCGACGGCATAGTGACCATCACGCGAAATCCTCTCGATAATCCGGAGGCTGTGGCCAGTCTGGGACGAGCCACGGTGGCTCGGTCCCAGACCGGCCACAGCCTCAGCGCCACAGCCTCAGCGCCACAGCCTCAGCGCCACAGCCTCAGCGCCACAGCCTCAGCGCCACAGCCTCAGCGCCACAGCAAACTGAGAAGATACCGTCACGCGGCGACCAGTTCAGGCACGGCTCGCACATCTTCGAGTGCGGCCATTTCCGTATGATTTCCGCCGGCCGGCGGCACGTCTTCCCAGGCCGGCAACCCTTCCGGCGGGCAAGTTTTTTCGATCAAGCCCTCGATCAGATCGCGCTGCTGGCTGCTGCGGACGGTCGGGTCATCGCTGAACATCGGCTCGGAGCCCAGCACGTCCAGGCAGATCAGGCGGAAGATGGGGTCGGCCGCCGATGCCCGGGCGTGGCGCACCGCCATCACTTTGCCGATCATCAGGCACTTGCGCACGGTAGGCTTGATCTCGTACTGGCCGGAGGCCCGGAAGCCCCGGACCAGGTCCACGATGCGTGCGGCGTCGGCAGCCGGCAGGCCGGCGCGTGCGCGGGTGATTGCCATCTCCGTCTCCCGATCGAAGTACTCCAGGTCAATGGTGATCATGCGGTCCAGCAGCGCGTCCTGGCTTTTGTGCACGCCGACATAGTCCTCCGGATTGCTGGTGAAGATCGCGCTAAAGCCGGGGTTGACGCGGACGTAGCCACTCTTGCTGGGCATAGAGGGCAACACCAGCAACCCTTCTTCTAGCACCGACAGGAGCACGTTGTTGGCCTCGGGTCGCGAACGCGTGAACTCGTCGTAGACCAGCGTCAGGCCCTCTTGACATGCCAGCGTCAAACGGTTGCTGACCCAATGCTGGGTCATGTCCTCCTCGGTCTTCAGCACCGTGTGGACGTAGTTGTCCACCACCCGACGCCGGCGGAAGCCCTTCTCCTTGCCCACCAGGTCCGAGGTGATGAACTCGTCGTCACCCATCATCAGCATCACTGGGCGGTCGAGCTGGCTGGCCACATGCATGGCCATGGTGGTCTTGCCGCTGCCGGCCGGGCCGCGAAAGTGCACTGGAAAGCCAGCGGCCAGATAGGCCAGCGCCCGCTCTGTCAGCTCACGCACGAACGGTGTCTCGACAAAGCTGGCCGCGGGTTGGAGCCGCAATGCCTGCGGCGAGGTAGTTGGATGGGTGTTGTTCATAGTCCCTGTCCTTTGCAAACACGCCGGATCGCTGCCGATGCGTCAACCGTGTGTCATCCCAATAGTCCGGGGTGGCTGTTTTCAGACTTCATGCTTCCTTCACGGTGGGCGTTCCTGCAGCCACCCTTGCGAAGGTTGCGAATAGCCTTACCGATAGAGCGATTCTTGGCTGACGAGGGCACTTCCGGCCTGAAATCTGTTCACAAACCTTCGCAAGGCTCGTAAGCGCAGCGGCCTCGTCCAGGTCAGGTGAAGTTGTCCGATGCGCAGCATCGGCATCACCTTGTCACTGGGTCACCATGTGACCCCGTCACCCTGTCACCAATTTACCAATTTACCCCGTTACCAATTTACCAATTTACCAATTTACCAATTTACCAATTTACCAATTTACCAATTTACCCCGTTACCAATTTACCAATTTACCCCGTCACCCTGTCACCCCTGTCACCCTGTCAAGTATAAAGTCCTCCAGCGTGGAAACCGTCATGCCGGCAGTCCAGCCCGCCGCAACCTGACCCCAGCGCGCCCGGGCCAGCTCATGTTGATCCGGGTGCTCTTGCCACCGGCGAAACTGGCTGACGATCCGCTGCAGGGCCAGTTGGGCGCGCGTCTCATCTTCCTGCGGAGTCAGCGCGCCCAAAGGCGGCGCACCAGGGCCGCAGACTGCGCGCCAGTCTCGCAACGCGATGCTGTGTTCCAGGCCCTCCACACCGGCCACGCGCTGAGAGCCGGAGGAGATTGCCAACCAGGCCAGCGCGGCGCCGAAAGCCGTCGCGATGGCGCCGCTGAGCCCCAGGCGCACGCCAGCCACGGTTGCCAGCGGCGCCACGATGCCCCCCAACGCCTCGCTCGACCGGGTGCTGACCAGGCCCCGCAACCTCTGATGAACCTGGAGGGCCTGACTGTACGCCAGCGATGGGCGGCCATTGTGCCGCGCCGACGGAAACACGACCACCTCGAATTCCTGGACCGGGAAGTCGCCGATGTCACCGGTCAGGCTGATGAGGGAGCGCAGACGCGCCCACACGCGTGTGAAGATCGCCACCGCCGGCGCCAGATCGGGGTCCAACACGATTTCCGGGCGAGCGCCGTCGCGCAGCAGGATGCGGCAATCCACCCCCTCCAACGCGGCCAATTCCGGGGGCAGCGTGATTTCGATGCTGCCGCTGGCACGGCCCGCCGAACGCACTCTACGAGTACCGAGATACATAGCGCGGCTCCTGCCGCAACCAAAGGGCTGTCATTGCGAGGGCCTCGCTGTGGCGAGAAGCGTTGTTTGCGGTTGCGAGGCACGAAGCAAAGCAATCTCTGTCATGCGCTTCTAGCGATCCACGCGAATGTTACCGGGTAATACTATACAACGCACCTGCACAAGCTGACACCGGTTCAGTTCTGTAAGGAAATCTAGCAGACGGGATGACCCCAAAAAAAGCGCCGTAGCGCCGGCAAATATGTGCGCAGGAGGCTGACCAGTATGGGGGAAGAAACCCGTTTTCTCGCAGAAAACGGGTTTCTCCTGCAAACGACTGGCTACGCCCTGCGACGCAATCCGGCTTACGCCGGCGCGGCGGCAGTAGCAGTCAGGCCGATGGCCTCGGCGTACTTCAGGTACGTTTCCACCGAAGCGACCACGACGCGGGCCTCCAGGGCCAGGATCTCGATGCCGACCACGGACAGGCGGACCCACGCGTCCACCACGATGCCCTTGTCCAGGATGCGATCGATCACCTCAGCCAGGCTGGTGGATCCAATTGCTTTCTCGACTGCCATTTTGTCACCTCCGTCTGTGTGTGAGAAGGGAAGTCCCCTCTCAGGTTAATGTGTAGACGAGCGTATCGGGGTCTTTGACGACCTTGCCGCTGTCTATCAGGTTACGCAGGTGTCTGCCCAACTGCGGCCGGGCCAGGCCCAGCACCGGTTCCAGTTCTACCAGTTTCACACCCTCTGGGTGCTCGGCCATGTGGTTCAGGATGCGAACTGTAACGTCTTCCTCTGCGGCCGGTTCCGCGGCCGGCGGCGAATTCACGCCACACCTGAGCCATGTCGCTGAGGCTGCGGTGTAGCTCACCGCGTTCGGCGGTGAAAACCGCCTGGCTGCCGGACACCTCGGCCTGCAACACGGCCGTGAACTTCTCCAGCCGATCGGCCAGGTCCTCGGCCATCGTCCGGTGGTTGGCGGCTGTATCGGCCATGAACCCCGCCACGGCCGCGCTGCGCGCCTCGCGATCATCATCCAGGAAGGAGCGCAGCTCGACGGCCGCCGCCTGATTGTCCGTCGCGATCTGGCTCAGCAGGGCATGGATGTCGGCGATCATGCCGGCGACGGTCTGCTGACGGGCGGCGCGGTCTGCCGACAGGGTTTGGCGCAGCTCGGCCGCGGTCGCGCGGTTGCACGCGGCGAACTGGTCCAGCAAAGCTTGCGTGCGAGCCACCATTTCGGCGCCCACCTGATGGCGCGCGGCCTGGTCGGCCGCCAGGACCGCCCTGAGTTCCTGCCGCATCGTGGCGCGCGCGCCGGTGAAGTGATCCAGCATGGCGCGCACACTCGCGCTCAACTCGGCCTGGTCGCGCAGCAGCCTGTCGGATAGATCCTCCGCCATGGCCTGCCGACTGCCAGCGACGTCCGTCACGAACTGGCGGGCATCGACGCGCAGCGCGCCTACCTCGTGCTGCCGTTGCTGGCGCGTGCGGGTCAGGTGCTCCCACGTTTCCGCGGCCATGGCCTGCTGGTCGGCAGCGAAGTCACCCAGCACGGTCTGCACGGTCTGGCGCAAACCAGCCAGCTCCTGAGCCAGCCCGGTCCGTAGCTCGATGCTCATGATGCCGCGGGCGGCAGCCCTGTCATCCAGCGCGTCCGCTGCGTCAGCTCGCTGCTCTTGCACATCCTGTCGCAAGGCATCGAGACCGTCCTGCCGGCCGGCGTGACTTGCGGCGAGCTCATTCACAAGCTCGCGCATTTCGTCGACTCGAGTCATCCAGTCTCACCCCCTTTCGTAATTCGTTCGGGCGTATTCTGTAGCAGGGACGGGGAAACACCGCCCCCGCTCCGGAATACCCCCAATGCATTCAAGCCGGGACGTTCCCGGCGGGGGTAGCTCCCGCCCTTGACCCCAAATGGTCCCTCGCTGCGGGTCAGGGGTCAAGCGCGGCGCTGCTCACACTTCCACTTACAACTGCACTGCGCAGATGTAAATGTCAGGCAGGGGCAGCAGCAGTGGCGGTCAAGCCAATGGCTTCGGCGTACTTCAAGTAGGTTTCAACCGAAGCGACCACGACGCGCGCTTCCAGCGCCAGGATCTCGATGCCCACGAGGCTCAGACGGACCCAGGCGTCCACCACGATGCCCTTGTCCAAGATGCGGTCGATCACCTCGGCCAGGCTGGTGGAACCAATCGCTTTCTCGACTGCCATGGTATGTACCCTCCTTGTGGTGTGGAAATCTGGCCGGCCCCGTTAGCCGACCGTATGACCGTAGTGTAGCACTAAACGGGGGAGTTATGGGTAAAGGGGGCGAGAGGGGTACGTGAATTTCGCGTGAGGATTATGCGGTGAAACAGTACCCGCGCGGCGATACCGTGCGGAGATGAACCGGGTGCGCCGGGTCGGATTCGATCTTCCGGCGCAAACCGCGGATGTGCCAACGTACTGCCGAGAGGTCGCCCGTGCCGGGGGGGTAGTCCAGCACTTCTTCCAGGAGTTGGCGCGCCGCGATGGGCGCACCGGCATAAGCCATCAGGTAGCGTAGAAGATCGCTTTCGGTTTCGGTCAACCGGATGCCGCGGCTCTCGATCCGGAATTGGCTGGCAGACAAGTCTAAGGCGCAGTGACCCGCGCGCACGATGTTTCGCTCCGAGGGATCTCGAATCTTGCAACGCCGCAACATGGCCTGGGCCCTGGCATGTAGCTCAGGCAAATCGAACGGCTTGATGACGTAGTCATCGCCGCCAGCCCGAAAGCCCTCGAGTTTGGAAGGGAAGTCGGAGTGCACGGTCAAAAACAGGATCGGCGCCCGGGCCAGCAGAGGATCCGCGCGCATCCGCCGCGCCAGGGTGAAACCGTCCATGACCGGCATGTTCACGTCCAGGATCACCAGGTCCGGTGTTTGCCGGCGCATGCGCTGCAGCGCCTCCAGCCCGTTGGCGGCGGTGACCACCGCATGTCCGGCCAGCGAGAAGCTCTCCTTCAAGACCCAGGCCAGGTCTTTGCCGTCTTCCACTACGTAAATGCAAGCCATCACATCTCAGCCCTACCTGCCCAGCGCATGCTGAGCCAGCCTGGAAATCTCATCCAGGTCGAACGGTTTGGAGATGAAGCCGGCGAACAACTGCTGGCGCAAGCCTTCTTTCACCTCCCGATCCTCAGGATAGTAATAGCCGGAGATCATGATCACCATCGCGTCAGGTTGTAGCTCGGCGATGCGTCTGGCCACGTCCAGCCCATCCATGTCGGGCAGTTTGACGTCCACGAACGCGATGCGCACCGGTGCTGCCATGGCCTGCCCGATCGCCGCGCGGCCGGTGTGGGATACGAGCACCTCCCAACCGTCCAGGATCAGCGTCTGTTGCAGCGCCCACGCCAGGTCCGGCTCGTCGTCCACGATCAAAGCGGTTGGTGAAGCTTTCAAAGCGATCCCTCCGTATCCGTAGTTCGGGCGGCCGGAAGCGCCGTGTGCAGTAAGACCGTGAAGGTGCTACCGGCGCCGACCGTGCTGTGCACTTGAATGCTCCCGTCATGCTGTTGCAGAATGCTATAGGCGATAGCCAACCCCAGGCCCACGCCCTGTCCGACAGGCCGGGTCGTGTAGAACGGATCGAAGATCTTGGCCATGTTTTCCGGCGGGATCCCGCAGCCGGTATCGATGAAATCCACCGCGACGAAAGGCTCACCTGTGAGGGGCCGCGTGCGGATCAGCAGCCGGCCGCCGGTGGGCATCGCCTGGCAGGCGTTCAGGAACAGGTTGGTGAACGCTTGCTGGAGCGCGCTGGGGTCGGCGTAGACCAGTGGCAGGTCCAGGTTCAATTCGGTCTCGACCACGACCTGGTTCAGGTTGGCCTGATGGCGCATCATGGCGACGGTGTCACCGATCACCAGGTTGACCGACACCGTGTAGAACCGGCCACTGTCGGGCCGGGCGAAACGCAAGAGGCTCTCGATAATGGCGGAAGCCCGCTTGATGCCTTCATAGATCTTCTGGGCGCATTCGCGGCCGAGCTCGCGGTTCTCCGGTTCCCGCAACAGCAACTGAGCGGCGGCCGACGCGGCTCCCAACGGATTGCGCAACTGGTGGGCGATGCCGCCGGCCATCACGCCCAACGAGGCCATCTTGGCCGACTGGAAAAGCTGCGCCTCCAGGTGGCGCCGCTCGGTCAGGTCCCGTCCCACGGCTACCAGCGCGACCACCTGGCCGTGGTCGTCCCACATGGGGGAACAGGCCCAGGCCACGGGCACCGCTTTGCCCGGGCGCGTTTGCAGGTCGAATTCATGCACCTTGATGGGCTCGCTCTGCCGCACAGCCGCCAGCAGGTCGCTCATTTCTTCGACTTGCTCCGCCGCGCAGAGGTCCGCCAGGTTGTGGCCGATCACCTCGGCCGCGCGAAACCCCGTAATCCGTTCGGCGGCCTGGTTCCAGGTCAGGATGCGCCCATTCGGTTCCATGGACACCATCAGGTCGTTGGCGCTCTCCACGACGCTGGCCAGGTGGCGTTCCGCGCGGCGCATGTCCTCGGTCAGGCGCTCTTGCTCGGTGATGTCGTGCATCAGCAGCAACACGCCGGTGATCTGGTTGTCCTCGCGCAAGGGGGTGAGGTTGTAGTAGTACACGCGTTGTGGCACCCCGGGGGCCCGATAGGTCATCTTGCCGCCGTCATAGGGCCGACCGCTCAGCATGACTGACCGGGCGCGCTGGTCCAACTGCGTGTAGTTCAGGATCGCCGGGGGGAAAACCTCCTCCAAACGCCGGCCCAGCGTGTTTTCTGCCATCCGGCGCCCCTTTTCGAGGAAATTACGACTGACCAGGGTTACGCGCAGGCTCCGGTCAAGGATCAACACCGAGGAAGGTATGCTGTCCAGCAACACCGTCAGCAGATTAGGGTATTGGGACTGCCCGACCTCGATCGCTGAATCCGGGTTCGTGGGTTGGATCATGGGGCGCCATCCGATGTCAGGCAGTAGCCACGCCTGGAAACTGTCTTGAGCAGTTCGGGCGCGGTGGGGTCAGAGTCCAGTTTGTCCCGCAGATGGCGGATGTGCACGCGCACCAGGGCCGGGTCCCCCACACCGGGGGGCTGATCCCACACCTGGCGCAACAACTCCTCCGCAGAAACCGGCCGGCCGGCGCAAGTCATCAGGTAATCAAGCAGCCGGGCCTCCACCGGTGTCAGTGTCACGTGCCGGCCGGATAGCCACACCTCCCCACTCTGCCGGTCCAGGGTGATAGGGCCGTGTCGCCGACGGGTGCGCGCTCCCGAGGCCTGAGCGGGTTGCCGGATGGTATTCCGCAAGAGCGCATCCACCCTGAGGGTCAACTCCGGCATGTGGAAGGGGATGGTGATGTAATCATCGACACCGGCGGCGAACCCATCCAGTTTGTCCGCCAGCAAGTCCCGATCGGTCAAGAAGATGATCCGCAGATCCTGCCCCTCCGGGATGTTTCGGACGTGACCGCAGAAGTGCAAACCTTTGTAGCCAGTCAGGTCGGCGCCGACGATGGCCAACGCTGGAGCGGAGCGCGTGATGACGTGTAACGCCTGGTCGGCATCGCGCGCCGTGTTCACGGCATGTCCCTGCGCGGCCAACGCCCGGTTGACAGCACTCTCCAACTCATAGGGCAGGCCCGCCAGGAGAATGGAAGCCATCTGTCACCTCCAGCATAAGGTTTTTCGTGTGAATTCGTGCAACCCGTCCTGAGCTTGTCGAGGGATGGTATCCTCTCAATAATCCAGGGGCTGTGGCCGCCGTGGGACCGAGCCACGGTGGCTGCGTGCCCGCTGTGGCCGGTTTGTAACCGAGCCACGGTGGCTGCGTGCCCGCTGTGGCCGGTTTGTAACCGAGCCACGGTGGCGCGTGCCCGCTGTGGCCGGTTTGTAACCGAGCCACGGTGGCGCGTGCCCGCTGTGGCC
>PHCA01000160.1:19144-20462 GCA_002842085.1 Chloroflexi bacterium HGW-Chloroflexi-1
GTCACCGTGTCACCGTGTCACCGTGTCACCCTGTCAAGTATAACCGGACGGGATCGTGACCGTAAACGTCGTGCCTTTCCCGACCTGACTGGAGATCGTGATCGTGCCGCCATGTAAGTCCACCGCCCGTTTGACAATCGTCAGCCCCAGGCCCGTGCCGGGGATGTGTCCGGCATTGCTGGCCCGATGGAAGGCCTCGAACAGCCGTTCCTGCTCTTCCGGCGGGATCCCGATGCCCTGGTCGCTGACCCGGAAGGTCACCCGGTCATCACTACAGGTGAGCTCGAAGTGGACTGTGCTGCCCGGATCCGAGTAGTGGATGGCGTTGGAGAGCAGGTTGTACAGAATCTGCCTCAGCAAGCTTTCATCCATGGACACATCCGGGCACTGGCCGCGATGGACAAAAGTGACCGTGTGCCCGGCCCCGATCGTCAGTTGCACCTCCTCTACCAACTCCTCGCAGAAACGCAGGATGTCCAGCGGCCCGGGGGTGAAGGTCAGCTTGCCTACGTCGGACTTAGCGACGATCAGCACGTCATCCAGCAGATCGCTCATCTGTTTGGCGTTGGCCTGGATCCGCCGGAGATGGTTCAGGACGCGCTCCGTAGCAAGTTGATGGCAGTATTGTTCCAGTAGTTGCGCGGAAGACAGAATCATGCTCAGCGGGGTCCGGAACTCGTGGGACGTCATCGAGATGAAGCGGGACTTGAGATCGCTGAGCTCCTTTTCCTGGTCCAGGGCTCTCAAGGCTTTCTCCTCCGCCCGATTGCGCCTGACGACCTCGCTTTGCAGCTCCTGGTTTGCGGCCGCCAGTTGCGCGGTGCGCTCGGCAACGCGACGTTCCAGCTCCTGATTCAGCTTTCGGATTTCTTCTCCCGCCTCCCTGAGCTCAGTGATATCCATGCCCACGAAGGCGGCCGCCTGGCCCCCCTGGTACTTCCTGGCAACGACCAGGTACCGCCGGATGGCGCCATCGACTTGTGAAGTGATCTCGCGGGACGCCTGCTGTGCCGGGCTGGCGAAGAAGCCCCGCGCGAATTCGGCCAGGTCCGGGCTGGTGCCCTGAAAACCGACCTCCTTACCGGCAAAGGCTGCCTGCGGCAGGTGCAGTATCTCGGCCAGATACCTGTTACCGCCCAGGTATTTCAAGTCCGAGCTGATCCAGGAGACGGCCGCCGACAGGGCATCCAGGGCAGCTTGCAGTTGATCCCTGGCCTGGCGCAGCTTATTCATCGCCCGGGCCCGCGGGATGGCATCGCGGCTCCGCCAGCGTAGACCGGCCTCCCTGGCTGATGGGTTTGTTTTCATCTCGCCCTCT
>PHCA01000160.1:20553-21774 GCA_002842085.1 Chloroflexi bacterium HGW-Chloroflexi-1
TTCAGAGGCGCTCCCGGGCAGCGCAACGTAAAAAGTACTCCCCCGCCCCTCCCCTTCGCTCTCCGCCCAGATGCGGCCGCCGTGCGCCGCTACGATCTTGCGACACAACGCCAGGCCGATGCCCGCGCCGCCGAAGCGGCGGGTCGTGCTCCCATCCGCCTGGTAGAAGCGCTCGAACACGTGCTCCAGCTTGTCCGGTGGGATACCGATCCCCGGATCCACGATGGAGATCAGCACCTGGCGCTCCGGCGAGGCCGCGGACCGCTCGGTCCAGACGCGCACGCGCACCACACCCCCGTCCGGGCTGAACTTCAGCGCGTTGTCCAGTAGATTGTCTAGCACCTGGTTCATGAGATCGACGTCTACCTCGAGCTGAGGCACGTCCGCGCTCACCTCCAGGTCGACCCGGATCCCGGCCGCGGCCGCCCGCGCCTGCCGGGTCTCCACCGCCTGGCTGAACAACAGTCCCGGCTTCACCTCGACCTTCTGCAGGGCCCTGGCGTCGATCGTTTGCAACGTCAGGAACCGGTTCACCATGAAGTAGAGCTGCCGGGCCTGCCGGCGCATGACTTCCAGCGCCTGCGCTTGCTCCGCGGTCAGGGGTCCCAGGCCGGCCTCCCCCAGCAGCTCGACATACCCCGAGATCGCGGTTTGCGGCCCGCAACGACTCATACAGCCGGGAGTTCTCCAGCGCCACCGCCGCCTGGCGGGCAAACGCCTGCATGACCTCTTGCTCAGCCTGTGACCAGGTGCGGGGCGCCTCGGTATAGCAGCCCACAGCAGCCATCGTCCGCCCTTCATAGATCAACGGCCAGAGCGCCACCGCCCGGTAGCCGGCGGCCCGGGAAAGCTCCCGCAGGGGCGCATCCGCCGGCAGACGGGCTGTATCCCCGATGAGCACCGGCGCCTGCTCCGCCAGCAACCGGCCCCCGGGCATTTCCCCTACCCGCCCGGCTACCTCCGCCACGTAGGCCGGCGGAAGCCCGTGCGCCCACGGACAACTCACCGTGTCGTCCACGTTGCGCACGTGGACGGCCGCCCGGCCGGCCCCGCACAGCGCCAGCGCACCCTCTCCGATAGCGCTGATCGTGCGCTCCTCGTCCAACGGCAGGGTCAGCGCTTCACTGACCGACGCCAGCCGCTCCATCCGTTCAGCGTGGGCGCGCACTTCCTGGAGCAGTTCCAGCCGGGCCAGAGCCTGTCCCACCTGGCTGGCCACGT
>PHCA01000161.1 GCA_002842085.1 Chloroflexi bacterium HGW-Chloroflexi-1
ACGCCCCAAAAGCTCTTGAAGGTGAACTCGACCAGGCGTTGGAGGTAGCCGCCCCAGCCTTGTTCTATCAGCCAATCGACGGTGCGCGGCTGGTCGATCACGATGGCGTCGTGGCGTTGTAGGCCCAGGAAGTCGGGCCAGCCGTAGGCCCACAGATCGCGGGCGTACCACGGCAGGGCGATCAACGCGGCCGGAAGCGCGACCGCGGCCAGGTCGGACAGAACGCGGCGGATCGAGGCCCGCTCGCGCCACCAGCGCCAGATCAGCACCCCGCCGGCGAGCGGCGCCGCGATGTAGGCCGTCGTCTTGGTGACCAGGATCAGACCGATCAATACGCCGAGGATGATTTCGAATTGCGAATTGCGAATTGCGAATTGCGGATTTCCGATTGCGAATTGCGGATTGCGAATTGCGGATTGTGCGGACTTCAGCGCCCAACCTATCAATTGGTACAGGACCAGTCCCAGCAACAGTTCGGCCAGCACGTCGTTGCCCACCTGCGAGACTGTGGCCAGGTGTTGGGGCAGGAACGCCACGAACGCGGCCGCGGCCAACGCCAGCGCCCGCCGCTCGGGGAAGATGCGCCGGGCCACGGCATAGGCCAACAGCACGACGCCGGCGCCCAGCAGCACGGAGAAGAGCCGCAGTGGCAATAGCGCGCCGCCGGTCAGCGCGTAAAGCGGCGCGAGCAACGCGTAGTAGAGCGGCGGCTGGTGGAACTCGTAGCGGATCGGGTCGATGCTCAGGTCAGGCGGGAAGCCCCTGGATTTGATCTCTTCCAGGTAGGCGTGCGGGTAATCTCCGATATGCAGCACTGGGAAGCTGCCCTTTTCGACCAGGTAGCGCGCATAATTGTAGTGCGCCGGCTCGTCAGGGGCCTGCCAGGCCGGCGTGTAGACGGCGAACAGAGCGCCCAGGGCGAGATAGAGCAAGAGGATGAGAGTCAGCATAAAGGGAAAGCGTGTACGGTTCACAGACATCCCTCATTCTCTCGGGTCATCGGGTGGAAAACGCTCAGGCAGCATAGATCACCCTTTCTCGACGACTTCCAACCGGCAATCCTCAATCTGTTCAGGATGCGCCAGATGTGGACTGTGAAAAGCCTTGCGAAGGTTCGAGAAATGAGCATCACGCCAGTCATTTTGCCGCAAAACCTTCGCAAGGCTTGCGATCTCACCGCGTAGCACCAACGTTGGGTCGTGGCGCCGGCAGCACGTCGCGGCCGCGGCTGCCACCCAGGTCCGGGCCGACGACCCCGGCCTGCTCCAGTTGGTCGATCAGCCGCGCCGCGCGGGAATAGCCGATGCGCAGCCGGCGCTGGAGCAACGACACGCTGGCTCGCCCCGACTTGCGTACCTCCTCCACGGCCTGGGCGTACAATTCGTCGCGATCGCTCGCCGCCTCTTCGGCCAGATCGGTCCAGAACGGTTGCTGCAACGTCTCCTGGCCCGGCAACCAGGGTGGCTCCGGGTAGCCCTCGGCCGGCTGGCTGGGCGTCAACTGCTCGGCTCGGGACAGGCCGATGCCATCCCCACCAGAGGTCTCGTCGAAGGCCCCGTCGGAGGCCCCCGCCCCGTGCGGGACGCCCACCCCTTCCGACTCGGCCACGAACATGCGCGCGCCCTTCCAGTAGTGCACCAGCCGCCCCGCCTCCCGGTCAGACACGAAGCAGCCTTGCAGGCGTTGCAGTTTGCTGCTGTCCGGCGCCATGAACAGCATATCGCCCCGCCCCAACAACTGCTCCGCGCCAGGCGAGTCCAATATCACCCGGCTGTCTACCAGCGACGTGACGGCAAAGGCGATCCGGGCGGGGAAGTTGGCCTTGATCAGCCCGGTGACCACGTTCACACTGGGACGTTGAGTAGCGATCACCAGGTGGATGCCGGTGGCGCGCGCCATCTGGGCGATGCGGCAGACATAGCGTTCCACATCCTCCGGCGACGACAGCATCAGGTCGGCCAGCTCGTCGATCAAGATCACGATGTAGGGCAGTATTTGGTCACCGCGCTCCGTCAGTTTTTCGTTGTAGGCTTCGATGTTGCGGGCCGCAGCCTTGGCAAAGAGCTTGTAACGTCTTTCCATCTCGCGCGTGGCCCATTGCAACACCAGCACCGCCCGCTCGACCTCCACCACCACCGGCGCGATCAGGTGCGGAATGCCGTTGTAGCCGGTCAGCTCCACCCGCTTGGGATCGATCATCAGGAACCTCAGGCTCTCCGGCGTGTGGGTTAGCAATAGGGCCGTGATGATGGCGTTGACGCACACCGATTTGCCCGAACCGGTTGCGCCGGCGATGAGCAGATGTGGCATGCGCGCCAGATCGGCCACGGCCGACTGTCCCGAAACGTCGCGACCCAGACTGATGGTCAATGCGCCCTTGCTGCCCAGGAACTCTTCAGACTCCATGACGCCGCGCAGAGCGACCAGGGAGAGCTGCACGTTGGGCACTTCGACGCCCACCACATCCCGCCCCGGCACCGGGGCCTCGATGCGGATCGGCGAGGCGGCCAACGCCAGCGAAAGATCGTTGGACAACGCCTGGATTTGCGACACGCGCACTTTGATGCGCCTCTCGTTACCCTTGTGATCCCGCCGGATGATCGTGCCCGGCCGCAACCCGAACTGCGTCACCGCCGGCCCCTGGTTGGCCTCCACCACCTGGACCGGCACGCCAAACCCCTCCAGCGTGCTCTCGATGATCTGGGCGCGGCGCCGCAGGTCCTCCCCTTGGATGTCCAGCTCGGTGCTATCCTCCAGGACATCGGAGAGGGCGGGCAAGCGCCAGGTCTGGCTGCTCCCGCCGATGATGCGCGGGGGCAGGTCGGAGGCGCCGGCTGGCCGCGCAATCGGCGCAGGGGCTGTCCTGGGCGCCAAAGATGGCGGCACAACGCGGCGAGCCGGCCCAGAGGCGGATTCGGGGGTGGGGCCGGTCACTGGCGGCGGCTCATTCAGTGGAGGCCAGCGCGGGAAGCCGGGCCGCCAGCCGGCCAACTGCCGCCACCAACGCTTCCAAGGCGGATCCAGCTCGCCCAGCGGCAAAGGCGGGGTGCCCTGGCCCCCTGCCGGCCCGGCCACGATCCCGCGCGCCCAGCGCCAGGCGGCCGCGATCCCGTGGCCTACATCCACAATCGACAGCCCGATCAAGGCGATGACCGAGGCCACGGCCAGGATCACCAGCATCCCCACGGTCACGGGGAGCCCCAAAGCCACGACCAACCCCTGACTGAAGACCCACCCCACCACCCCGCCGCCGCGCCCGGCCAATGCCAACTCCCAGGGGTCAGCCGGGTCAGCCGCGGCGGTCAGCAGATGCGCGACCCCGTCGAACACCAGGAAGAGCCCCACCCCGCCGATCAGCCGCAAGGAGGTCAGCACTCGTTGATCGCTCACCTGGCGCATCGCCAGCCAGACGCCCAGCGCGCCCAACAGGAACGGCGCCAACCACGTCCCCGCGCCGAAAACAACGCGCAGCGCGCTGATCAACGCCGCGGTCACCTGGCCCCGGTGAGCGGAGAGCTGGCTCAGCATGACGAGCAGCGCCAACACGACCAACGCGCTGCCGATGACTTCCCCGCGCAGAAGCTGGCCCAGGTTGGGGCCGGGTCTGGGTTTGGGCTTCGATCGTCGCCTGGCCATCGTTTTTTGTCCTGCGGACTTCGCTCGATTCGCGCAAATGTTCTATGAGCTTGCCGACATTATACAACAACCTGGGCCTGAAAAGCAACGCCTACTGTATCTTCTCAATAGTTCGGGGCGTGCTCGCTGTGGCCGGTCTCCTGACCGAGCCACCGAATCCACCGCAACAGACAGCGGGCCACGGTCAGGAGACCGGCCCGAGCGAAAGAGTATACTCAACACCTACGTACTACTCGCTATGACAAAACGTCGCATCAACTTTTCGACCACGGCAGCCCGGACCATTGTCATCCGCTCCCGCATCGCCGGCCCGTCCAGCGGCGGCGTGGTCAGGATCAGCCCATCTTCACCGTCGCGATAGTAGCGATACCGCACGCCCGCCACCTGGTAGCCCAGCTTCTCGTACAGGAGCCGGGCCGACCGATTGCCCGCCCGCACCTCCAGGGTCGAAACGGTCGCGCCGCGCGCCATGGCTCGATCCAGCAACGCCAACATCAGCCAAAGCCCCAACCCACAGCCGCGCCAATCAGGATGCGAAGCGATGGTGGCGATGTGCGCCTCATCCACCATAAGCCAAAAGCCACCGTAGGCCAGAATCGGGGGCAGCGCACCCTCAACGGATCCTTCGCCCGGCCGCACCACCAGGTACGTCGCCAGCTCATTATTCGTCAGATCCGACAGGTACATGCGCCGGCTCCAGGGCTCCCTGAAGCACTGACGTTCGAGGCGCATCACTGCGTCCAGGTCGTCGGGGACCATCGGTGAGATCAGGGGGAGCGCCACAGGTCAGGCCAGGCCTCCGCCAGCCGGCGCCGCGGGTTCGTGCAGATAGATCGGGGTCAGGGTCGCCAGATCGTCCGCCTGGCCCGCGGCAAAGCGGCCCCAGGCTATCTCAGCCAGATAGCCGGCCCGGCGCATGGAGAGGGCCGGCGGCAGCAGGTACGCCCGTTCGGCCAGCCGCTCGCCCAGCCGTTCGGCCAACGTCGCCCAATCGGCGGCGGCCAGTTCCCCGGCGAACAACGTCGGCTGATCGATCGACTCAGCCAACGCGGTCACAGTAGTGAGCCCATAGGGCGCCTGCGGCGACCAGCCGGCCGGCCCCAGCGCGTAGGGCGCCCAACAGACCCGCCCCCGCCCGGCCGGCACCACCGCGATCACCGGCAGCGGCTGGCGGCTGTGCGGATAGGCGACCACGTCCAGGGTCGGCACGCCCAGCAGCGTCAGCGCGTTGGCCAACGCCAGCCCTTTGGCAACTGCCAACGCCACCCGCAGGCCAGTGAAAGACCCTGGCCCCAGCGCCACGGCGACCGCGCACAGATCGGCAGCCGTCGCGTCCGCCTGCGCCAACATCTGGGCCACGCGCGGGGTTAGCTCCACGGTGTGCCGGTTAGCGGAGTGCCAGTTTTGCTCGGCGATCAGGCCGCGCACGCCGTCGTACAGCGCGATGCCGGCTAATCGAGTCGATGTGTCCAGGGCAAGTAACATTATGTCGTGCCAGTCCCGTCCTGCCGCTATACTTGACAAGGTGACAAGGTGACAAGGTGAAACTGGCCGATCATGCCCACATAGCGCGCGCCGTGCGCCTTGAAGCAAAGGCGGCGCCAGCCTTCACCCAGATAGGAAAAAACGATCTCCAGGCGCTCTTCGGGCAAGAGGCCGGGGATCCGGTCGGCCCATTCGATCACCACGATGTCGTCGCCGGCGAACAGGTCCGCCAGCCCGACATCCCACATCTCCAACGGCGCGTTCGCCAGGCGATAGCTGTCCACGTGCTGCAACCTGATCCCCTCGGCGGTCCGATACTGGTTGATCAGCGTGAACGTGGGGCTGGTCACGGGTTCGGTGATCCCCAGCCCGCGCGCCAGCCCCTGGGTAAACGCGGTCTTACCCGCGCCCAGATCGCCGGCCAAAGCCAACACATCACCGGGACGCAGTAGCGCGGCCAACCGACGGCCCCAGGTCTGAGTTTCCGCGGCGCTTCCGGTTTCCAGGGAAAGTTCGCAGGTTTCCATCATCACCAGCTATTATACCGCGGCTGTGAAACGCAACCAAACCGGGCCGGATGCTGGAACCCTGATCTCTCTCCCACGTGGCGGGAAGTGGGCTTTCGGCCCAAGGATAGGGCCAGAATGCGCTACAAGCCGCCAGCTTCCAGTATCCCGCTTCCAGTGGTATGATAGAGCCTACATTTCGCCAAGAACTGTATCCTCTCAAGCGACAGCCATAATCCGGGGTGGCTGTGGCCGGTCTCCTGACCGAGCCACGGTGGCTCGGTCAGGAGACCGGCCACAGCGAGCGATATGGAGCAGATACTAAGAACTCGAAGGAGCAGATCCTCATGCGCGTGTTGGTGCTTTCTGACATCCACGCCAACCTGGCGGCCCTGGATGCCGTGTTGGCGGATGCCGAGCAGTTCAACTGGGAGACGGTTTGGTGCCTGGGCGACACGGTCAGCTACGGCCCTGAACCGAATCAATGCGTCACCCAGATCCAACTGTTGGGCGCCACGGCCGTGGTCGGCAATCACGATTGGGCCGCACTCGGACACATGGACATCGACAAGTTCAACCCCGAGGCGCGGCGGGCGGTCATCTGGACCCGCGCTCAGTTGAGCGCTGAGAGTATGACCTGGCTGAGAAATCTACCCGGTCAACCGCTGGTCCGTGACGCCTTCACGCTCACCCACGGCAGCCCGCGCAACCCGGTGTGGGAATATGTCCTCTACCCCGCCACAGCGCGCGCCAATTTCGACCATTTTGCCACACCCTTCTGCCTGGTGGGTCACACCCACGTGCCGGCCCTCTACATCTGGCAGAAACAAGTGTCCAGTGTGCGGGCGCTATCGCCGGCTATCGATAAAGCGCTGCCGCTGGAAGACGGCTGGCGCGTCATCATGAACCCCGGCAGCGTCGGCCAGCCGCGTGACAATGATCCCCGCGCCGCCTACGCCGTCCTCGATACCGCGACGCGGACCTGGTTGTCGCGACGCGTGGCATATCCGATCGAGATCACCCAGGCCCACATGCGCGCGGTCGGGCTGC
Source organism: Chloroflexi bacterium HGW-Chloroflexi-1 (assembly GCA_002842085.1). Classification (GTDB taxonomy): domain Bacteria; phylum Chloroflexota; class Anaerolineae; order CG2-30-64-16; family CG2-30-64-16; genus CG2-30-64-16. The sequence goes on from PHCA01000161.1 coordinate 6,678, forward strand.
CCGAACGGCTGATCAACCGGTTGTCGTTTGGCTGGTAAGGGAATGGGCCCACGGTGGCTCGGTCAGGAGACCGGCCACAGCGAGCGGGGCCCCACGGTGGCTCGGTCAGGAGACCGGCCACAGCGAGCGGGGCCCCACGGTGGCCCCATTTCACGAGGAGGAATCGCTATGAAGAAAACCATCATCGGGCTGGTCTTGCTGAGCTTTCTGGCCGGGCTGATTGGGTGTGCCGCCAAGACGCTCGCGCCCGTGGAGCAGAGCGCCGGGTTCGCCGAAAACCGCTCGGCTGTATCCACCGCACCGGAGATGTCGGCCAAGTCAGCAGCCCAGCCCCCAGCCCAACCGGCAGCCCAACCGGCGCCCGGCGTGGCCAACGACACCGAGCGCATGATCATCCGCACCGTCGACTTGAGCCTGGTAGTGACCGATGCTGAACCGGCGATGCAGTCGATCACCGACATGGTGACCGGCATGGGCGGCTACGTGGCCGATTCCAGCGCCTGGCGCGAAGGAGAGCAGTTGCGGGCGCGCATAACGGTGCGCATCCCAGCCGGCGATCTGGACGACGCCATCGCGGCGATCAAGGCGTTAGCCGTGCGGGTAGAACGGGAGAATGTCAGCGGTCAAGACGTCACCGAGGAATTCACCGACCTGAGCGCCCAGCTCGTCAACCTGGAAGCCGCGGAGAAGGAATTGCGCGAGCTGCTGGCTGAGGTGCGGCAGCGCACCCAGCAGGCCGAGGACATCCTACAGGTCTACCGGGAGCTGACCAACATCCGCGGGGAGATCGAGCGGGTCAAGGGACGCATGCAATACCTGAGCAC
>PHCA01000162.1 GCA_002842085.1 Chloroflexi bacterium HGW-Chloroflexi-1
ACTACGCGGAACACGTGGACGACGTGCTGTATCGAGATCTCACTACCCGACATAGCGCCGTAGCATAGGACCTTGTGCCCGCCGACAACGCTACTATGCCCGCCCGGACGCCCACGAGGGGCTTATGCTACGCGTGTCGGGTAATGAGTATCGAGATCACTGATGCCCGCCGCGATCGCCGGCGCATCTCTTGGATAGCAAAAAGCCCTGGCTCCTTGAAGGAACCAGGGCTTTCTTGATGATGACGAGGCCGTCGGTGGTCGATGATCGGTGGTCATCGGGCAGAGTCTCAGCGCTATTTGAGCCGTGCCAACGCGAACGTGTAGATTCGACGCGCGGTATCCACGGCCGACTGGGCCGATGCTAACGATATGAGCGGCAAAGCATCAGGATAGCGGTACTCGACGGCATAAGGGGTCAATTCGTCCGCATCGGCGCGGAATTGCTCAAAGCTGGAATCAAAAGGCGCACACAAGTCAATGAGATAGTTCAAGTCGTGACGCCATTCGAAGTGAACCTGCCGCAGTGTCAGGAAGGCTTTGAGCGCCTTTTCAGCACACTGCTGCGCATGAAAGCCGATGCTCTCCGGCGGTGGATCGGGCATGGTAAGCAAGAATTCGGCCACGCGCAGGTCATGCTCGGCGCGCGTCAACCATTCACCGATCAACTCATCCACCAGGCTGTGCATACAGCACCTTTCCTTCTCGAGCTACGGTATGAGCGAAGCTGCCGGGGACCGATTGAAAACGCGCGAACTCCTCCGGGGTGTAGACCAAGATGTCCATGGGCAGGCCCATGCCCCAAAAGAGTCGCCGCACCTGCGCGTACCGTTGCGGACGAGGCCGCGAAGATTCCTGGATCACCAGGATGTCCACGTCGCTGTGCGGACTCTGTTCGCCGCGCGCCCATGACCCGAAGAGGATGATCCTTTGTGGATGGATGGCCTCCGTAATCCGATTGACGATCGTCTGGATGATTTCTTCGTCTTGCATGGTGACATTGTAACACAGGCGGCAAAGGATGCAAAGCGCGTGACAACGGCTGGTGGTAGTCAATAATCGGCGGCCGGCGGGCAGAATGTCAGCGCTATGCTCGGCTCGGCCCAGCTTCCCCGGCCAGACCCGGCGGGTTTCCGTCGTGCGCGCTCTTGACAAGCGCATCGAAGCACGCTATACTTATTCAAGATAGATAAGTTATTCAAGACGCGATCGGCGGAGGGTCAGAATGGTCGTCACACTCAACTCCAGTCAGGTGCAACAGAACTTCGGACAAGCCATGGATCATGCGCTGCTGACCGATGACGTTGTCATCGAACGCTACGGGATACCCCGCGTGACCATGATGGGGTATCCACGATACCGGCGTTTGGTGGAGGCCGAGCAGGAGCTTCTACGTGTCCGGCTGCAGCAGGCTTCAGCGGCCGCCTCGGCGCGCGCGGCACACCTGAGCGATGCCGAAGTGGATGAGTTGATCGAGCGCGCTCGCACAGAGGTCAACCAACCGTGAGCGACGAGCCAGGGGGTTTCAGGTCAAAGACCGGCGTCCGGGTTCGGTTCGTGATGGATACCAGCGCCTTAATCCGGTATCTCGTCCGGCCGGGCGCGGCGATCAAGGAGCTGATCGAGGTCTTGTGGCTGGGCGACCGGATCGAGATGGTAACTTGCCCCGAACTGCTTACAGAACTGGAGGGCGTGCTCAAACGGGACTACATCCTGGCTCTTATTCAACCAGCAGAAGCGCTGGTCCTCCTCGATGCCATCCGACGCAAGGCCGAATTTTTGCCATCCCTGGGAACCATGCCTCCGTACACCCGCGACCGAAAAGATGACAAGTTCGTTGCTTGCGCCGTGGCCGGGAGCGTGGACTGTGTCATCACGGTGGACAAAGACTTGCTGGATTTGGAGACCCTCGTCGGTATCCAATTGCTGGCGCCCTACCGGTTCTTGGAACTGTACCGCGCTGGACATGGGCAGACCTGACAGGTTGAGAGTGACCGATGCCCGAAGTTGCAGGAACCGTAAGTCTCATGGTACAAATACCCGCATCCCTGCACATACAGGTGCAAGCGGTCGCCAGGCTGCGCGGGGAAACCGTGTCAGATGTTTTACGTTTCAAGCGCGCGATTGGGGGGCTGGCGAGCAACCCGCGGCCGGCGAATGCAGAAGAAATGCGGGAACCTGACTACTTCAAGATCAAATTTGGAACCAGGGCTTTCTTCGAGAAGCGGTTGGCGCAATTCCTGGAGAAATACCATGAGTCCACTCGTTGATTTCGAGGAATGGGAAGCCGAGCAATTGCGCGATCCAGCCTTCGTCGCGGCCTTGGCCGAACGCGAGTCGGCCTGCCAGGTCACGCGCCTGCGCATTCTGCACGGTCTCACTCAGGCCCAACTGGCCGAACTGACCGGCACGAAGCAATCATCTATCGCCCGGCTGGAACGGGGAACGCCGCCGCCGAATCTCTCGTTTCTGCGCAAGGTGGCCGCTGCCCTGCGCGCGCGTCGAGGTCAAACTCTTACCCACCGAAACGCGCACCTGGGAGCTGTGCGGAACACTGGAAGTGGCCGAACCGGAGCCTGAGTACGTTGTCGGGCGCGATGAGCAGGGGAGGCCGATCACCAACTACGCGGAACACGTGGACGAACTGCTCTACCGATAGTCGCACCGGCTTCGAGCTTGAAGCTGCCCGTCGAAACTTGACTGACAAACCCAAGCTGATGTAGAATCATAGATATCTATACGTCCCGATAAAGAGGTGTGGCGATGTCAGTCGAAGCCGTTGGTCTGATGGTGAAAGTGCCCGCGCCCTTGCGGAAGCAAGCTCATGCGGTAGCGAAGCTGCGCGGCGAAACTCTGTCCGACGTTGTGCGTCTGGCCCTCAAGGAGTACGTGCAAGAGGCACTGGACGACGCGCGCGACCACCGAGAGCTTAACGCGCTGGTGGCGCGCATAGATGCCGGGCTTGAATCTCTGCATGACCATGACGACGTGTGGGCCGGAATAGAAGCCTTAGAGGCGCAGGGTGCGTTACCGGCTTAAGTACACCGACGAAGCAGAGCACGCTCTGCTCCGTGTGCCGGGCCTCTACCGGCAACGCATCCGGCGCGCGATCGAGGGCCTGGTCGGCAACCCACGGCCAGACAAGGCAGAAGACACGCGCGCACCGAACCGGTTCAAGATCAAGTTTGGCCGGTGGCGCCTGATCTATGACGTGAACGATGACTCAGGCATCGTGCGCATCTTGCGTGTGCGACTCAAGACCGGCCCTGAGACTTACATGGGGCTGGATGACCTGTAGAATCCTGGGAACTGGAATTGGATAGCAAAAAGCCCTGGCTCCGTGAAGGAACCAGGGCTTTTTATTCGATAGCGACAAAATGGTCTCTCTCAGCGTCTCGACGGCAGGTGGACGATCTGATCCTGAAATTCAGCGGGGTGGGCCGCCACCTGATCGCGTCGCTGATCCCATCGACGGGCTAATTCGCGCAGCCGTTGGACCGCCGGCGAAGGGTGTAGGTCTTGGTCGCGGCGCTGGCGTTCGAGCTCCTGGTCTACTGTCCGCAGGTAAGCATTCACCTGAGAGCGATTGTGCCAGTAGCAGGTCAGCGTGGCGTATACCTGTTCGACTGAAAGCGTTGGATAGCGCGCGGCAATCTGTTCGGCAAACAGCCCCAATTCCAGGTAATCGGTCAGGATCGTCTCGATGCCGACGCGCGTGCCCTTCACACGGATATCGTCAGGAGCCAGGCAGCTGAAGTAGTCTTCAAGTTGCATAGGATCACCTCACGCTTCATTCAAATGCGGATTAGGGCTAAGGACGGCTAAGGCTTGATAACTTACCCATTTGCTCCGACAAATGAAGGGAGGATTCGCCCAAGTTATTTAATCCTCAGTCCTTAGCTACGACAAGAAGCCCGGTTTCTCCAAGAAACCGGGCTTCTGCGCAGTACCCCCAGCAGGACTCGAACCTGCGCTTTCGGCTCCGGAGGCCGACGCTCTATCCACTGAGCTATGGGGGCACGAACAGGTCAGATTATAGCATAGTCTTGCGTCAGGAGCAAAACGTGTCGGGGCGTTCGAAATAAAACATTATAGAGCTGGGCCGGGGTAGGGCACTGCCAGCCCTGCCCTACCCCGACCCGTTGTGCGTTCAGTTTACCCGTCCGGCGGCCGAACTTAAGTGTCAGGGTCAGGAGCAGGAGGATGAGGACAGCCACGTCGCCGCGGCGCAGGTGCAACGGCCGGAATACCGACCGACGCACCCCGCGCGCTCCCAGCGCCCGCGCTTCCAACGCCCAGCCCAGATGCTCGCTGTGGCGCAGCGCGCTGATCACCATCGCGATGAGCACCGGCCGGTAGGCGTTCAACCGTTGCCAGAAGCTGCGTTGCTCCAGGTCGAGCCCGCGCGCCTGCTGGGCCTCGCGCACCTGCTGAAAGAGGCCGGCGAAGATCGGCAGGTAGCGCAGCGCCAGCGCCAGCGTCAGCCCCCAATCATAGGGGATGCGCAGCGCCAGAAAACCGCGCACCATCGCGGCCTGGTCCGTGGTGAACAGCCAGAAGAAGAAGATCAGGGCCAACGCCAGCAGCCGGGTCGCCAACAGGGCGCCCTGCTGCACCGCGCCGAGCGTTACCTTCAGCGGGCCGATCGGGAACAGGACGCGGCTGGGCCCGCCGGCGAACAGCGCGGTCAGTACGAAGACCATCACCATCAGCGGCGCCATGGTGCGCCAGGCGCGCGCGATCTGCGGTGCGGGGATTTGGGCCAGCCAGAGCACGATCGAACAGCACGCGATCATGCCCACGGCCGTCCGGACGCTGGGCCACAGGAAGAGGAGCGCGGTCGCTTCCACCACGAATGCCAGCTTGACGCGCGGGTCCAGCCGGTGAAGCCAGGTGTCGCGGCGCACGTAGAGGTTGAAATCAGCCCGCATGGTCCGGGGACTCCTTGCCCGGCGCGCGCCGGGCCTTCTTCTTGCGCTTGTGTTTGACCGGCAGGCGAGCTTGCCAGGCGGCAGCGAACTCGGCAGAGCTCAACACCCCCGGCGCCATCCCCTCGGGCGCCAATCGATCGGCCAGCCGGGTGATCGGCGGCAGAGCCAGCCCCGCCTGATCCAGGAACTCCGGTTGGTGGAACAGCGCGCGCGGCGAGCCATCGAACAGGATGCGACCGTTCAGCAACACGACCGCCCGGTGCGCGTACTCGGCCACCAGGCGCATGTCGTGGGTGATCAGGATCACTGTGCGACCCAGGGCGTTGAAACCAGCCACGACGTCCAGCAATTCCTGCCGGCTGCGGCCGTCAAGGCCCCCGGTTGGCTCGTCCAGGATCAGGACCTTGGGTTGGGTCGCGATCACCGCGGCGAGCGCGATCTGCCGGCGTTGGCCGAAGCCGAGCAGCGCCGGGGGCAGGTCCGCGTAGGGGGTCAGCCCGAACCGCGCCAGGGCGTCGTCCACGCGTTGTCCGGCGATGGAGGCCGGCAACTCCTGCATGCGCGGCCCGAACGCGATCTCCTCGCGGACGGTCGGCGCGAAGATCTGGTGGTCGGGGTTTTGGAATACGTAGCCCACCAAACGCGCCAGCTCAGCCACGCGCGCGGTCCGGGTGTCGCGGCGTTCCACCAGCACCCGGCCTTTCGTGGGCTTGAGCAGTCCATCGAAGTGCTTGGCCAGGGTGGTTTTCCCCGAACCATTGGGGCCCAGGATTGCCACGAACTCGCCCGGCGGCAGGATCAAATTGACCTCTTGGAGGGCCGTGGTACCGTCTGCGTAAGTGTAGGACAGGTTCTCCACTACGATTTGCGACAGGGCGGCCAGCGGGTTGGCGCTGTGGTTGGGTGGCGGGGGGAACGGGCCTTGGGACTTCCGCATGCGGACCTTGCGCGCCTGGCGGCGCAGTTGCTTGTAGGCGTCGGACATGCTGGTGAAGTGGTAGCTGCGCCTGGTGCGTTGCGTCAGCACGTGCCCCAGTTCGACCAACTGCGGCACGCCCACCCCCCACGCTTGCAGTTCCGTGACGTGTTGGAACACCTCGGCGGGTGGGCCGTCCAGGGCGATCTGCCCCTTGTGCAGCACGAGGACCCGGTCGGCGAAGCGGGCGATCCGCTCCAGCTCCTGGGTGGCCATGAAGACGGTGATCCGGTGTTCGCGGCACAGTCCCGAGAGGACGTTGAACACCGCGGCCTTCCCCACCGGGTCCAGGTTGGCAGTCGGCTCGTCGAGCACCAGGACGCGCGAGTGCATCGCCAGCATGGCCGCGATCGCCACCCGCTGTTTTTCGCCACCCGAAAGCAGCAGCGGCGAGCGATCCCGGTAGTCGGCCAGCCCCACCGCTTTCAGCGCCCAGGTGACCCGCTTCTCGATCTCGGCCGTGGGCACGCCCAGGTTTTCCGGCCCGAAAGCCACCTCATCCTCGACTCGCATCTGCACCAGTTGGCTTTCGGGGTCCTGGAAGACCATGCCCACCGAGCGGGCCATGTCGGCCACGGGGTGTTGTTTGGTGTCGAGGCCCAACACCGTCACCTCGCCGCGGAAGATGCCGCCGGTCGAGTGAGGTACCAGCCCGTTCAGCGCCATACACAGGGTCGTCTTGCCCGCGCCGACGCGGCCCAGCAAGGCGACGAATTCGCCCTGCTGGACCTCCAGGCTCACCCCTTTCAGGACCGGCGCCGGGTCGCCGTCTGGCGTTAGCGGTGGGTAGCTATAATGCAGGTTGTGGACGATGATGTCTGCTGTCACGTTGACGTTTCTCTACGGCAACCACCTATCACCTCATTCGGTCCAGGTTCGGCCGCGGCCGAGTTGGTCGACGGGCGGGTAGGCCCGGCGGACGGCCAGCACCAGTGGGATGCCGACGACCCCACCGACAATCGCCTGAAAGACGTTGTAAGGGACTTCAGTAAACGCCATCAGCCAACCCGCGATGACGGGCGGCCAGCCCGGCTGGTAGAGGATCAAACCTTCACCCAGGAAGTAGCCACCCACCATCACCAACGCGCCTGCCAGCCATGCCAGAAGCATAACTGGTCGCGTATATCGCCGACGACCCAGCAGCCCGATCACTAAGCCCTGCACGCCGTGGGCGACCAGACTGAGTGGCGCGAATTGAGGTGCACCGAGAAAGATATCGCCAAGCGCGGCGCCCACACCCCCGGCCGCCAGACCTACCCACGGACCGAAGGTCAGACTGGCGAACACGATAGCCACATCTGAAAGGTTGAAATAACCGCCGGCTGTGCGTGGGATCGGAAATTTCGAAACAATCGTAAATACGGTGGTCAGCGCGATCAACAGCGCGACCAGGGCGATCATGGCAGGGGAAATACGTCGGTTCATAATCACACCTCCGGATTCGAGTTGGGTTTCAATCTGGGCCAGCACTGTCATGACGTCGGGCGGCCTTGCAACACCTTCGACGCTGCCGTCGGGCAGATGAACGTGATGGGGGGCCGTGGGCAACTCACGGTGGTGGTTGACAGCATCCCAACGCCGCAAGAGCACGCCGTTGGCAGCTTGCCAGTGGTAGGAATACTTCAATCGAACAGACTGCCCTCTTTCATCGAGCGCAACATACTCGAAAAACTCAAGCAACCCGCCGTCCGCCAGTCGTGCACGAACGCGGATCTTGCCATCGGTTGGAGTGACTTCATGTCCCAGGATGACATAGGCCGACACGGCGCGACTTTCGACAAGAGCCCGTTCCAGGCCACTGAGATAGGCAGCGATGTTCGCTGTCACAGGCTCGGTCCTTCACCCAAGGCGCCAATGGCACGCTGTAGATTCCGGATCATCTCGATCGTGGCTGACCACTCGATCAGATCCATGTCATCGCCCAGCTCGCCACGTTCAAAACGAGGGTAGAACTCATCCGAAGTCCAGCCGTAGCGTGCTTCAAGGTCGGCCGTGTGGGAGTGGAGACGCGCCAACTGCTGACGGAGTTTTCCCCGTTCCCTGGCCACCAGTTTCTCGATCGTGCTCTCCAGCACCCAATCTGCCTGGCCGTTACTCGCTCGGATGTAGTGCTCCAACCGCTGTACCTTTTCCAATACTGCTGCCATCTCACACCTCCCGTCAGTCTTGGAAGCGCCTGAAGCGCCGTCCATGTCCCGCGTCTGAACATTATACCTCAGAACAACGCCGTGGGGAAACCGCATTGACAGCCTCGCGTGGTTAGGCTATACTCGACCGTGGTCAACAGAGGGCACGCAGCACGCACTACGCACCACGAGGTACGTCTCGCGGCCCACCCATCACACTTTCACGAGGCCGCATGTCCGAAAAGACCCACCTGCTCCCGGCCGGCAAGCTGCCGTTGCCGTTATTGGAAAAATTCTTGACTCGCTTCGCGCCCCACGATCCCCGCATCGTGGTGGGACCGCGCGCCGGGGAGGACGCGGCCGTGTTCGATCTGGGGGATCGCTACCTGGTCGCAAAGACCGATCCGATCACCTTCGCCACCAGTGAGATCGGCTGGTACGCGGTCAACGTCAACGCCAACGACGTCGCGGTGATGGGCGCCCGGCCGCGCTGGTTCCTGGCCACGGTGCTGTTGCCGGCCGGCCAGGTCACCGCGGGCATGGCCGAGGCGATCTTCGCCCAGATCTACGATGCCTGCCAGGCGCTGGGGGTGAGCCTGGCGGGCGGCCACACCGAGATCACGGTGAACCTGGACCGGCCTATCATCTCGGGCGTCATGTTGGGCGAAGTGGCCCCGGACCGCCTGATCCGGACCAGCGGGGCGCGGGTCGGGGACGAGGTGCTGCTGGTCAAGCCGGTCCCCATCGAGGGCACGGCTTTGATCGCGCTGGAGCGCGCGGAGATCCTGGCGGCCCGCGGCTACAGTGCGGACTTCATCGCCCGCGCCCAACAGTTCTTGCACGATCCGGGCATCAGCGTGGTGGCGCCGGCGCTGCTGGCGGCTGAGACGGCCGAGGTGCACGCCATGCACGACCCGACCGAGGGGGGCGTGATGACGGGCTTGCTGGAGATCGCCCGGGCCGCCGGCACGGGGCTGACCGTGGACCTGGACGCGATCCCGGTGCTGGCTGAGGGCGCCGCGCTGTGCCGGGAGTTCGGGCTGGACCCGCTGGGTACCCTCGCGTCCGGCGCGATCCTGCTCGTCGCGCCGCCGGCCGCGGCCGGGCAGTTGGTCGCTGTGCTGGAGGGGGCCGGCTATCCGACCGCGCGGATCGGCCGGATCACGCCGGCCGAGGCGGGATTGGTGGCCCGGCGGGCCGGGGAGCGCGTCGCGTGGCCGATCTTTGCGGCGGACGAGATCACGAAGATCTTTACATGATCAGAAATCACCCCTACTCCGGCTCCTTTTTTGGCC
>PHCA01000163.1 GCA_002842085.1 Chloroflexi bacterium HGW-Chloroflexi-1
TGCCAATCAGCCCCAGGAGTTGGCGGAAGTGTCCGAACCGGCGACAGATTCAAATGACGCAGGTTCCCCGCCAGACGGGGGGTAAAAATCATTTATGAGGTTTCGCAAACCTCGGAGGTCTGCGCGTCTTGCGCCAGCGCCGGCAGCGGTCGTGCATCCCACATCCAGCCGTGACTATCTCTCCAGAACCTCACGCCGGACATGCCGACAGAGATCCGGGTGGATCCAGATGTCGTCTCGACGCTCTATCGTTGCCAGAAGGTCATCCAACACGTCGGCAGAGATCAGACTCCGCAGATATGCCTCGGTCAAGATGCCCAACGTTCCAGTCGTCAGCAGGCCCATGCTGGCTGCAATCGACCGGGCGTAGTCTTCGTCTATGAGCAGCAGCGCCTGGTGTTCTCCTGCCAAGGTGATAGCTTCTCGCTCACCACGACCCAGACGGCTGCTGCCGGCGAAATCCGGTGGGATACGGGTCGGCGCGATAGGAAGCCACTTCATTCGACGCAAGAAGGCATCGGTTACGTTTGCATCCACGTAGCCGCGCCTCAGCCCCTCTGTGACGGCCTCGTCGTAAACGGCTTGTGGTAAGATCACCGTGTCGTACAGGATTGGCAGCAAGCGCAGGTGGTTCAATTTGGCCAAGCTGATCAAGGGGCCGGAGTCGGTGACCGCAATCATCGCTGAAGGTCTTGCTCAACGAAGCGCTCGTCATAGCGCGGGAGCACGCCTCGCCGCCGGGCATTTTCCATCAACACCCGCTTGGAAACGCCCACCAAGTCGGCAACGTAACCCAGAGATCCCACCCCTTGTTGGTACAGAGCCAATGCGCGCTGCGCGCGATACTCCTCCATGCCCAGGCTGAGGATTTCCATGAACGTAGCCTGGTCCTTCAATGCCGACATCCACTCCGCTGGAACCTGCACCTGCACAGCGATCATCTGATCCATACCTTCCCTCCTCAAACGGAAGCGCCTGGCGCATCGCTCATGCTATGAAGTTCCCTGTGCGGCAGCCGCAGGGCCGAAGACCTCATCGAAGAATTGCTGGGGATCCAGGCGCGCCTGCCACTGCCGATGCCACTCCACATAGTCCGGGTAGCGCTGACGAGGCAGGTTGAGGAACCGCGCCGTCTCGACCGGTCCCAACGCTGTCATCAACACCTCTAACGCCCGCCGAACCATGGTCTCTTCCGGTAGATAGGTTTGTACACTCATCGCAGGTCTTCCTTACATGCACAGAGCATGCGCCCGGACATGACTCAAGATGAGCGACACCGCGTCGGCTTCAAGGCGGATGCGCATCTGGTCCTGGTCATCGAGCGGCCGATTGAGGGCACACAGGTCCGGATAGACTCGCCTGAGCGACTGCGGCGCGGCCGGCTGACTGCTTGACACGGTATCTTCTCCCGCCATGATTATACTACCACTGGACGATCAGGGCAAAGTGCCTCGGTCAGGGTGTAGAGAGACGACAGGGTTTGCTCGTGCTTTCACATTATAGCCGAATCGGTGGGGCGGGTCAATGAGTTTGGGGAAAGATGAAGATGAGGTCATCTCCAAGGCTGTTCAGAAGCTGTACACAACCGTCTACCCGCGCGCTCGCCAGGGCGTGCTCGCTCTGCGCGAAGCAGGACCGGATGAACTCTGACAACGATCGCAAGTCGGGAGATCGAGGTTGCCATGGAGGATTCCATCGCCCTGCGGTAAGTGACCACACGCGAAGAAAACAAAGACCTCCGAGGTTTCGCAAACCTCGGAGGTCTCGAGCGGCGGCTAACTTACGGCGCGCCCGGCACCAGCGTGAAGCTGAACACGCCCACGCGGTTGGACGCGGCCGACTCCAGGCCCGCGCTGCCCGCGGTGACCAGGTAGTAGGTGCTGTGCGCGGTGTCCCCGATCACGGCCCCAGCGGGATCGGGGTAGGTCGGGTCGGTCAGCCCGGTGGCCGGCCTGGGCCTGGCGGCGGACGAAGCCGTTGGTGATGCGCCGGCGGCCAGCCATCGCGGCCTGGTTGAACTTCACATCGCGCTGCCCGCCCACCAGCGCGAACTGCACCGCGTCGAGGATCATGGACTTCCCCGCTTCAGATCAACGACGAATCGAACCCCAAAGCAAAACTGGTGGCTCGCTGAACTTCCATCATTCGTTCAGACGACAATGAGGCGATCAGAGACCCCAGATGAGCTTTGGGAACGGTCTGGATGTGGTCCAGATTCACCGCACAATCGGCCGGAAAGCCATCTGCGCGGTCCAAGAAGACCTCGGACGGGATGCCGCGCATGGTCGAGGTGATCGGAGCGACTGTCAGTGTGTTGAGAAATCCGATCGCGGAAGCGCGTGTCAAGATTAGCACCGGCCGACGTTTGTCCGGGGCTGCGAACGTGTGCCAACGCACCTCGCCTCGTCTCACAAGGCACCCCACGCGTGTTCTGATTCCGGGATATCGAACTCGTCGGGCTGAATCGGATACCGGGCATAGCCTTCGGCGTGGCGCCGTTCCATTTCGGCGATTCTCTGCTGCCGTAGTGCGAGTTGTAGCGCCTGTCGGATAAAGGCAGAACGGGTCGTATCCAGGGCTTGAATCGTCCGGTCAACCTCGGCCAGCAAGGGTTCATCTATCGTCATCTGAATCGTTTTCATACTTGCCTCCGCGGGAATGTGGATTATCGTCCACATTGTAACCCACATCGGGGCGCCGGTCAAACGCGCGCGAGGTTCCGTCGGACCATAAAAGACCTCCGAGGTTTCAAAAACCTCGGAGGTCTGCGCGCCCGGAGGTCTGCGCGTCCTACGCCAGCGCGGCTGCCGGCGCTGGCGCGCGTCCATCTCCGTCGTTGTTGCGCAGCGTGCCCTCATCCCCACGGAACTGTTTCATGTACAGGTCGTAGAACGCGCCGCGGCGCGCCAACAGCTCGTCATGTTTGCCCCGCTCGACGATCTCGCCGTCTTCGATCACCAGCACCTGGTCCGCGTTGCGGATGGTGCTCAGCCGGTGCGCGATCACAAAGCTTGTCCTGAGCTCCGCCGAAGGGCTTGTCCTGAGCTCCGCCGAAGGGCTTGTCCTGAGCTCCGCCGAAGGGCTTGTCTTGAGCTCCGCCGAAGGGCTTGTCCTGAGTCCTGAGCCCTGTCGAAGGGTCGAAGGGCTTGTCCTGCGGTTCGACTCGCTCACCAACCGCTCCGTCGAAGGGCTCGTCCTGCGGTTCGACTGGCTCACCAACCGCTCCGTCGAAGGGCCTGTCCTGAGCCCTGAGCTCTGTCGAAGGGCCGAAGGGGCGGCGCGCCCCTTGAGCAATTCGTCCAGCGCACGTTGGATCTGGCGCTCGGTGCGCGTGTCTACGCTCGACGTGGCCTCGTCCAGGATCAGGATGCGCGGGTTGGCCAGCGCGGCACGGGCGATGGCAAGGAGCTGGCGCTGGCCCTGGCTGAGCCCACTCCCGCGCTCGCCCAGCAGCGTGTTGTAGCCGTCAGGCAGGCGCTCGATGAAGTCGTCGGCGCGGGCCAGGCGGGCCGCATCGATCACCTCGTCGTCGGTCGCGGCGGGCCGGCCGAAGCGGATGTTGTTCATCACTGTATCGCTGAACAGGAAGGTGTCCTGGAGTACGATGCCGATCTGACGGCGCAGGCTGGCCTTGGTCACGTCGCGCACGTCGAGGCCGTCGATGCGCACCGCGCCCCCCAACACGTCGTAGAAGCGCGGGATCAGGTTGATGATCGTGGTCTTGCCCGCGCCGGTGGGGCCGACAATGGCGACCGTCTGGCCCGGCTCCGCGACAAAGCTCACGTCGCAGAGGACCCGCTCTTCCTCTTTATATGCTGCATCGACGTGGTCGAACTCCACGCGGCCGACGATGACCGGCATGGGTCGGGCGTCCGGCTTATCCACCACGTCGGGCCGGCTATCCAGCAGGCCGAAGATGCGTTCCGCGCCGGCAACCGCGCTTTGCAGGTTGGTCCACATCACCGAAATCTGCTGGATGGGCTGGTTGAAGCGCTGCACGTACTGCAGGAAGGTGATCACCAGCCCCAGCGAGATGGCTGTGCCGAAGAAGGTCTGGCCGCGCAGCAACAGGAGGCCGCCCACCACGGTGGTGATCGCCATGGCCAGGTAGCCCAGCGCTTCCAGCGTCGGCGCCAGCGCGGCGGTGAAGGAGACCGCGCGGATGTTGGCGTCGCGGTTGGCCGCGTTGGCCAGGCGGAAGCTTTCGATGTTGGCCCCCTCCCGGCCGAACGCCTGCACCTCGCGCACGCCCGCGATGCTCTCCTGCAGGTCGGCGTTGACGTTGCCGATCGCCACGCGGGTGCGGCGGAACGCCTTGCGCGCCTGGCCCGAGAACCACCACGTCGCGACGATCATGAACGGGATCGCGCTCATGCTGAGCAGCGCGTAGGGCACGCTCTTGCGCAGCATCGTGATGGTGATCCAGACGAGCAGCAAGCCGCCGCTGAGCACCTGGACCAGCACGAAGCTGATCGCCTGTTGGATGGTGTCCATGTCGTTGGTGATGCGGCTCATCACGTTGCCCGCTTCGTTCTCCGCGTAGTAGCCCAGGGAAAGCTGGTGCAGGTGACGGAACACCCGCACGCGCAGGTCCTTGAGCACGTGCTGTCCGGCCCAGGCCATCAAGTAGAACAGGAGGCCGCTCATGGCCGACCCCGCGAGATACAGGCCGACCAGCAGCAGGATCAGCCGGCCGAGGCCGCGCACGTAGTCGGCCGCGCTCGCGGTGGCCGGCAGCGCGCCGCCGCCGAGCGCCGAGGCGCTGAACCAGCAATTGCTGGACGCCGCGCTGCCGAAGGCATCCGCCGCCTGCCCCAGCATCGCGGCCAGCCCGCCCGCCTGCCCCCCGGCGAGATCTGCAGCGAAGCGGCTGGCCGTCGCGGGGGTCAGATAGCAGTCCACGCTCTGACCGATCAAGTCAGGCGTCAGGACCTGGACGTAAGTGTTTCCCAGGATCATTACGAGAACGACGATCAACACCGGCCAGAACGGGCCGAACTGCCGCGCCAGCCGCCCCAGCGTGGCGCCGACGCGAGTCGGCCTGGTGACTTCTTGTTCCATCAGGCGGCGGGGACCACCACCGAAACCGTGCATGTAGTTACTCCTGCAAATGGCAAATCGGCAAATGGCAAAT
>PHCA01000164.1:0-5052 GCA_002842085.1 Chloroflexi bacterium HGW-Chloroflexi-1
CTGAAAACAGATCCGCAGATCAGATGCGCCGTCAATTTTGGCGGCGTCCTCGAGCTCAGTGGGTATCCCGAGGAAGACCTGGCGCATGAGAAATAGGGGGATCCCCCCGCCGGCCCCGCCGGCCGTGTACAAAAGGATCAAGCCCAGCAAACTATTTCTCAAGTGTAAGTTCCGCATCAGCTCATATTGAGCCATCAGAGTGCCGGCGGACGGCAGGAACATCATCACGATGAAGGCAGAGAAAACGAGATCGCGGCCCTTGAAACGTAAGCGGGCAAAGGCGTAGCCGGCCAATGAGGTGATCAGCACGGTCAGAGCCACACAGCTCAGGGTTACAACGATGCTGTTTTTGTAAAGGAGGAGCAACTGGCTGCCGCCGCCGGCCCTCCCTCCGCCGTGGAGCCCCCCCAGCACATATTGATAGTTGTCCAGAATGGGGTGGTGGGGAATGAGCGAAGGGCGGAGCATGTACAACTCCTGTTGGTCCTTGAACGATGCTGAAAGGAGCCAGATGAAAGGGAACACCCCAAAGGAAGCTATCACAGCCAGGATCAGGTAAAGCAGCGCGGTGCTTAGCCTTTTTTTCCAGCGCGCAACGGTAGCTCTAAAGATCATTTCAGAATCTCCTTGAGGGTCTTGAACACGATGGTTATCAGGCCCAGGTTGATCAGCCCGGCAAAGAGCGCCAGGGCCGCCCCATAGCCCAATCTGGTTGCTCCCTGGAAAGATACTACCCATGAATACAGAGCCAGGGTCCTGCCGATCTCGGAGGGTCCCGTGCCGAAGGTCATCATCTCTACCGTTCCCGCTCCCAGGAAACCCACGCTGGTGACGAGAAAGAGGAGCATGATATTCCTGATGCCGGGAAGCTCGACGTGCCGGAACTGCTGCCAGCCATTGGCGCCATCCACGCGCGCTGCATCATACAAGTCATGCGAGATGTTATAGAACCCCAGCAGGAAGAGCAGCGTATAATAGCCAAAGCCCTTCCAGCTACAGGCCAGGCCGATGGCGGGCCAGTACCAGAATGTGTCGGAAGTCCAGGCAGGAGTGTGGAGCCATACGTGCAATACGTCCCTGAGTAAGTAGGTCAAGTACCCAAAATTGGGCTCGTAGATGGAGGTCCACATGGACATGGCCGCCGGCAGGGGGATCACCCAGGCGAGAGTAATCAACACCCTAAAAGTAGCCGCCAGCCAACCCCGCTTCACCTTGTTCAGCAAAGCTGCTGTGAACAGGGACAGCGCGAAGGTGAAGGGGAACCAGCCCAGAAACAAAAATAGGGATGCTTTTATGGTCTGCCAAACTGCCTTGTCTCTGAATATCTCGATGAAATTACTGAGACCGCTGAAGGAATTAAAGGGCGACCACGTCTGCATGTCCAAGAGGCGGTAATTCTGTAAAGCGATCAGAAGTCCACGGAAATAGGGATAGGCGCCAAAGGTCAACCACATGAGAACCAGAGGGGCAATAAAGAGGTAACCGCCCAAATTCCCCCATTCCTTGCGCCACGCCTTCTTTTTGCCCGTGGTTTTGCTTGCTTCCCTGGTCATATTCCGTCCTTTCTACATAAAAAAAGGAGGGGGGGGAGGGAGTCTCTCCCTCCCCCCCCTCCAGCCCTGCGAGCAAGGCTTTACTTCTTCATCTCCGCCTGGATCTCATCCCAGGCTGCATTCACAGCAGCCTCCGCCGTCTCGTCGCCCTTCAGGTACTTGACGAAGTGGGGCGTAAACATGCTATGGACGGTGATGTACCACTTGGTGTTAGGCGCGGCGGTGGCTGCCTGGAGGAGGTCCCGCACACCCAACGCCCAGTTCTGGGTGACATCGTCGGGATTGATGAACTTGTCGTAAGCGGAGGCGTAGGCGCTGATCTTGCCCGCTTTGAACAAGCCTGGCTGCCACAGCGCATTATCCGGGTCCGACAGCCAGACCATGAAGTCCATCGTCTCCTGGGGATAGGGGCCGCCGTTGTAGAGCTCGAAGACGGAGCTCCAGAACATGGTGCCTGCTTTCTCGATGCCCGGCCCCGGTGGGATGGGGACTATCGCCAGCTTGTCGTAGCCCCAGATCATGCCGCCCCAGGCGCCCATAGAGTGCTGGTTGAGGGCCATGGCCAACTTGCCCATCTTCCAGGTCTCAGGATAGCCCCAGGTTTCCCAGCCTGCGGGGACCACGCCGGCATCGACGAACTGCTTGGTGACCTCCATGGCCTTGATGAAGCCAGGATCCTTGATGTTCGGCAGCCCCTCCGGGGTGAAGAGCTTATCGGGCGGGCTGAAGGCCTGGTGGAGCGAGGCGATGTAGCGCCACAACACGGCCGGGGTGGGAGCAAAACCAAAGACCCCCTCACTACCGAACTTCTCCTGGACCTTCTTGGCCGCATCGAGCACCTCATCCCAGGTCTTCGGAGGCGCCGTGTACCCTACGGCGGCCAGGTAGTCCTTCCGGTACATAAAGATCACTACATCGGTCACCAGGGGTAGGGCATACAGCTTGCCCTGGTAGGAGTTCTCTGTCCATACTGACGGGAACATCTGTTCCTTGATCCGTTGGGCGGCGGTGACGTACTGGCTTGCCTGGATGTAGGGCTCGATGGGAATGACGTTCTCCAGGAGTACAGCTGGCTCCAGACCCAGGAAGGGAGCGTCACAGGTGTAGCCATTCCATACCATCGTCCCATCTTTGCGCATCTGCGCGAGAAGAGGATCTCCGGGGGCTTTCCCGGCCGGATCCAGGATGATCTGCACGTTGTCCTGTGCTCTCTCCGGCAGGTTGTTATAGGTAGCGATAGCCCGGTCGAGCGGGATCTCGGCCTCCAGCCAGCCGCACCGGGCGATTCTGACCTCTTTCTTCCCTGCGGGTGCGGCCACGGTTACCGGCACTTCTTTGGTGACCTCAACGATCTTCGGCGCCACGGTTACCGGCACTTCCTTGGTAACCTCAACGATCTTCGGCGCCACGGTTGCCGCCGGGGCCTGCGGTGTGGGAGTTGCACAACCGGCCACTACTCCCAGGAGCATAATGAGCAGCATACCGATCGCTACCTGCCGTCGGTGGGTAAATGCAAACATGGTTCCTTCTCCTTTTCTTAACCTTTGTGAATGTAACGACTGTTATCGAGCATCGTTCCGGTCAGCCAGCGGTTAAGCTACCATAAGCATCACCTCCTTTATACTTGACAAGGAGACAAGGAAACAAGGAGACAAGGAAACAAGGAAACAAGGTGACAAGGTGACAAGGTGACAAGGTGACAAGGAAACAAGGTGACAAGGTGACAAGGTGACAAGGTGAATTGAGAGTAGTGTTCCGCTCGCTGTGGCCGGTCTCCTGACCGAGCACCGTGGAGGTGATGCCGATGCTGCGTATCGGACAACCTCACTTTATGACCGTGGCGAGTGTAGCACGATTTTGCTCATTTGTCAAGACGGAGGAGCCCAGGGTCTACCAGGAATTCCAAATGTAAGTATTGGCTCAGTTTGAGCCTACGTCCCCACGGGGATGATTGAGATGATACGCACTGCGCGCCCCGAAAACTGAGAAGCCACTCAAAAGCCCGCCAGCGATACTTCGCTGGCGGGCTTTCTTTCCCTCGTACTACAGGGCGTAGGACGTAAGGCCGGCGCCGTCGATAAAGCTAGCGCGCCCAACCGCGGGTGGCCACGGCTTCGGCGACTCGCTTCACCGCTACCAGATAGGCGGCCAGCCGGTTGTGCACCTTCCGTGCTTCCGCCATCTCGTGCACCGCGTGGAACGCTGTGGTCATCCTGGCATCCAGCCGCTCATACACTTCCTCGATCTTCCAGTAGAAGTTGTAGGCGTTCTGGACCTGTTCGAAATAGCTCACCGTGACGCCGCCAGCGTTGCACAGGAAGTCCGGAATCACGTACGCGCCACGCTGGAACAGGATCTGATCGGCCTCGGGGGTCGTGGGGCCGTTCGCCAGCTCGGCCACGATCTTGGCCTGGATACGGCCGGCGTTCTCGGCGGTAATCATCCCCTCCAGGGCGGCCGGGACCAAAACGGTAACCGGTAATTCCAGCAGTTCTGCGTTGGTAATATTTTTCGCGCCGGGGAAGTTCACGACGCTGCCGGTCTCCTGCTTCCAGGCCCTGGCTGCCTCGAAGTCGAGCCCTTTCTCATCGTAGATGCCCCCCTTGGTGTCACTGATAGCCACTATCTTCAGGCCCAGCAGATCACGCCCCAACTGATGCGCGAACTGGCCGGCGTTACCGTAGCCCTGGATCGCAGCCGCGGCGCCCTGGAGATCGAGGCTTAACACCTTGGCCGCCTCGCGCACGGTGTAAATGCCGCCGCGCGCGGTGGCATCACCGCGGCCCAACGACCCGAACAACGGTACCGGCTTGCCCGTGATCACGCCCGGCAAGTGGTGGCCCGTGATGACCTCGTACTCGTCCAGCATCCAGGCCATGATCTGCGGCGTGGTGTACACATCGGGCGCGGGGACATCTTTGTCGGGGCCAATGAAATAGGCCACTTTGCGCATGTACCCACGGCTCAAGCGCTCCAACTCGCCGGTAGATAAGCTCCTGGGGTCGCAGATCACGCCGCCCTTGCTGCCGCCCAGCGGGATATCCACGACGGAGGTTTTCCAGGTCATCCAGGCTGACAGCGCTCGCACGGTGTCCACGGTCTCTTGGGGATGAAACCGGATCCCGCCCTTGGCCGGGCCGCGCGCGTCATTATATTGCACGCGGAAGGCTTGGAAGATCTCAAAGTTGCCGTCATCCATCTGAACCGGGATGGTGAACTGGAGCTCCCGCATCGGCACACGCAAAAACGCGTGCATCGCCGGTGAGAGGCCCAAAAGGGCCGCCGCCTCGTCCAACTGGCGCTGCGAGATCTCGAAGGGATTCAACTGTGATGTCATACGACACTCCTTTATACTATCAGAATTTGCGGGGAGCGCGGTTGCTCCTCGCGGTGCAACTCCCCAAACTGCTCTGCTATCGCGGGTCGCGACGCCTGCGACACCATAACGATCACGGCCATAAAAAAAGCCGCCTCGTCCGATGTTCTGAACGATGTGCGG
>PHCA01000164.1:5058-8170 GCA_002842085.1 Chloroflexi bacterium HGW-Chloroflexi-1
CGGATTGCGGATTGCGGATTGCGGATTGCCATTTGCCATTTGCCATTTGCCAGGCGATAAGCCGCCATCTACCAATCTACCAATCTACCAATCTACCAATCTACCAATCTACCAATCTACCAATCTACCAATCTACCAATCTACCAACCGGAACTTCTTGAGATCCCGAGAGAAACTTAGCCGCCGCGGTCGCCAGCAAGGCCACCCCAATGGGCAGCACACGTTCGTCGAAGTCGAAGCGGGGGTTGTGATGCGGCGCGTTCAACCCCAGAGCGGCGTTGCCAGAGCCCAGTAGCATGAAGCATGATGGCACGTAGCGCTGGTATTCGGCGAAGTCCTCTGAGACCATCAGCGGGGGGCGCCAGGCCACGGCAGTGTTGCCCACCACCTGGACGGCCGCTGCGCGAGCAAGCTCACTGACCGCCGGATCGTTTACCACCGTTGGCGCGACAGTCTGCACAGCCAGCGTGTAGCTGGCCCCCATCCCCACCGTGATGCCATCCAACAACACCCGCAGCCGGGTCAGCACAGTCTCGCGCACCGCGGGCGAAAACGTGCGGATGGTCCCCTCCAGCGCCACCTGTTCGGCGATGATGTTGAACGCGGCGCCGCCGCGCACCGTGCCGATGGTCAACACGGCGATCTCCTGCGGATCCACGTTCCGACTGACGATCGTCTGCAGCGCGGACAACACCTGGCCGGTGACCGCGATCGCGTCTACCGCCTCGTGCGGCAACGCGCCGTGGCCTCCTCGGCCGTGGATGTGGATGCGCAACACGTCTGCCGAGGCCATAAATAGTCCGGCCTGTGCGCAGACCCGGCCCATCGGCATGGCATTCCACAGGTGCAACCCGAAGGCCGCGTCGGGGACGGGATCGGCCAGCGCGCCGTCGGCGATCATCGCGGCCGCCCCGCCATCCCCCTCTTCGGCCGGCTGGAATACCAACAGCACTCGGCCGGGCAACGTCGCGGCGTGGCGAGCCAGCAATGTCGCCGCCCCCAACACCATCGCGACATGCCCATCGTGCCCACAAGCGTGCATTACCCCCGGCGCCTGCGACGCGTAGGGGGCTTCGCTCTCCTCCTGGATGGGCAGGGCGTCCATGTCAGCGCGCAGCATCACTGTGGGGCCGGGCCGCCCACCCCGCAGCAGTCCCACGACCCCGGTGCGTCCGACCCCTGTACGAACCTCGCACCCCAGGTCCCTCAGGACACGGGCCACCAGCGCAGCCGTCCGCGTCTCATGATACCCCAACTCCGGGTGTCGATGCAGATCCCGACGCCAGGCCACCAGTTGGTCCAAGAGTCCTTCCGCCTCAGCACGATAATCGGGTGCGGTCATGGCGCGCCCAACCCACCGTAGGTCCAGGGTGTGTTCCAGAGCACCATGGGCACTGCTTTGCGGCGGACGCCGGCCCCCGTCACCTCACCCAACATCAGGCAATGGTCGCCGGGTGTGGGGGGCTCGGAAGCGAATCGGCATTCAAGCCAGGCCGGAGCATCAGTCAACAGGGGACATCGAGCCGGGCTGGGGCGAAAGGCATGGCCGGCCAGGGTCTCCATGTCTGCCCCAATCGTTGTGTGCTCAAAGAACTTCTCGGCGATGACCCCCTGGTCGGCGGCCAGGATGTTGAGGGCAAACCGTCGCGCCTTCCGCACGGCATCCGCCAGGTGCGAGTTGCGGCGGAGCGCCACCATCACCAGGGGCGGCTGAAAAGAGACCTGGCTGACCCACGAAACCGTGGCCGCATGCACCGTGTCACCGACGCAAGCAGTCAGGACGTAGAGGCCGTTAGAGAACATGCGTAACGCGTCATTGCGCACATCACTGAGTAGCGCGAGTGAATCTGGCGTCATCCTCAATCCTCCTTGTCACAATTCGCGCCTGTCCATCCGCGTGGTACGACGAGCGCACCAGCGGCCCCGACTCCACCCACTGGAAGCCGCGCGCATACGCCGCTTCCGCCAGTTGCTCGAACTCCGCCGGGTCGTAATAGCGCTCGATGGGCAGATGATGCCGGGTCGGTTGCAGGTACTGGCCGATGGTCAGGATGTCCACGGCTACGCCGCGCAAATCATCCATCACCTGAAGCAGCTCGTCCCAACGCTCGCCGAGCCCGACCATGACGCCGGACTTGGTGAGGGCCTGCGGGTCCAGCTCCTTGGCCATGCGCAACACCGCCAGGCTGCGCTCCGGCCTGGCCTGGGGCCGCACCCGTTTGGAGAGCCGCGGCACGGTCTCGGTGTTGTGGTTGAGGATCTCCGGGTGGGCGTCCATCACCAGCGCCAACGCATCCCGGTCCCCTTCGAAGTCGGGGATCAGCACCTCGACGGTGCAGCCCGGTTGCAGCCGGCGGATCTCCCGGATGGCGTTCGCGAAGATGTGTGCGCCGCCATCGGGCTGGTCGTCGCGGTCCACGCTGGTGAGCACGGCGTGCCGCAGGTTCATCTCGCGCACCGACTGGGCCACTCGCAGCGGCTCTTCCTCGTCCAGCGGCAGCGGCCGGCCGGTCTTCACGTTGCAGAAGCGACACGAGCGGGTGCAGATGTCGCCCAGCAGCAGAAATGTGGCGGTGCCGCGGCCCCAGCACTCGCCCAGGTTCGGGCACAGCGCCTCTTCACAGACCGTGTGCAGCGTCTTGTCGCGCATCAACTGCTTCAAACGCCAGTAGTCGTCATTCTGGTTCAGCTTGACGCGCAGCCACTCCGGCCGCCGGCCGCGCGTCAGCCCCGACTCACCCTGCGCGGGTGGGTTGGGGGTTGGTTCGAGAGGAACTGGATCAATCTGCTGGGTGATCTTCATTTTGGCCTTATCGAGGACGCTCATGTAGCTGTTCTATAGCAAACTCCACGAGGGCACGAGCAACAAAAAGGGAACTCACGTCGTACAAATCTGCCAGATGTCGCTCTGCTTCGGACAGAGAACCGCGTCCCGTATAGTAGTACTCCGCGACATTTGCGTTGATCGCGAGAATCTTTGGCGGCGTCATTGCGAGCGGTGTTTGCGAAGCAATCTCGATTGCCGCAATCGGCGATTGCTTTGCTTCGTGCCTCGCAACCGCAAAGAACGCCCCTCGCCACAGCGAGGCCCTCGCCACAGCGAGGCCCTCGC
>PHCA01000164.1:8227-9060 GCA_002842085.1 Chloroflexi bacterium HGW-Chloroflexi-1
GCGACTTCTTCCGGCGTAGCGCCGCGCGCCTGGATCGGTTCCAAAATACGGGCCGCGGCAACGCCTGGCATTTCCAATCGTTCGCGCTCATTGTACGGCGCCCAGGCCTCCGAGATCATGAACAGGTCAATATCGCTGCCTTCGCGAGCCGTGCCTCTAGCCTGCGAGCCGAAAAGCAACACCTGGTCGCACTCGATGCCCATTTGCTTCAGCTCGCAGCAGAAGCGCCTGATTACATCTGCCACGCGAGCATTCATCTCGGTCATTGCCCTGGTTCAAATCAAACGAGATCAGCGCAAGAGAAGCTCATTTTGTCTCGATCATCAGGGCGCGATAGCCCGCCTGGACAAAGTGCTCGTCGGTAGTCACCGCATCTATCAATCTGTGATCTTGCATTACAACAAACGAAACGCAGTCCGTCAGGCCCCATAGTTTGTCCGGGCGCTCTCGGTAGAGACGCAGAGCGCTCATCAATAGCGGAGTGTCTACGCTGACAACGTGCGTGTTGGACGAGTGGTAGCAGCGCTCGATAAACTGAACTGCTGCCATACGATCAACGTCGCTCAGCGCATTGCCGACTTCAACCAATACGGCTTCTGTGACCCAGACCTCTACAGCAGACCGCACTCGTGGGAGCAGGGCCATAGCCTGAGCATGGTACCGATCGCGCCAGTTGAGCAAGGCCTGAATGAAAGCTGTATCCAGGAACAGCCGTTCACGACTCATGGTACGGTCTCGCTGCGACGTTTAGGTGTACCATATAGATAATGATCGTGTTCCGCGGCCCAATCATTCGGCGCATCTACAGTTCCGGCCAACGTCTCCAGCAAATC
>PHCA01000164.1:9080-11552 GCA_002842085.1 Chloroflexi bacterium HGW-Chloroflexi-1
TGCCATTTGCCATTTGCCATTTGCCATCTGCCATTTGCCATCTGCCATTTGCCATCTGCCATTTGCCATTTGCAGCTAAACGTGAATCGCCTGCCCCTCCACAGCGTGCGCGGCCTCCATGATGACTTCCGCCAGGGTCGGGTGGGCGTGCACCGTGCGGGCGATCTCTGCCGCGGTCAGCTCCCAGGTGTGGGCCAGCACCAGCTCGGGCAGTAGCTCGGTGACCTCCGGGCCGACCAGGTGCGCGCCCAGGATCTCGCCGTACCTGGCGTCGGAGATGATCTTGACGAAGCCGTCCTTGTCGTTCAGCCCCAATGCCTTGCCATTGGCCAGGAACGGGAACTTGCCGACCTTGATCTCGTAACCCTGCGCCTGCGCCTGCGCTTCGGTCAGGCCCAGGCTGGCGACCTGCGGATGGCAATAGGTCGCCCGGGGCATGAAGGCATAATCGGCCTCCCGGATCGGCCGCGTCTCGTGGCCGGCGCTGTGCTCGGCCGCGACGATGCCCTGGGCGCTGGCCACGTGCGCCAGCAGCAGCTTGCCGGTCACATCACCGACGGCGTAGATGCCCGGCACATTGGTGCGCATGGTCTCGTCCACCGGAATGAAGCCGCGCTGGTCGGTCTGCACGCCGGCCGCCGCCAACCCGATCCCCTGGCTGTTGGGCGCGACGCCGATCGCCACCAGCACGACGTCCGCCTCGATGGCTTGCTCGGCCCCCGTGCCCTGATCCTTGACCCGCACGGTGACGCCGGCCACGGTCGGCTCGACAGCCGCGGTGCGCGTGTCGACCAGAGTTGCGATGCCCTGCTTCTTGAACGCTCTGGCCACCTCGGCGGCGGTGTCGTCATCTTCCAGCGGCAGCACGTGGGGCAGCATCTCGATCACCGTGACAGCGGCGCCGTAGGAGCGGAAGAGGTAGGCGAACTCCATGCCGATCGCGCCCGCGCCAACCACTACCAGTCGCCTGGGCACAGCGGTGAGCTCCAGCGCCTCCCGGCTGGTGATGATCTTCACGCCATCGACCTGCATGCCCGGCAGCGAGCGCGGCGTGGCGCCGGTCGCGATGATGATGTTCTTCGCGTTCAATACGCCGTCGAACTTCTGGCCGCTGACAGCAGCAACATCAGGACCAGCGGTGACCTCCACCTGAGTAGCCGTGCGCAAGCAACCAATCCCCTGGTAGACGTCAATCTTATTCTTTTTCATCAAAAACTGAACACCCTTGACTAGCCTATCGGAAACCTGACGGCTGCGTTTCTGGGCGACGGCGTAATCTACGGTGAGGCTCTCGAACGCGAAACCGTAATCCTTGCCTTCACGCAGCAGATTCACGATCTCTGCGTTGCGTAGAAGCGACTTCGTGGGCACGCATCCAATGTTCAAACAGACGCCTCCGAGGAACTCACGCTCAATGATAGCGACCTTCTGGCTGAGCTGGGCGGCGCGAACGGCAGCGACATAGCCACCTGGCCCCCCGCCGATGATCACGACATCATAGTTCTGGTTACTCATTCAATTTCTCCTCAGTCTTGGCGGTGTAAAAACAACATGGATGTCCTCCAACTGCAGAGCTTGGCAGAACAGATCTATGAGATCTTTGTCCGTGGAAATGAACTCGACACGGGTGCGATCTTTATTCAGATTGCCGTCCGCAGTCAGCAGTCCGATTGCGTAGGCCAGGTCGGCAGACCAAGAGACCAGCACCTCCGGCGGCACGGCATACTTGGGCATGATGCCGACCGGCCGCCGTGGAATGCCGTACTCTTCCAGCCGCCGGCCGACCGTTCTTCCACTATCGTCGCAAAGAACGCTCCTCGCAATGACCCAATGCACTGAATTCATTTCCGCTCAGTATACCACAAACCCAACCGATCCATACGCCCCGCCGTCATCACCTGTAAGTATATACCAGAAGGCGTCGGCCGTCAACGCGTTCCGCGCGGGGAAGGACCCTCCACACCGCGCGCAACCCGTGTCAACAGACATTCCAAAAAGAAGCTATAAAACACCGGTGCGCGCATCCTGGTGTGCTTCGCCGGTAAGGCGCGTTTATCCACCAACAACACTGCGCCCGCCCAGATGATACGAGATAGGCTGGAGAAAAATGCGGCTCGTACCAGATCAGCGTTGTGGGCGAAATGAAACTCGAGTTCCTTGGGCAGTCCCAGTCTGGCCCTTGCCTTCCGCAAAGCCTGGCGTAACTCATCGTAGTCGTCAGTGGACACCAACGCCAGGGCGAGATGCGATGAAGATCCTTCTGCAAACTTGAAACCCGCATTACCTGCCCAATCCACAAAGCCGTATGCGCGCATAGCTCTTCAGACTCACTTACTCGCCCATTCGCCCATTCGCTGATTCGCCCATTCGCTGATTCGCCCATTCGCCCATTCGCTGATTCGCCCATTCGCCCATTCGCTGATTCGCCCATTCGCCCATTCGCTGATTCGTCTATTCCTCCAGCCAGTGCAT
>PHCA01000164.1:11641-20931 GCA_002842085.1 Chloroflexi bacterium HGW-Chloroflexi-1
CGGGGGCTTGACAAAAGCCATTCTAAGTGATAAGATGCAGTCAAACAAAAAAACGGATCACCGGCCGCTACGCGAGCGGCCGGGCGGTCACTGTTTCCCCTCGGTGAAAGAGTGCCCCGGCGGGGGCGCGCGCCAGGTGGTTGAATGTTCCCCCCTTCGGGGAGGAGCCATAACCTGGATAGCCGAGGCGGTTTTAGTTAAAGACTCGATATCGGTGGATCTGCAAGCGGTTCCTCAATCCTACCGGATAGTCCCTGCTGCCAGTTTCCCACTCGACCACTGCCCCCGCCAGCATGTCTGCCACCTGGAGTCCATCCCACTGATGCGCAGGTTCTGCACGCAGGATCGGCGTTCGTTCTATACCGCGCGCGCGTAGTGTTGTGGACATCGCCAGTCGCATCGCTCGGACGAGCGTCTCCTCTTTCTTCTCGCCATCTATCAGCAGGCGCTTGACCCCAACTACGCTCAACGGTACGCGTGTCAGTAAATGTTTCAGAAAAGCGCCATAGAACACTGGTTCGCGCAGCCTGGTGAACGCGGCCGGTAATTCACGCTTGTCCACCAACAACACTGCGCCCTCCCAGGAAAATTGAGAGAGCACCTTGAAGAACGCGGCTCGCACGACCTCGGCGTTACGCGCCTAGTGAAACTCAAAGCTCCGGGGTAAACCCAAGCGGCTGCGCAACGCCATCAGTGCACCTTGCAGGTCGTCATACTGCTCACTTGATCCAATCGCCAGTGCGAGGTAAAGCGAGGATCCAAGCGCAAATTCGAATCCTGAATCCCCCGACCAATCAATGAAACCGTATGCGCGCATAGCTCTTCAGACTCACTTACTCGCCCATTCGCCCATTCGCTGATTCGCCCATTCGCTCACTCCTCCAGCCAATACATCGCCCGCTGCACCGCTTTGAGCCAGCCACGGTACAGCTTCGCTCGAGTCTCATCGGCCATCGCCGGCTGCCAGGTACGATCCACCTGCCAGTTGCGGCGCAGATCGTCCAGCCCGCGCAGCGCCAAATCAAGCGCCACGCCGCCGCCCGTTTCTAAGTGATAAGATGCAGTCAAACAAAAAAACGGATCACCGGCCGCTACGCGAGCGGCCGGGCGGTCACTGTTTCCCCTCGGCGAACAAGTGCCCCGGCGGGGGCGCGTGCCAGGTGGTTGAATGCTCCGCAAGGAGCCATAACCTGGATAGCCGAGGCGGTTTTATTTTCCACCCCGATATCGGTGAATCAGCATGTGTTTTTCTAATTCCTTCAGGTGGTCTTCGCCGCCGTCCGCTAACTCCACAACTGCCCCGGCCAGCATGTCTGCCACCTGTAGTCCATCCCACCGATGCGCAGGTTCTCCGCGCACGGTTGGCGTTCGTGCCACACCCTGAGCGCGCAGTGCATTGGACGTTGCCAACCGCATCGCCCGCACGAGTCGGCTCTCTTTACGCGCATCGTCAACCAGCAGATACTTGACCTCGATTAGACTCAACGGCACGCATACAAGCAGATGCTCCAGGAAGGCGCCGCAAAACGCCGGGGCGCGCATCCGGGTAAACTCAACCGGTAACTTATGTTTGTCCACCAACAACACCGCGGCATCCCAGGCAAGCGAAGACAGGGTAGCGAAAAATGCAGTTCGTACCAGATATGGATTGTGGGCAAAGTGAAATTCGTACCCGTGCGGCAACCCCAACCTGTGTTTCAGTCCCAGCAATGCCCGTTGTAGCTCGTCGTAGTCGTCGGTGGAGACCAAAGCCAACGCGAGACGAGTCGAAGAGCCGACGGCGAACTTGAAACCTGGGTCCCCCGACCAATCAATGAAACCGTATGCGCGCATAGCTCTTCGGACTCACTTACTCGCCCATTTGCTGATTTGCTGATTTGCTGATTTGCTGATTCGCCCATTCGCTGACTCGCTCATTCGCTGATTCGCCCATTCGCCCATTCGCTGACTCGCCCATTCGCTGATTCGCCCATTCGCTGATTCGTCTATTCCTCCAGCCAGTGCATCGCCCGCCCCACGGCTTTCTTCCAGCCGCGGTACAGCTTCGCTCGAGTCTCCTCGGCGACCGCCAGCCCGGCCGCATAGGCCGCACCGAGGGCTGTGGTCTCGGCCACTACGGGGCGCACCACCGGTACGCCCAGGATGTCGGCCTGGAACTGCATCAGGGTGTCGTTGTGCACCATGCCACCATCGACTTTGAGCGCGGTCAGCTTGACCCCCGAGTCCACCTCCATCGCATCCAGCACCTCGCGCGTCTGGTAGGCCGTGGCTTCGAGCGCCGCGCGGCAGAGGTGACCCTTGTTGATAAAGCGGGTCAGCCCGACGATTACCCCGCGGGCATCGGATTGCCAGTAGGGGGCGAAAAGGCCGGAGAACGCGGGCACGAAATAGATGCCGCCGCTGTCGGGCACGGTCCTGGCGTAGTCCTCGACGTGTTTAGAGAAGTCGAAGAAGCCGAGGTTATCGCGCAGCCACTGCACCAGCGCGCCGGTGATGGCGATGGAGCCTTCCAGGGCATAAACCGGCGGCTCGTTGCCCAGCTTGTAGGCGACCGTGGTCAACAAGCCGTGCCGGCTGGGGACCGCGGCCGTGCCGGTGTTGAGCAACATGAAGCAGCCGGTGCCGTAGGTGTTTTTCGCCTCGCCGACGCCAAAGCAGGTCTGCCCCACCAGGGCCGCTTGCTGATCCCCCAGGTCGCCACAGACAGGCGTCTTGCCGAGCGCATAGCCGTAGAGCATGGGATCGCTCGACGGCCGGATGGTCGGCAACATCTGGCGGGGGATGCCCAGGATGCCGAGGATTTCGTCGTCCCAGTCGAGGGTGCGGAGGTTCATCAGCAGGGTGCGGCTGGCGTTGGTGACGTCGGTGACGTGCGCGCCGCCGTAAGGGCCGCCGGTCAAATTCCAGATCACCCAGGTGTCCATGTTGCCGAAGACGGCCTCGCCCCGCGCCGCTGCATCGCGCACGCCGGGCACGTTATCGAGAATCCATTTGATCTTGGGGCCGGAGAAGTAGGTCGCCAGCGGCAACCCGACCGTCTCTCGGAAGCGATCCTGCCCGCCCTCGCGCGCCAACTCCTGACAAATTTTGTCGGTGCGGGTGTCCTGCCAGACGATCGCGTTGTAGTAGGGCTGGCCGGTCTGCGGGTTCCAGACCAGCGTGGTCTCCCGTTGGTTGGTGACCCCGATCGCGGCCAGGTCGGCCGGTGTCAGGGCGGCCTTCGCCAGCGCGGCATCGACCACCTGCCGGGTATTCGCCAGCACCTCCAGCGGATCGTGCTCGACCCACCCCGGCTGGGGGTAGATCTGCTGATGCTCGAGCTGATGGACGACGATCGCTTTGCCGGCATGGTTGAAAATCATGCAACGCGTGCTGGTCGTACCCTGGTCAACGGCGGCAACGTATTTGGCCATGACAAGAAAATCCTTTCGCTCGACGTCCCATCGGGCAGGACACCGGCTGCCCTTCGGCGCTGGATGGCGTTCCACACAAGCTCGGATTCTACCAGAAAAGCGAACGCTGCGCCAAGTGCCAGCCCGACCGTGAATGGATCACACCCCCAAATGTCACTCACATCTGCCTCTCGCTCGGGCCGGTCTCCTGACCGTGCCCGCCCCGGCCGAAAACTGACGTGCGCTCAGTATAGATCGGCCGTGCTACCTGAACAGCGCCCCATCCAATGGGGCTGACCGGCGCGTAGCAGGCCCCAGCCCGGTTCACCGGGCGCTGCTCCGTAGCCCGGATCATTCATGTCCGGGCGGATCCCAGTGATGTCCGGATAGTCTGGACGCGAGAAACCCGGCCTCTGTTCCAAAGCCGGGTTTCTCGTGCTCGTCTGAAAAGCGTTGACTAGAACTGGCGGAAATGCGAGTGCGTCGCGCCGCACAGCGGGCAACGCTCCGGCGCCTCACCTTCCACCGTGTAGCCACAGACATCGCAGACGAAGGTTGCCGCCAGGTCAACATCCTTCCCTGCGGTCACGGCTTCGCTGGCCTTGGTGTAAAGCGCGGCGTGCGTCTTCTCAGCCTCCATGGCGTGAGACATCGTGCGCGTTGCCCGGGTCTCACCCTGCGCCTCGGCAACAGCCATGTAGGCCGGATACATTTCCTCAATCTCGAAGGTCTCGCCATCGAAAGCGCCCTTGAGATTCTCGCTGGTTTTGCCCGCTCCCCCCAGCGCCCGCAGGTGATTGGTAGCGTGCATCTGCTCGGAGAACGACGTGGCGCGGAACAAACGCGCCACGTTGGCAAGGCCCTCCCGCTCCGCCAATTCGGCGAAGATCAGATATTTCATGTGCGCCTGGCTCTCACCGGCAAATGCCGCTTCCAGATTGGATCGGGTCATGTCTTTCATCGAATCAACCTCCTGTTGCGATCAATGAAGATGCTGGCGCCTTTCGATCACCAGAGGGTAATTCGGCGCTCGTTCCCCTCCCGCAATCGTTTGATATTCGGCCGCAAAGCCAGGATCACACTGGCTGCGGTTATCGCGCCGTAGATCACATGCACCCACGGGTGGCCAGCCGGCGCCATCGCGGCCAACGCGGCCAGCGCCACCAACCCACCTACGCCCACCGTCAAAGTGCCCAACGAGGCAAAATGGGAAATGTAGACAATCACCGCGGCGATCGGCACCACGATCACGCCGGCCAGCGGTGACAGGGTGATCAGCGCCGCGGCCGCGGTCGCGCCACCCGCGCCGCCCCGCCAGCCCAGCATCACCGACCAGTTGTGCCCGGCCACCGCGGCCGCGCCGGCCAGCGCGGCCGCCAGCTCAGAGCCAAACAGGAGCCGACCGATCAACACGGCCGCGATCCCCTTCGCCATGTCCCCAAAGCCGCTCAACAGGGGGGGCAGGATCTGCCCTGTGGCTCGCCACACGTTGGTGCCGCCCGTCCGCCCACTGCCGAACCGCCGCACATCGACGCCCCACGCCTTGCCCACCAGATAGCCAAATGGGATGGCACCCAACAGGTACCCCACCACCGCCGCCAGCAAAATACTAAGCCACATCGCTATGTCGCTCACCTTCTGATAAAACAAGATCCTGGATACGGAAACAAAGCGCAAGCCGCCATCGCACCCAAGCAAAGGTGCGCCGCGTTATGCGCTTTTTCCTGGCCCTATCACGCATAACACCGGCCCAGCGCCGAAGTTGCGCGCTGTGCTTTTCCCAAGGTGGCTCGGTCACAGACCGGCCACAGCAAGCGCCCCGAAAAACTGAGAGGACACTTTTTTATCAATGTTGCAGGATCTTGCTCAAGAAGAGTTTGGTGCGCTCATGCCGGGGGTTGCGGTAGAGTTCTTCGGGCGTGGTGTCCTCGATGACCAGGCCCTCGTCCATGAAGATGATGCGATTGGCCGCGGCCCGGGCGAACCCCATCTCGTGGGTGACACACACCATGGTCATGCCGGTTTTGGCCAGGTCGAGCATGACGTCCAGCACCTCTTTGATCATCTCCGGGTCCAGCGCGCTGGTCGGCTCGTCGAAGAGCATAATCTTGGGATTCATAGCCAGAGCGCGCGCGATCGCCACACGCTGCTGCTGCCCACCGGAAAGCTGCCCAGGGTAAACGTCGGCCTTTTCGGGAATGCCAACCCGCGCGAGCAGGTCGCGGGCGATCTGCTCGCGTTCGGCATCCCGGCGCTTGCGCACCACCTGCTGGGCCAAAGTGATGTTCTGGCGCGCGGTGAGGTGGGGAAACAGGTTGAACAACTGGAACACCATGCCGATCTCGGCGCGCACGGCATTGATTTTGGTCTTCTTGTCCTCCAGATCCACCCCGTCGATGTAAACGTGGCCGTGGGTCGGCTTCTCCAGGTGATTGATGCAGCGTAACAGCGTGGACTTGCCCGAGCCGCTGGGGCCGATGATCACCGCGACCTGGGCCGGCATCACCTCCAGGTCAACCCCGCGCAGGGCTTGCACCTGGCCGAAGTGCTTGTGCAGATCAACGGTTTTGATGATAGGCTCAGGCATCGACGCGCCACCTCCCCTCGATATAACGCACCAGGAAAACGAAGAGCAAGGTCAGGATCAGGTAGAGCAACGCGGCGGAGTTGTACCCCTCGAAGGCCCGAAAGGTGCGCGAGACGTACAACCGCGCGCTTTGCAGGATCTCCGGGACGGCCACCACGCTCACCAGGGCCGAATCCTTGAGCATCGCGACGAAATCGTTGGCCAGGGGCGGCACGACCCGCCGGATGGCCTGGGGCAGGATCACGTGGCGCATGGCCTGGACATAGCTCATGCCCAAAGACCGCGCCGCCTCCATCTGGCCCTTGTGAATCGATTCGATGCCGGCGCGATAGACTTCTGCCAGGTAGGCGGCGTAGCCCAACGCCAAACCGGCGATGCCACCCTGGACGCGGGACAGCTCGAAGGCGCCATTGGTCGCATCACGCAGGCCCGGCACGACCACGAAACCGATCCACAGGATCAGCACCAGCATCGGCACCCCGCGCATCACCTCCACATAGAGCGTACTCAAGTGGAACAAGATCGGATTTCCGGACACGCGCATGATGCCCAGGATGAGGCCCAAAACCAGCGCGATGACGTACGAGACGACGGTCACCAACAAAGTGACCCTGACCCCGGTCTTGATCAGGATGCCGGCCGCGATCTCGGTGGTATTGTCGGGGTTGACGATGAATTGCAGGGCAGCGCGGTACTGTTCGCTCTGCAACATCGCTACAAAGGCCAGGGTGATGCCCAACACCAACACAACTCCCCACCAGGGGAAGTCGCGCATCTGCTGGCTGAAGGTCTTTCGGGATTTGATCTCCGGCCTGGCTAAAGACACTTCTTCCATCACGCTCATGGATTATTGCTCCTTGGGCTCTCGCTGTGGCCGGTCTGTGACCCACCGGGCGAATGGGCGAATGGGCGAATGGGCGAATGGGCGAATGGGCGAATCAGCGAATCAGCGAATCAGCGAATGAACGAATGGGCGAGGCGCCTTGTCACCTTGTCACCTTGTCACCGTGTCACCGTGTCACCCTGTCATCCTGTCACCCTGTCACCGTGTCACCGTGTCACCTTGTCTACTTGTCTACTTGTTTCCTTGTCTACTTCGCCCAGCAGGTTGAACGCCAACACGGTCAGCATGATCGCCAGGCCCGGGAAAAAGACCAGGTACGGCGCGGTGAACACCTGGTTCCGCTCGGCGCCCAACATGGATCCCCATTCAGCCATCGGCGGCTGCGCGCCCAGCCCCAGGAAGGAGAGGGCGGCTGCGTCCAGAATTGCCGTTGCAATGCCTAACGTGCCCTGCACGATCAGCGGCGTCAGGACGTGGGGCAGGATGCTGTTCAACAGGATGCGCTCCGGCGGCACGCCGATGGAACGATCCGCCATCACGAAATCCTGCTCTTTGATGGATAGCACGCTGGCCCGGCTCACGCGCGCGTAGGCCGGGATGGAAACGATGCCGATCGCCAGCAAGGCGTTTATCAAACCTTCTCCCAACACCGTCACAATCGCGATCGCCAACAAGAGCGCGGGAAATGCCAACAACACATCCATAAAACGCATGATGACATTGTCTGCCCAACCGCCCACGTAACCCGCCAGCGCCCCAAGGAGCGTCCCGATCACAATCGCGAAACCTACGGTGCTAAAACCGATGAACAGCGAGACCCGTGCCCCGTAGACAACCCGACTGAAGAAGTCACGCACATTGCCGTCTATCCCCATCAGGTGCTGGGGCTGGTCCGTCGGGCATCCCAGAAGATGAATACACGGCGCGGTGCGCTTCTTCACGTTCTCTTTGCCAATCAAGACCTGGTTTGGGTCATAGGGCGCGATGATCGGCGCAGATACGGCCACCAGCACCAGCGCCAGGAGAATTATCATGCCAAGAATGGCCGACTTGGTGCGGAACAACGCCCGCATGGCGTCTTGACCGGGGCTGCGCGGTGGGCGGGCAAGGACTTGTTCCAGGGGACTTTCTGCTACAGTCATTCAGCTTTTGCCTCTGTTTCAGAGCAGGCGCAGTGCCCTCTAACCCAAACGAACCCGCGGATCGAGGAACGCATATGTCAGGTCGATGAACAGGTTGATAATGATGAAAGCAGCCGCGATGATCAGCGTAAACGCCTGCACGATAGAGTAATCCCGGGCTTGAATCGCATCGAACAAGATCCGCCCTACCCCGGAAAGATTGAAGATGGTCTCGGTCAGGACCGCGCCACCCAGCAAGCTGCCCAACGAAAGCCCAATAATCGTGACCACCGGGATCATCGCGTTCCGCGCGGCATGGCGTAAGACAACGGTTCGTTCCCGCAGGCCTTTGGCCCGTGCGGTGCGCACATAGTCCAATCCCAACACTTCCAACAGGCTGGAGCGCGTCATGCGCGCGATGATCGCGAGCGGAATCGTGCCCAAAGCAGCCGCAGGCAAGATCAAGTGCTTAGCCGTATCCCAAAATGCGGACCAGTTGCCTGTAATCAAGGAGTTGAAAAGATGCATGTTGGACAGGAAGGTCAGAAACGAATACAGTGGACCTTCTGAGATCTGTAGATTCCAAGTTTCGATCAACGAGGGTATGATGAGGCCCGGTGTGTTACGTCCGGACGGCGGCAGCCAAAACGGCGTGTCTTTCAGCACCAATGCAAACACATAGGCCAGCATGAGCCCCAGCCAGAAAACAGGCATCGAGACACCCATGTTCGCGAAAAGCATCGTGCCAACGTCGGCCAGCGAATTGCGTTTGTAGGCCGACCACATCCCCGCAATCACGCCGACGCTGGTGGCAAACATCAGCGCGGTAATGGAGAGTTCCACCGTCACCGGCAGCCGCTCCACCATCAATTCGGTCACCGGCCGGCCGTAACGGAAGGAGTTGCCCAGGTCCCCATGCAACACATCCCGCATGTAAATGCCAAATTGCGTCGTGATCGGTTTGTCGAGCCCATAGCGTTCGGCGAACGCGTCGCAAACCGCATCGGTCGCCCGCTCGCCCAGCACCGCTCGACACGGATCGCCGGGCAATAACCGCGACAGTGCAAAGGTCACGAACAGAATCCCGATCAAAACAGGTATAGAGGCTAACAGACGCTGACCGATATAGCGGAACATCTAGCCTCCCATTTACCAGACATTTACCCCGAGCCCAGCGAGGCGCCGGGGTGTGGTGCGTGTCGCGCCGGTCGCCCGACGTGGCAACCGGCCTCGGCCACAGGCCCGCCATGCGAGTGCGCCGTGCGGCGTAGTTGAGTCTACCTGACAGAGTCAGGAGAGCCAGGGAGAAGGCGCTAGGCCATCCAACTAACCTGATGCCGAAAGGC
>PHCA01000165.1 GCA_002842085.1 Chloroflexi bacterium HGW-Chloroflexi-1
TCGGGGAATCGCTCGCTGTGGCCGGTCTCCTGACCGAGCCACGGTGGCTCGGTCAGGAGACCGGCCACAGCCACCCCGGATTACGGCTATCGCTTGAGAGGATACGATTTACAGAGGTGTACTATGACAAGCGAAGATCGGGAAATCCGGCCTCTTTCGGAGCGTCTGATCCAACAGCAGCCGGTTTTGTTGCCGGGTGACGTTGAGGAGGACATTTTGGTGCTGTGCGTGTCTGAGGATGTGAGCGTCGCCGAACGCGATCTGATTCCGACCATGAAACGCGCCGGGTTACAGGTTGATCTGGTGGAGGCGAACCTGCAAGAGCCACTTGACCTGTGTAGTAAGCCCTATCAACTGGTGCTGTTCGACATTACCGCGCCGAACGGACTCGGCTACAAGGTCTGCGAGCGGACGCGCAACGCGTGTAATGTGTCGGTGATGTTGGTGCTCCATGGCGCCGCGCGCCATGATGTCCTGCGCGGCTATCAGATCGGCGCCGACGCCTATATTTTGGCTCCCTTCGACGATCGGGAGTTTTTGGCGCGACTAGGGGCGCTGTTGCGACGCCGACCAGCCAGGTGGAGAACGATCTGATTTGCTATCGTTGTTGATAGATCTACTTCGAAGATGAGTGCTCTGGCCGGTCTGTGACCGAGCCAGCTCTATTCTCGTCCTTGGTGGTGTGCAAACACCCATGACAACTTATCAGTTTTTCGGGGCGCGCTCGCGGTGGCCGGTCTCCTGACCGAGCCACCGTGGGACCGGCCACCGCCACCCCAGAGTGGCCCACGGCATGATCGTGGGCCTTTTTGTTGCCCGGAGTTTTGTAAGGACCTTTATCCTATTGAGAAAACGGCTCCCAAATTGCATAATAGGGCTGATTGAACGGGGGGTTACCCGACTTCTCGACGTGTCAGCATTTGGGAGCTCAGATGTATATGAAGCCAGTCCGGAGAGCGGTCTACGCTCTGATTGTGACCATCCTGCTGGTGGCCGGGTTGCCCACTGCGGCGTGGGCGGTCGATTCGACCGTCTCCGGCGAAATCCTGGTGGGGTATCGGTCGAATGGCAAGCTCGAACAGCGTGGGTACGCGTTTGCGCAGGAGAGCGAGCTGTTGGCGCAGGTTGCCGGCCTTCAGGTGGCGGTGTTACGGGTACCGACTCGCAACGTGGCGGCCACTTTGCTGGCCCTGCGTAGCGATCCTGCGGTGGCCTATGCTGAGCCGAACGGCATCATGGAAGGCACGTGGGATCCGAACGATCCTGACTACAACAACCCCGACAAGGTATATGCCCCGCAGCAGATCAAAGCCAACCTGGCCTGGGACCTGGGTCGGGGCAGCGGCGATGTGGTGGTCGCCGTCGTGGATAGCGGCGTCGATTTCGCTCATCCCGATCTGGCAGGCAGCCTGTGGGTCAACGCGGATGAGACGCCGGGCAACGGGGTCGACGACGACGGCAACGGGTACGTGGACGATGTCAGCGGCTGGGATTTCGTCAATCATGACAACCTGCCCGCGGACGACCTGGGGCACGGCACGCACGTGAGCGGTATTGCCGCGGCCACGACGAACAACGGGGTCGGGGTGGCCGGCATTGCTGGCGGGGTCAAGGTGCTGCCCGTCAAGGTGCTGAACAGCAGCAACCAGGGCACGTGGGCCGACATCGCTCAGGGGATCATCTACGCGGCCGACCAGGGCGTGCGGGCCATCAATCTGAGCCTGGGGAGCACTTCGTACTCGAACACCGTGCTGAAGGCGATCCAGTACGCGCAGAGCCACGGTGTGTTGGTGATCGCCGCTGCGGGCAACAACGGGGCCGAGCAGTTGTTTTACCCGGCAGCTTACGCCGGCGTGCTGGCCATTGCCGCCACGAGCCCGGGCGGTGCGCGTTGGTCGTTGTCCAACTACGGCAGTTTTGTCGACCTTGCCGCCCCTGGCGTGACGGTCT
This sequence comes from Chloroflexi bacterium HGW-Chloroflexi-1, assembly GCA_002842085.1. Lineage (GTDB taxonomy): Bacteria > Chloroflexota > Anaerolineae > CG2-30-64-16 > CG2-30-64-16 > CG2-30-64-16. The sequence goes on from PHCA01000165.1 coordinate 1,951, forward strand.
ACAGCACCTGCTGGACGGCGACCGCGGGCTCGATCTATCAATTCATGAGCGGTACATCGATGGCGACGCCGATGGTTACCGGGGTGGCTGCGCTGCTGTGGTCCATAAACCCGGCGCTGACTGCGACCGAGGTGTCCGACTTCCTCACCCAGTCGGCAACCGATCTGGGCGACCCCGGCCAGGATATCTACTACGGGCATGGGCAGGTCGATGCGCAGGCGGCCGCGGTGCTGGCACAGGGCGCCCTGCGGCGGCAGGACACCCTGCCGCCGTCCGGGGCGGTCGATGGCTACGTGTGGATCGACCAGAATGGCGATGGCCAACGCCAGTTGAACGAAGACAACGGGCTCGCCGATGTGGCGGTGCGGTTGTACACCGATGGTGACAGCCAGGGCGTCGCGGCGACCACAGATGCCCAGGGCCGATACGACTTCTCGGCCCTATCCGGGGGATCGTACACGCTGGAGGTCGCCAGTCCTCCCGGTTACATCGGCACGACGCCGACCCGGCAACAGGTCGTCATGGGACAGGCGCAGTCGGCTAAGGCCGACTTCGGGTTTGTCGCACCCACGGTGGTTTATGTGCAGTACCTGGACGTGACCCCCGGCCAGGGCCACATCGATCTGACGTGGGGTGTCAGCGGCGCCGCGCTGGATCAAGGATGGCATGTCCGGCGAGGCGGCAGTGATCTGGCAACCGCCAAACGCATCACAGCGCAGCCGATCTTGGGCACGCCGGATGGCGCTGACGTTGTGGTTTACAGCTTCGAGGATGCCGCGGTCGTTCCGGGCCAGACTTACTGGTATTGGTTGGAGGACGGGGTAACTGGCGATCTGTTCGGCCCGCAGCAGGACGCGCTGCCGGCTGCTGACGGTGATCTGGCACGATCCAGCCACGTCTTCTTGCCGTTTGTGAACCGGTAAGGTTCCGGCTAGATCCACTTTCCCTATTTTCTCCCCCTATTTCACGCAGCCGGGCGGGATTCATCCCGTCCGGCTGCGTGTTTTTGGCCTGGCGCCCCATCAGTTTCGCGGTGGCCGGTCTGTGACCGTGCCCGTCTGTGGTTCGGTTACAAACCGACCACAGCGGGCACGCAGCCACCGTGGCTGGTCACAGACCGGCCATCGCGCCTATTTTCGAAACAGGTACCCCCCATCTTGCCTGACGAAAAACGACATTGTCTTTGCAAAGGGCGCGACCTTTTCTGTGAGAGAACGTCATCTTCGACAGAAGTATAGCCCGGACATTGTGTCTGGGTAACCGTTCACATGGTGGTAAAGAAACCAGGTTTTTCGCCCGAGAGCCACTCCAGCCTGTGAAAAGCTCTTGCGGCTAAGGAATGAGAATTAAATAACTTGCGCGATTAGCCTTGCGAAGGTTCCCGAAGACGCCATTTCTAGCCCAAGTCGGGGCAAAAACCTTCGCAAGGCGAGGCCGTTCCAGAAAAATAGATGTCCCAATATCGCCGGTTTTTCCGGGAATATCGGGAGGTTTTGGGCTGAGTATTTTTCTGGAACTACTGAGTGAAATAGAGGGAGGCAGTACATGGCGCTTTTCGTGAAACCCCTATCATCTGATGAGCAGCGACAGTTGGAGCATCTGAAGCGCACTGTTGCTGAGGCTGATCTGGCCAGGCGCGCCAGCATCGTGCTGTTGTCGGCGAAAAAACAACGGGTCCATGAGATCAGCGACGCGGTCGGGTTACATCCGATCAACGTGCGGAAGTGGCTCCATCGATTCAACAAGCACGGGATCAAGGGGTTGTTCCCCCGCCGTTCACCGGGGCGGCCACGATTGTTCGATGACGCGCAGCGGAAGGCGATTGTGGATCTGGCCACCACGGATCCCGATGCGTTGGACTTGCCCTTCTCGGCCTGGTCTCTTCAGCGATTGCGCGCACAGTTGATCAAGCGCGGGATCATGGAGGAGATCAGCGCGGAGACGATCCGCCAGGAGCTGATGCGCGGTGGATTGGTTTTCGAGGGCCGACGGTGGGTGCGCGGGTGCGTGGCGCGGTGATTCCGGGGACTCGTGAAGTAACGCCAGCCCCCGCGTACGCGGGGGCCCGCTCCAGGGTGAACCCGTCGGCAAACCGGGGAGCGGTCACCAACTGAAGCGGTCCAGATCGCGCCCGACGAATACGGGACCCAAGAAAGCGTACCGGGCCGCCTTCTCCAGGACTTCAGGTGGGGTCTCGAGGGGCGATCAGGCCGGCCTGGGCCGCCGACGAGTGCCCCTTCCTGGCCCCGGAGGCTTCGTGGATCAACAGATTCGCACCTCTGGCCAGGCGCCGGAGGTTTGGACACGGCTCTGTGTCAGCAGAGTACGTGAGCACGGCGCCTGATATCCGGTTTATCACGCGCAGCCCGATAGTGGGCACGATGTGTTGGACCGGCGCTGCGGTGATCTCGAAATCGGCGCTGGTCAACACGGCGCAGCCTGGTTCCATTGCGACGACGTGATAGCGGATCTCGAACATGGCGGGCCATTGCTCAGGGTGAAACAGCGCGAGCAGGGCCTGTGTGCGTTCTGACGTGTCGGCTGAGGCGTGGATCTCCAGGGGGGACTGCCGCCCGGTAAGCCAGAGGGACAACATCAGCGCCGGAAGACCATAGACGTGATCCGGGTGAAAGTGGGTCAAGATCACGCTGTCCAGATGGTTGGGGTCGAGGCTTGCTTGTTGTAGTCGTCGATAGGGGGAACCGGCGCAGTCGATCAATACCGCGTGTTCTTCGCCGACCAGGGCCAGGTAGGTGTTTTCTTGATCCACGGACGGCAGGGCGCGCGCTGTGCCAAGCAGAACTGCTTCAGCCATGTATTCCTCACGGGTGTGACGCCGTCACCCTACGAACCTACCTCACCAACAGTCTCGGCAACCAGGCGCGCCAGGTGAAGGCAGATGCCTGGCGGCTTTCGTAGATGCCGTAGTCGTTTGGGCCAGACGCCTGGACCCAACCAACGGCCACACCGCCTTGGGGTAGCCAAGTCAGGGTGACATCCTTCAAGCTGCCCGATGTCGCAGGGATGAGATCGCCCTTGGACCAATCCGGCGCGCTGGCCAACGCCGTCGTCACGCGCAGGATTTGCCCCTCGTCCCAAGCGATGTGCAGCAAAGTCCCCTGCTCTGCCAGAATGCGCGGGCCACGCACCCTGCCGGCCGTTTGCCACACGGTCTGGGGAAGCGCCCAATAATCGTCCTCACCGTAGCAGTATCGGACGCGGCGTCCCTGGTCGACCCAGGTGAGATGGGCCAGGCCATCAGCGGTCGTCGCCAGGTGTGGCCCCAACGAATCGATCTGCAGCACGTCGGAAATGTTCACGGGCAACGACCATTTCCGGTCGACCAACTCGCTGAGCAGGATTTCGAAAGTGCCTGGCTCACTGTCGGTCACGATGCGATCTTGCCAGGCCACGTAAATCGTGCCGTTGGGCGCCGCGGCGATGGTGGGGGCCTGACCGCGCGCGTTGGGCACCGGTTGGCTGCTCCAAAACTTGCCGACCAGGCTGCCGTAGTAAATGATCCAATAGCCCGGGGCGTTATCCATCCAGGCCGCGTGCAATGCGCCATCCGGCGTTACGGTCAAAGTCGGCTGGGCGGAATAGCCGGTGGTGCGGGAGACGTTGACCGGCAGGGACCATTGGCCGGCGTGTTGATAGATGTGATAGATCTCGAAGTCGCCCATGAATTGGTTCGAGAACACCACGTTCAGCTCGCCCTTCGTGTCTATCGCCAGCGTCGGAGCTACGCCCGCGGCCAGCCGTTGGGGTTGGGTCCAGGCCTCGCCGGCGCGCCGTGCTGCATACAGCACTGCGCCGTTCGACTCCCACACGGCGTGAGCGCTGCCGTCCGATGTGTAGGCCAGCGCCGGGCGGGCCGCGTGAGGCATCTGCTCAGCCACGGCCGCCGGCGTGCTCCATGGCTGCGTTGTCGTACTGGCGACAACCGTTTGCGGGCGCGGCGCACTGACAGTGGCTGCCAGCCACAAGATGGCCAGCAAGCTGCTCCACCGTTTCAGAAGCCAGCAAATCCGCTTCTTAGCCACCGTTCCCTCGATCTCCTGACTGCGGCGCCTGCAATTGCCTGACCCACACGACACCGTTACCCAGCAGCAAACCCTGGATCGCCGCACCCTCCTTGCGTTGCGGATCGACCACCGTCGCCGCAACCTGGCGCGACACCCATACGCGCTGGCCCGCAATCCGCCACCATGCCCCCGCGGCGGTCTCGTCGGAGACCAACTCGGCGTCACCGGCGATGGTCACCGGCACGGGCTCTTCGAGGCGGATCATGTCCGCCTTGAACTCACCCTGGCCCACGGGCAGTCCCCGCACTTCGGCCCACTGGCCGGCCTTAGCGACGGCCCGGCTCTCGTCTACCAGCGTGTTGCCGTTCACGTAGATCGTGGTTGGGGTCGGGTAGGCCCCGGGATCACCGCTGAACAGCAATACGTCCCATACGGTTGCGCCCGTCTCCGTGGGCAAGATGGCGGCCACCAGGACGCCCAACGTGAGCTCGTCCGTCTGGTCTACGACGCGGATGATGTGCGCGGTCAGCGTCCCATCCTGGGCCTGCACCGCCTTGACCTCGGCGGATTTGCCCACGGCCGCGTCTCCCCAGATAGCGGTTTCCTCTGTGATCATGACCTGTCGGCCATCGACCTGCCACGCGGCGACTCCGACCTGCGCTATGGCACCCTCGAATTCCACCGGAACATTTTCCGGGGTCGCGGCCACCGATTCCACAATGACGGCGCAAAGCAGGTCCGGGCTCTTGGGGTCTGCCATGACCCAGACCAGGTGCCCGACCCGGGGATCACCGATGAGCGTGGTCTCGGGGGTGATCTGCACCAGGGTGTCCCCAATCACCCACCAGGCGCCGCTCTGTTTGTTAAGGCGGTTGGTAAACTGCACCATGGGCCCGGATTGGCCGGCCGGCCGGTCGACGAAGATCAACTCGGCGCGCAGCCCGGCGTTGGCGTCAGAGTTGACCCAAACGATCAGCCAGGCGCCGATTGTGGCCGGACCTCGCTTTTCGTTCAGCGCGGTGCGCTGGTCGACCAGCACGCTGAAATCACCGATCAGCCATTTGTCGGGTCCTTGCGCCTTCAGATAACCCTCGAAGCGCTGAGGCGGCGCCTGGTCTTCCGGCCGCGCGGCCGCATGAGTGGGCAACGCGCTCGCGGCCACAACGATCAGCGCGAGCGCCACCAGCGCGGTCGCCATCCAAAGCCGGTTCAATCGCTTTTTGCCAGGATCAGCCTTCATTGTTTTTCTCTCTATACTCAGTAGAGCCTGCTTTGCTCCCGCCCGATCCGTGATCGGGCGGGTCACGGACCCGGCCGGAGCTTGAAATTGTGATCTACTGATACTGGATGTGGACTGGTTGCGCTGTATTGGTAACATCGGCCACGCTCATTCGCGAATGGTCTCTGTCGTCGGCGTGGCTGTTTCGATAAACGGCATGGTCGGCGTTGGTGAGACGGTCTCAGCAAGCGTTGCCGGTAGCGTCGGGGTCGGTGTGCTCGATGCTGCTGGCGTGCCCGTTGCGCTCGCGGTGGCCACCGGCGCTTCGCTGGGCGTCGGCGTCGGTGTGGAGGCGGCCGCGGCCGCCGCCGTTGCTGTGGACGTTGGCGCGACCGTAGCGGTTGGCAGCCCGGTCGGTGTCAGGGTCGGCGTGCTCGAGGCCTCTGGTGTTGCGGTCGCACTCTCGGTCGGCGCCGGCGTCTCCGTCGGTGTGGCGGTCACCATGGCCGCGGCCTGAAGGGTGGGTGTCGGCGTCGGCGTTTCCGGCAAGACGTAGATCACCCTGGCCACCAACACGCCGTCGGGCTGTCTGACCGCCAAGACCTGGGCCTGCCGGCCCACCGCCGGCTCGCCGATGATCGTCGTCTCGGCGGTGACTTGGACGCTCTGACCGCCGATCTGCCAAGTGCTGCCCGAGGCGCTCTCGATCGGGCCCTGGAATTCGTATTCCACGAGCGTCAGCTCGCTGATGCGCAGGGCCCAGACTTCGCCGCCGGCCCGCCGTTCGGCCTTGACCGTTACCCAAGATCCGACGTGGGGATCCCCTTCGATAAGCGTATCGGCTTGCACTTTCACGACCTGGCCCTGGATGGTCCACTGGTCGCCGTTGATCGCCTCGACGATCCCTGTGAAGTCCAACGGTTCGGGCGTGGCCTCGGGGCCGCTCACCGCGCTGATCGAGCGCGCCAGATAGGAGCCGTCCGACCGCATAACCAACACCACTTCCACTTGCCAGCCGACGTCGGGGTCGCCGTTGTACTCGGTCTGGCCGTCGGTATCGAAGGTGATTTCGCCGACGGTCCAGCGGCCGCCGTCTCTGCGCACCACCCAACCGAAGATTCGTTTCTTGACTTCTTGCCGGGCCCAGGTGGGCGAGGGCGAAGGCGTACTGGTGATGGTCGGCGTAGCTGTCGGCGTCGCGGTCGCGGTGGCAGTGGCGGTAGCCGTGGCCGTGGCCGGCGGCGTCTCGGTGGGCGCCGGTGGGTCGGTAGGGATGTCGAGCGGCGCAACCGACCGCCCGGTGGGCGCGTTGGGTTGGGCCTCTTTAGCGGTTGCGGTGGCAGGGGCCATGGCGGTCGCGGTGGGCGGCGGGGTCGCGGTGGCTGTGGCCGTGGCCCGACTGCTCGTACTCGGATCGAGAGGGGCGACTTCGACGCGCACGGCATGCAGTGTGCCGTCTCCCGGCGCTTGCATCGTACCCTGGACCTGTGCGCCGACGACCGGCGCGCCGATCACGACCGTTTGCGGGTCGATGATAAGCGTGAGGCCGGACACCTGCCAGCGGTCCCCTTCGATCGCCTCGATGACGCCGGTGAGGGTCAGACTGCGCACCGGGCGCTGGAGTTTGATGATCTCCCGCGTGTTCTGGAGGCGTTCGGCAGCGAATTGCTCGACCAGGATGGCGCGCATGGCCGGGTCGCGAGCGAGCAGGATCCGGGCTTCTTGGGCGACCGTTTTCACGGGGTACAAGAGGTCGCCCGGCAGCGCCGTTGCCGAGGCGGTCACCGCGCCGGTACCCAGAACGCCGACCAAGATCACGCACAGCAAAGTAATCATCAGTCCGGCCGGCAGGGCCCGCGGCCCGGCGAACCCCCGCAGGAACTCAGCCCAGCGCGTGCCATCTGCTGGGCGGCAGCCATGAACCGGGTCCGGCTGCGCGCCGCCACAGCCGGGTCACGTTGTGGCACGGCGCGCAGCGTGACCACCCCCATGACCGTTTCCAAGAGGGGCGCCAGGCTGGACGCGTGCTCCGGGTAGCGCTGGAGGCAAGCGGTGATGCTTTCACCCGCTTCCAGGCGCGCGTAGCATTCATCCAACAAGTGGGCTAAAATGTTGTCATTTCGTTGCATCATGGCTGCATTACACGGCGAAGGGCCAGCACTGCTCGATATTGTAACGCCTTGATCGCCCCTGCGGTCTTGTTCATGATCGCCGAGACTTCGGCGATGCTCAACTCTTCCAAAAACCGCAATGTGATGACCTGGGCTTGTTCTTCCGTGATTTGTCCCAGCGCTGCTTGCAAGCGTTCGCTGTTGAGCCGTAGCTCGACCGTCCGCTCGGGATCTCCCTGGGTTGCCTTGATCGGCGGCGCCTCGTCGATGTCCACAAAGGACGCGCGCTGCCGGCGGCGGTAGTAGTCGATGATCAGGTTGTGGGCGATGCGATAGAGCCAGCCCGAAAAGGACGTGCGCCAGGCGCGATCGTTGCGGATGGCCTCCAACATGCGCATGAAGACCTGCCCCGTAAGATCCTCAGCCAAATCCGCCTGGCCTACCTGGTGATAGACGTAGCTGAAGATCTTGCTGTGGTACTGATCGTACAGCATGCTCAGGGCGACCGGATCGGCCCGACTGGCGCGCTCCAGCAATGCCAGTTGGTTCGAATCCTCGGTGTGCGCTTTGTCACCTTGTATGACGCTGAAAGCGGCAAAAGATAACGTGCAAATCAGCCGATCTAGCCCGAACATGCCGAATTCAGTCCTTTGAGGGTTATCCGGTGGCCTGATCTGCTTGCCAGGTCACCCAAATGCGTTGGATCGCGGTAATCCCGGCCAGCAGGGTGATGATCCACAGCGCCCAGATGATCTGGTTGAAGATCAGACCGGCGATGAAAATGACCAGCCGCTCGAAACGGGTCAGCAGCCCGGCTTTGCACGTGAGACCGACCCCCTCGGCGCGCGCGCGGGTGTAGCTGACCAGGAGCGACGTCGCCATCGCCGCGGCGGCGAGCATGACGCCGGTGTCCTGATCAGTTTGCAGGAAGCGCCAGATCAGCGCGCCGAAAAGGAACACTTCGGTCCAGCGATCGAGGGTGGAATCGAGGAAGGCGCCAAACCGGCTGACGGCGTTCATCATGCGCGCCAGCGCGCCGTCGATCGCATCGGCCCCCAGGGTCAGGATCAACAACCCGCCGGCGAGCTGTGTTTGCCCGGTGGCCAGCACAACGGCCACCGCAGCCGTCAGCAGAAAGCCCAACACCGTGATCGCGTTGGGTGTCAACCCCAGGCGGCCCAGAAACCGAGCGAGCGGTTCTATGATCCATTCGCCCCAGCTTCGTGCCAGAATTGTCACCATGTTGCCCCCAGACCCCAACGATTGGGAAGGCGTGTCAGAGATGATCTTACACCGAGAAGCAGGCCGTGTCAACCGTACCTTGCGCCTATGTGGTTCCTACGTCCCCCCAATCCCCAATCCCCAACACTCGGCCTCAGCGGGTCGTCGCCAAGGCGGCCGCCTGGGCGCCCAGGGTCACCCCGGCCAGACAGGCAGCGCCGGTGTCCCCGTCGGCCAGCCAGCTTGCCAGGAAGCCCGCGTTGAACGCGTCCCCCGCGCCGGTCGCGTTAGCGATGGTGACCGGCGACGCCGGCACTTGCCAGCGTTCGGCGCCGGCCGCCGCCACACAGCCGGCGCGGTCCAATTTGATGGCTACCACGGCTGCGTGTTCCCTGAGGACGGTCAGCGCCGCATCGGGGTCTGTCTCTCCCGAGAGCGCCTGGGCTTCGTGCCGGTTGGGCAGCAACAGGGTCACGTGTCCGACCAGCCGCCAGAATTCGGCCGTCCCCAGGCTGAGCAGGGGCGCGTGTGAGCTGGGATCGAGGCTGATCGGGACGCGGTGTGCGCGGGCGTAGCGCATGGCTTGCAGCGCGCCGTCCTGGCTCGAGCGATCGAGCAGCACGTAGCCCACCACGTGGAGCAGGTCGGCACGCGCGATCACCTCCTCAGGCACGTCACCCGCGTTCCAGAACGCGTTGGCGCCGCGGTCCGGCGCCATGGTCCGCTCGCCGTCCGGTTCCACCAACACCTGGATCACGCCTGTGCCGCGCACGGCGTCCACGGCCAGGACCGGCTGCACCCCTTCGGCCGCCAAGTCATCGGTCAGCCACCGGCCGAAGGGGTCATCCCCGACCCGGCCGATGAAGGTCACCTGCTGGTCCAGGCGAGCGAGCCAGACTGCTACGTTGGCGCCCGAGCCCCCCGGCATCACCCTGACCCGGGCGGGCGCATCGCTGCCGCGCGCCAGCGGCGCGCGCAACATGTTCACGATATCTACGGCGATGTCGCCGATGACTGTGATCATGGCAACCCGGTTCTGCTGTATCTTCTCAATTTGTAGGGGCGTACCCTTGCGGTCGCCCTGGCGGGCAGGCGCAAGGCCGTGCCCCTACCCCGGATTATTGAGAAGATACGTTCTGCTCCCCTGTGCGTTGGGCGTATCTATGAGTTGGGGGAGGTGCAGATTACGGCTTGCGCTCTGAGCTTTTTTGCCACGAATTACACGAATTTCGCCGCCAGGCGGCGGCTTCTATTTTCGTGCCAATTCGTAACTACTCAGCCTGTCATTGCGAGGGCCTCGCTGTGGCGAGGGCCTCGCCACAGCGAGGAGCGTAGTTTGCGGTTGCGAGGTACGAAGCAAAGCAATCTCCGCTATAGTGGGGATTGCGGCAATCCTGATTGCGGCAATCCCGATTGCGGCAATCGAGATTGCTTCGCAAACTGCGCTCGCAATGACAGAGGGCTGAGTAGTTGTGCCAATTCGTGCAATTCATGGCGAAATTCTCCCCCAAGTTCTGCATGCGCCCCTGTGTGTTCAAGATCGAGTGGGATGTGATATGGGCGCGGCAACGGACTGGGGCAGTGTGGGATGGCTGGCCAGTCCTCACGCCCCGCATTCCACCAGTGACCTCACGTGCTCACGACGGAGTTGTCGGTGCCGAAGCGGCCGGGGGCGTATCTGTCGGCGTGCCAGTCGTTTTGCCAATCCCGGCCGTTGACCAGATAGCGGAACTGGTATTCCCGGCCAGCCGGCAGGGTCAGGGTGATCCGCCAGTTGCCATCGGCCCGGCCCTGGCGCATCTCGTCCCGGGTGGTGTCCCAGTCGTTGAAATCGCCTACCAGGTTTACCCGTTCGGCCCAGATGCTAGAGGGCAGCTCAAACGTCACGCGCACGTTCTGTCCATCCGGTAATGGGTCCTTATAGATCATTTTAGCCATCCTGTTGCGGGCTTGGTCCAGGTCGGTTCGGCGAGCATCCTGGGTGGAAGGAAAACCGGTATCGTATCATCTCGATAGCGCGCGATTCCCGCAACTTGTTGACGCCTGAGGCGATTATACCATAGACTTGACTAAAAACGCAATCCATCTTAGAATCGGGGTAACTACTCAGGGGGGCGCTGGATAGAACGCTNNNGGGGTCCGCGGGGGCCGGCCGATGGGCCGGCCCGTGCGCGAGAGTGGCTGTGTGTGCTGCGCCAAGGGCAGCAGGGGCGGGGGATGTTCGAGAGCCTGCAAAACAAACTGAAAGTCGTCTTTGAAAAACTGGCGACGCGCGGCCGGTTGACTGAGCAGGACGTCGACGCCGCGCTGCGCGAGGTCCGTCTGGCGCTGTTGGAAGCCGATGTCAACTACAAGGTCGTCAAGGACCTGGTCGGCCGCGTCAAGGAGCGCGCAGTGGGCGTCGAGGTGATGAAGAGCCTGACGCCCGCTCAGCAGGTGGTCAAGATCGTTCACGAGGAGCTGTTGAAGACCCTCGGCGAACCGTCCCGTTTGAACCTGTCCGGTCCGGCGCCGCACGTGGTGATGCTGGTAGGGTTGCAGGGTTCGGGTAAGACGACCACAGCCGCCAAGCTGGCTTTGAACCTGCGCAAGGGCAACAAGCGCGCCTTGTTGGTCGCCGCGGACACCTATCGGCCGGCCGCCATCACCCAGATCGAGGTGTTGGGCAAGCAGATCGACATCCCGGTGTTCAGCGAGGGTACCCAGGTCCCGCCGCCGGAGATCACCAGCCACGCGCTCCGGCGTGCGCGCGAAGGCGCCTACGATGTGATGATCATCGACACGGCCGGTCGCTTGCAGATCAGCGAAGCGCTGATGGGAGAACTGGAGCGGATCAAGGCGCTGGTCAAACCGCAGGAGATCTTGCTGGTGGCCGATGCCATGACGGGCCAGGAGGCGGTCAACGTCGCCCAGGGCTTTCATGAGCGGGTGGGGCTGACCGGTCTGATCCTGACCAAAGTGGACGGCGATGCGCGCGGCGGCGCGGCGATCTCCATGCGCGAAGTCACCGGCGTGCCGATCAAGTTCCTGGGCGTCGGCGAGAAATCGGATGCGCTGGAGCCGTTTCATCCCGATCGGTTGGCCTCCCGCATCTTGGGCATGGGCGACATGCTCACCCTGATCGAGCGGGCCGGCGAGACGATGGACCGCTCTGACGCGGAGCGGATGGGCCGCAAGCTCGTCAAGGGCGAGTTCAATCTGGAAGATTTCTTGAAGCAACTGCAAGAGATCAAGAAGATGGGGCCGTTGACGCAGATCCTGGAGATGATTCCTGGCATGGGGCGGCTTACCCAGGAGATGGCGCCCGAGACCACCGACAAGCAGCTCTGCACCATCGAGGCGATCATCAGCTCGATGACGCGCGAGGAGCGGCGTAACCCGCGCGTTCTCAACGGCAGCCGCAAACGCCGCGTCGCGCGCGGGTCCGGCACGACGGTCCAGGACATCAACGACCTGCTCGACCAGTTCCGCCAGATGCAACGCATGATGAAACAGTTGGGTTCTGGTGGGCGCGGTATGCGCGGTCTGATGGACATGTTACGGTAACTGCTCAGCCACCCTTGCGAAGGTTGCGAATAGCCTTACCGATAGAGCGATTCTTGGCTGACGAGGGCACTTCCGGCCTGAGATCTGCTCACAAACCCACAGCATAAAGGAGCGAAGCTAAATGGTACGAATTCGTTTGCGCCGGCAGGGCGCCAAGAAGCAGCCGACCTATCGGGTGGTCGTGGCTGACCAACGCGCCCCGCGCGATGGCCGGATCCTGGAGAACATCGGGCATTTCAACCCGCGCACCGAGCCAGAGAACCTCAGTATCGACATGGATCGGGCGCGCTACTGGCTTGGCGTGGGCGCGCAGCCCAGCCAGGCCGTCGAGCGGTTGCTGAAGGCGGCCGGCGTCTACGCCCCCGAAGCAGCCTCAGCGAGCGTCTGACATTCACCCCCATTGGTGACACGGCGAAAGGGCGACCACCGTTGAGGGCTAGCTGTTCAATATGACGTCGCCCGGACCCCGTGTCTCCGCATCCTGAAAGGAGGCCCAAGGGTGAGGGAACGAGATCTGGTTGAGTATATCGCCAAGGCACTGGTGGAGAACGCCGATGCGGTTTCCGTCAAGGAGGTCCGCGGCGGCAGCGTCACTGTTCTGGAACTGAGCGTGGACGAAAGCGACATGGGCCGGGTCATCGGCAAGGATGGCCGCGTGGCCAACGCCATGCGGACGTTGTTGCGGGTGGCAACGGGTGATCGCCGGGTGGTCCTGGAGATCGTCTGACGTGGCTACTGTAGTCATTGTCAAGATAGCTTGACATTGTTAGATTTCCCGTGTCATTGCGAGGGCCTCGCTGTGGCGAGGAGCGGTGTGTGCGGTTGCGAGGCACGAAGCAAAGCAATCTTCGCCTTTGTCGCAAGAGATTGCGGCAATCTCGATTGCTTCGCAAACAGCGCTCGCAATGACGAATGTAACAATGTCAAGATAGTTACCGCACAATGCGGGGGCGCTGTGAGGCGCCTCCGCTGCGCGTCAAGCCCCGGTGTACGCCGGGGCGCGGCTTGAGGAGAACGACATGGCAACCCGCGCACAACAGGCGCCGGCGCATGTTGCGCCCCACTACATGGCGATCGGGAAGATCGTCGGGCCGCACGGCATCCGCGGCGAGGTCAAGGTTGCGGTGCTGACCGATTACCCCGAGCGGTTTCAGCCGGGCGCCCGGATCTATCTGGGCTCTGAGGCCGCTGCGGCGCCGGCCGAGATAGTCGCGGCGCGGCCGCACAAGAACCTGCTATTGGTGCTCCTGGCGTCTGTGCCCGATCGGAACGCCGCGGAGCTGCTGCGGGACAAGTATCTGCTGATCCCCGAGGATCAGGCCATGCCGTTGGGCGAGCACGAGAACTACGCCCACGATCTGATTGGTCTGGCCGTGGAGACGGTCGATGGCGAGGCGCTGGGTCGGTTGACCGAGATTCTGTTTACCGGCGCCAACGACGTCTACGTGGTCGCGGGATCGGAGGGGGAGTTGCTCCTACCGGCCTTGCGCGAGGTGGTTCTCCAGGTGGATCTGGCTGCGGGCAAAATGGTAGTAGCCCTGCCGGACGGGTTGCGCGACTGATTTTTGATTTCCTTGACAAAAAATGGACCATCGAGTATGCTGGCGGCCGATAGGGATATCCGCCACCGTGGCTCGGTCAGGAGACCGGCCACAGCGAGCAATGCCCCACGGTGGCTCGGTCAGGAGACCGGCTACAGCGAGTGGGTTACCTGGTCCGCTCACAGGAAGGCGCCTTCGTGGATCCTCTGGCTTATTGGATCGCGTTCAATCGGGTGCGTGGCATCGGGCCGGCACGGCTCCGGGCGCTGCTTGACGCGTTCGGGACGATCGAGGCGGCCTGGCACGCCTCAGCCGATGCCCTGTGCGAAGTCGGCCTGGACCGCCGTTCGCTGGCGAGCCTGGTGCAGGCCCGGGGCGAGCTGGATCTGGCCGCTGAGTTGACCAGGGTGGAGACATCTGGAGTAGATGTCCTGACGTGGGATGACCCGCGCTATCCGGAGCACCTGCGCACCATCTACGATCCCCCGCCGGTGCTGTATGTGCGCGGCGAGCTCCGCCCCGAAGACGACTGGGCGGTGGCGCTGGTGGGCACCCGTCGCGCCTCGGCCTACGGCCGGGAGGCGGCTCGCATGTTGGCTGGCGACCTGGCTCGGGCGGGCGTGACCATCGTCAGCGGGCTGGCGCGGGGGATCGACGGGCAGGCGCATCGGGCCGCGCTGGAGGTAGGGGGCCGGACGATCGCCGTGCTCGGCTCCGGGGTAGACATAATCTATCCGTGGGAGAACTGCAAGCTGGCGGAGGAGATCGTCGGGCACGGTGCGTTGGTCAGCGAATACGGGCTGGGCATCCCACCTGAGGCCAGCAACTTCCCGCCGCGCAACCGCATCATCAGCGGGCTGAGCCGCGGCGTTGTCGTGGTCGAGGCCGGGGAGCGGAGCGGCGCGCTGATCACCGCGGATTTCGCGGCCGATCAAGGCCGGGACGTGTTCGCGGTGCCGGGGAGCATCTTCCAACGGGGCAGCCAGGGCACCAATCGCCTGATCCGGGATGGGGCGCAGCCGGTGCTGTGCGCCAACGACGTGCTGGAGGCGCTCAACATGACGACGGTGGCCGAGCACGTGGAGGCGCAGATGTTGCTGCCCACCGACGCCACCGAGGCGTTGCTGCTGGAGCAGTTGGCGCAAGAGCCGGTCCACGTCGACGAGGTGGGCCGTGCTACCAGTCTGCCCATCGCCACCGTGTCGAGCACCTTGGCGCTGATGGAGCTCAAGGGGCTGGTGCGCCAGGTCGGGGGGATGCAGTACATCCGGGCGCGGGAGGCGGGGCCGGTGTACGTGGTGGAGTAGGACGGGCGGCGTAGTGCGTGGTGCGTGGTGCGTATAGGACAGGAATACCCAATACCCAATACCCAATACCCAATACCCAACACCCAACACCCAATACCCAACACCCAACACCCAATACCCAACACCCAATACCCAATACCCAATACCTGACCCCTAACCCCTGACGCCCAGCACGTCACTGCACGATCCAACGGAGGAATCTTGCAACCATGTACTATGCCGTGATCATGGCCGGCGGCACGGGTACCCGCCTGTGGCCGCTGAGCCGCAAGGAACAACCGAAACAAGCGCTCAAGCTGATCGGCGACCGGACCATGTTCCAGCATGCGGTGGATCGGTTGGCGCTGCTCTTCCCGCCGGAGCGCATCTGCGTGGTGACCAATGTCGCGTTGGCCGAGGTGCTGCGGGCACAGACGCCCGCTCTGCCCGCCGAGAATTTCTTCCTGGAGCCGGCCGGCCGGAATTCGGCGCCGGCCGCGGGTCTGGCCGCCATCCACTTACTACGACGTGACCCCGATGCGATCATGGTCATGTTGACCGCCGACCACTACATCCTGGACACCGGGCAGTTCAGGGCGGCGCTGGCTGCCGCGGGGAAGGTGGCGGCTGACGGGACCATCGTGACTTTGGGCATCCGTCCGACCTACCCGGCGGCCGGTTTCGGCTACATCGAACAGGGCGTGGCCCAGGTCATCGTCGATGGCTTTCGCGTCTACCGCTCGGCCGGGTTCGCCGAGAAACCGGACCAGGGGACCGCGATCCGGTTCGTCGAGGATGGGCGGCACACCTGGAACAGCGGCATGTTCATCTGGCGAGCCGACCGACTGATGGCCGAGTATGCCGCGCAACTGCCGGGCCTGCACGCCGCGCTCATGCGTATCGCCGACGCGGCGGATAGCCCATCGGCGCAGTACGTGCTGAACGACGAGTGGTCTCGGGTGGTAAGCGTGTCGCTCGACTACGGCATCATGGAGCGCGCCGAGAACGTGTCCGTCATCCCGGTCGATTTCGGCTGGAGCGACATCGGGAACTGGTCCGCGCTGATGGCGGTGCTGCCGGGCGACCAGGAGGGCAACGTCCTGCACGCGCCGGCGTTGTTGATCGACAGCCACAACTGCTTCGTCCGGGGCACCGCGCGCCTGGTGGCCGCAGTGGGTCTGGAGGACATGATCATCGTGGACACCCCGGACGTGTTGCTGGTGTGTCCGCGGTCGCGATCTGAGGAAGTTCGGACCCTCGTCACGCACCTGGAGGCGGATGGCAAGGAGAAGTACCTGTGAAGACATTGGGGCGAAAGCCGCACACGGAATGAGTGAACAAGAACTGACTGCGTATTGCGTAAAGTGTAAAGGCATGCGTCCGATCCAGGACGCGGCGCCTGTGCACATGTCGAACGGCCGGCCGGCCACGCGGGGGGTCTGCCCCGCGTGCGGGACTGGGCTGTTCAAGATCGGCGCGACGCCCGCGCACGCGTCTTTGGTGAAGCCCGAGGCGACGACGAAGAAGCGGGTAGACAAGGAGACCAGGAAACAAGGGAACAAGGAGGCTGACGCCGCGCCTTCGCGTCCTGCTGCCCCGACGTCTCCGTCGCCCTCCGCGCCGCTAACGCAGGACGTGCAGGCGTACTGCGTCAAGTGCAAGGCGATGCGCCCAATGAAGGACGGCCGCGCGATCTTCATGGCCAACGGCCGGCCGGCTGCCGAGGGCGTCTGTGCCGAATGCGGCACGCGTCTTTTCAGGATCGGCGCGACGGCGGATCACGTCGGCCTGCCCCAGCCGGATGTAGAGACGGGGAAACAAGGAAACAAGGGAGCAAGGAAACAAGGAAACAAGGAAACAAGGAAACAGAGCTGCCCCCAATACCCAATATCCAATATCTAATACCCACTCCGGCAAGCTCGTCATCGTTGAATCGCCGGCCAAGGCGCGCACGGTCGGCCGGTTCCTGGGTGGTGGCTACGACGTGCGAGCCTCGGTGGGGCACGTGCGCGACCTGCTGCGCTCGAAGCTTTCGGTGGACCTGGAGCACGACTTCGAGCCCACCTACCGGGTGCCCAACGAGAAGCGGGGCGTAGTCAAGGCGTTGAAGAGC
The DNA here is from genome assembly GCA_002842085.1 of Chloroflexi bacterium HGW-Chloroflexi-1. Classification (GTDB taxonomy): domain Bacteria; phylum Chloroflexota; class Anaerolineae; order CG2-30-64-16; family CG2-30-64-16; genus CG2-30-64-16. The sequence goes on from PHCA01000165.1 coordinate 19,013, forward strand.
GCGGCGGCCCGTGCCAAGGAGATCTACCTGGCCACCGACCCCGATCGGGAAGGCGAGGCCATTGCCTGGCATCTGCTGGAGGCGGCCGAGATCCCGCCCGAGCGGACGCGGCGCGTGGTGTTCCACGAGATCACCAGGCACGCGATCGCCGACGCGTTCGCGCACAGCCGAGACATCGACATGCAGTTGGTGGACGCGCAACAGGCCCGGCGCATCCTGGACCGGCTGGTGGGCTACCAGATCAGCCCGCTGTTGTGGGACCGGGTCAAGAGCCGGCTTTCGGCCGGGCGGGTGCAGTCGGTGGCGTTGCGGCTGATCGTCGAGCGGGAGCGCGAGATCCTGGCCTTCGTGCCGGTGGAGTACTGGTCGATCGACGCGGAGCTGGCGCAACAGACTACCCGCACTCAGCAGCCGCGGCCGGGCTTCCGCGCCCGGTTGGTCCGCATCCGCGGCGCGGAGGCCGACCTCAAGGCTCGCGCCGACGCTGATCAGGTGGTGGCCGACCTGCGCGATGCGGCCTACGACGTCGCCGGTGTGAAACGCGGCGAACGCCGCCGGCGGCCCTACGCGCCCTTCACCACCAGCACGTTGCAGCAGGATGCCGCACAGCGGCTGGGCATGACGGCTGCGCGTGCCATGCGCGTGGCGCAAGACCTGTACGAAGGGATCGACCTCGAGCGCAGCGACGGCAACGAGGAAGGCCCCATCGGCCTCATCACCTATATGCGGACCGACAGCGTCAACGTCGCGCAGGAGGCTGTCGCTGAGGCCCGCGCGCTGATCACCGAGACGTACGGGCCGGAATATCTGCCGGCCAAGCCCAATGTCTACCGGTCGCGAGCCAAGAACGCACAGGAGGCCCACGAGGCCATCCGGCCCACTTCCAGCCAGCGCACCCCCAGCATGTTGCGCGACAAGCTCAAGCGGGATCAGTACCGCCTTTACGAGCTGATCTGGCAACGTTTCGTCGCCAGCCAGATGGCGGCCGCGGTCTACGACACGGTGACTGTGGAGGTCGAGGCCGGTCAACCGGGCGCGCTGGATCGACCCTACCTGTTCCGGGCCAGCGGTTCCGCGATCAAATTCCCCGGCTTCCTGGCCGTCTACTCCGGGGGCGCGGCCGGCCCGACCAATGGCGGCGCCAACGGGATACTCAATGACGATGGGCGGCCCGCGGGGGCCGCCGGGGGCAACGGGCGCGACGGCAGCGCCGTCGATGAACGGGACGCGATGGACGAAAGCGCCGGGCTGACCGGCCAGGAGATCTTGCCGGAGCTGAGGCAGGGGGAGCCGCTGGACCTGTTGCGCCTGATCCCGGAGCAGCATTTCACACAGCCGTCCCCGCGCTATTCGGAGGCGTCGCTGGTCAAGACGCTCGAAGAGAACGGCATCGGCCGCCCCAGCACCTATGCCGCGATCATCTCGACCATCCTGGATCGGGGCTACGTGGAACGGGCGGACAAACGGCTTGCCCCGACCGACCTGGGCTGCACTGTCAACGATCTGCTGGTCAAACATTTTGATTCGTTGTTCAACGTGGGGTTCACCGCCGGCATGGAGGAGCACCTGGACAGCATCGCCTCCGGTACGGAGGAGATGGCGCCGGTGCTGCGCGATTTTTACGACTTCTTCAGCCCGCAGCTCCGGGAGGCCGAGCGCACGATGGCGCGGGTCGTGGTGGCGCCGGAGAAGACCGGGGAGGTCTGTCCCGAGTGTGGCGGCGACCTGGTGATCAAGCTGGGCCGCTACGGCAAGTTCGTGGGCTGCGCGAGCTACCCGACCTGCCGCTTCACCAAACCGCTGATCATCAAGATCGGCGTGGCCTGTCCGAAGGATGGCGGTGATCTGGCCGAACGGCGGTCCAGGCGCGGCCGGACCTTTTATGGCTGCGCCAACTACCCGGAGTGCGACTTCACGTCCTGGAAGCGGCCGATACCGCAGCCATGCCCGCGCTGTGGCGGCCTCCTGGTGGTGGCCAACAAGGTCTGGGCGGAGTGCATCGCCTGCCATGAGCGCACCCGGGTCGAGTTCGAGGGCGCGTGAATGGAAGACGCACTGGAACGCTATATCAAGTACCTGAACGCCGAACGCAACGCGTCGCCGCACACGCTCAGCAACTACCGGCGCGAAATCACGCAGTTCATGGTGTTTGCCCAGGGGCGCGGGGTGATCGCCTGGGACCAGGTGACGCCGGCGCTGTTGCGGGCGTGGCTGGCCAGCCTGCATACCCAGGGTCTCGTCAAGGCCAGCGTGGCCCGGCGGGTGTCCGAGCTGCGCTCGTTCTATGTCTATCTCAATCGCATAGACCTGGTCGAGGGCAACCCCGTTCAGGCGATCTCGGCGCCCAAACTGCCGGAACGGTTGCCGCGGCCGCTGGCGGTCGAAGAGGTGGAGGCGCTGTTGGCGACGCCCGATCCTCTCACCCCGCGGGGCCAGCGTGATCGGGCCATGCTGGAGCTGCTCTACGCGGGCGGACTGCGGGTCAGCGAGCTGCTGGCGCTCGACGTGAACGCGTTGGATCTGGCCCAGGCGCAGGTGCGGGTGGTGGGCAAAGGGGCCAAGGAGCGGGTGGCGCTGATCGGTGCGCCGGCCGTGGCCGCGTTGCGGGCCTACCTGGAGGACGGGCGCGGACGGTTGGCGGCGGCGCGGCGGCGCGGCGGCGCGGCGGCGCCGGGGCGTAGAGGAACGAGGGCGCGGGGGCGCGGGGGGGCGGAGGCGGTGTTCCTGAACCGTTTCGGCGAGCGGCTCTCCGTCAGCATGTTCACGCGCACGTTGAAGACCTATGCCCGGGCCGCGGGGATCGAGCACCCTGTGACCCCCCACATGCTGCGCCACAGTTTCGCCACGCATCTGTTGGATGGCGGCGCGGATTTGCGTTTCGTGCAGGAGTTGTTGGGCCACGAGAGCCCGAGCACGACGCAGATCTACACCGAGGTGAGCCAGACTCATCTGCGGGAGACGGTGTTGCGGGCGCACCCGCGGGCGAAGGGCGGCGGCGGATGATCAGCACCTGAACAGTGGAATTCTTGTACACTGAGCAAAATCACTAACGCAAAGACGCAAAGACGCAAAGACGCAAGTTGCGGGCCGCGCTGGTCGAAGCCGACATCGACGCATTGCTGGTCAGCCAGCCCGAAAACCGCCGTTACCTCAGCGGGTTCACCGGTTCGGCCGGCTGGTTGTTGATCACGGCCGACCAGGCGCTTTTCGCCACAGATTTTCGCTATTTCGAGCAAGTGGGCATGGAATGTCCCGACTTCGAGCTGGTCCCCATGGAGCGGACTTTCGCCGATGTCTTGCCGGCCATGCTGGCGCGGGCCGGGGTCCGCCGGCTCGGCTTCGAGGCCGATTTCGCCACCTTCGCCGACGTCCAGGCGTGGTCCAAGGCCGCGCCAGACACCGAGTGGGCGCCCACCAAGGAGCTGGTCATCCGGTTGCGGGCGGTCAAGGACGCCGTTGAAATTTCAGCGTTGCGTGCAGCGATCCAGTTGGCTGACGAAGCGCTGGCGGCCGCGCTGGCGCAGGCGCATGGCGGCATGACCGAGCGCGAGCTGGCGTGGCTGATCGAGAGCTACATGCGCACCCACGGCGCGGAAGCGGTGTCGTTCGACATCATCGTGGCCGGCGGGCCGAACGGCGCCCGGCCGCACGCCCGGGCGACCGACACGCCGCTGCCGGCCGGCGTGCCGATCGTGATCGACATGGGCGCCCGGCTCAACGGCTACTGCTCCGACATCACCCGGACGATCTGTTTGGGCGAGCCAGCCGACCCCGGGCGCTTCTGGGAGGTGTATCACACGGTGTTGCGGGCTCAGCAGGCGGCCGAGGCGGCGCTGCGCCCCGGGATGACCGGCCAGGAGGCGGACGCGGTGGCGCGGGAGATCATCACCGAGGCTGGTTATGGCGAATACTTCGGCCACCACCTCGGGCATGGCGTAGGTCTCGCCGTGCAGGAAGAGCCTCGTCTCAGCCGGACCAACACCGCGGCGCTGGCGCCCGGCAACTGCGTCACCGTGGAGCCGGGCATCTATCTGCCCGGTTGGGGCGGCGTGCGGATCGAGGATATCGTCCTCATCACCGAGGACGGCGTCGAGGTGCTCACCGCCGCGCCCAAGGGCGCCATCATAGCATGAACCGCTCTGTCCTGAAGATGGCTCTGTAGCGCAATCCGCCGGATTGCTGTGGGTGG
>PHCA01000166.1 GCA_002842085.1 Chloroflexi bacterium HGW-Chloroflexi-1
AGCCACCCTTGCGAAGGTTGCGAATAGCCTTACCGATAGAGCGATTCTTGGCTGACGAGGGCACTTCCGGCCTGAGATCTGCTCACAAACCTTCGCAAGAGTTCTAAAACAGATACAAAGGGCTGACATGACGGCACACACTCACTCCCCATACCTGGAAGACATCCCCCTGGAAGAGGCGCTGGCTCGCTGGTGGACCGCCCTGGCCGCGGCTAACCTGGACGGCCCGCTGTCCGGCGAATCGGTCGCGCTGGAGGATGCGGCCGGCCGGATCACGGCCGAACCGGTGTGGGCGCGGGTCTCATCGCCACACTATCACGCCGCGGCCATGGACGGTTACGCCGTGCGCGCCGAGGACACGCGCGGGGCCAGCGAAACCCGCCCCGTGCACCTGGCTGTGGACCAGCAGGCGTTCTACGTGGACACCGGCGATCCCCTGCCGCCGAACACCAACGCGGTGATCATGGTCGAGGAAGTTCAGCGCCAACTCCATGCCGGGGCCGACGCAATCGAGATCCTCTCCGCCGTGGCGCCCTGGCAACACGTCCGTCCGATGGGCGAGGACATGGTCGCCACGGAACTGATCTTGCCCGCCAACCACCGGCTGCGGCCGCAAGACATCGGCGCGGCGGCCGGAGCGGGCCACGCCCGGCTGAACGTGCGCCGGCAACCGCGGGTCGCGATCCAGCCGACGGGTACGGAGCTGGTCGCGCCCGGCAGCAATCTGCGCCCGGGCGACATCGTGGAGTATAACTCGCTGGTGCTGGGCGCGCTGGTGCGCGAGTGGGGCGGCCTGGTCACCCGCCTCTCGCCGCTGGCCGCCGATTACGCCGCCATCCGAGATCGGATCGCCGAGGCTGCTCGCAGCCACGACCTGGTGATCGTCAACGCGGGGTCTTCGGCCGGGTCCGAGGATTTCACCGCCCGCATCGTCGCCGAGCTGGGCCGCGTGTTGGTCCACGGCATCGCCATCCGGCCGGGCCACCCGGTCATCCTCGGCGTAATCAATGTGCCGGGAACAGAGGAACTGCAGGAACCAAGGGAGCTCGGTGGATCTCAGGGGTGCTCGGGGGAAGGGGACACCAATCCGCAATCCGCAATCCGCAATCCAAAATCCAAAATCCCAAATCCGCAATCCGCAATCCGCAATCCGCAATCCAAAATCGTCCCGGTCGCGGGGCTGCCCGGTTATCCGGTTTCGGCCGCGATGACCTGCGAGCTGGTGGTGAAACCGCTCCTGACGCGCTGGCTCGGCCAGGCGCCCGTGGACCGCCCCAAGATCGCGGCCACTCTGACCCGCAAAGTGGTCAGCCCGATGGGGGAAGAGGAGTTCATGCGCGTCACCGTGGGCCAGGTGGGCGAGCGCGTCGTGGCCACGCCGTTGCCCGGCGGGTCGGGTGTGCTGATGTCGCTGGTGCGGGCCGACGGGATCGTGCGCATCCCGCGCGGCGAGCAGGGCTTCGAGGCGGGCGCGGCGGTCACCGTGGAGTTGTACCGGTCGCCGGACGCGATCCGGCAGACGCCAGTCGCCATCGGCAGCCATGACCTGACCCTGGACCTGCTGGCCGACGAGCTGGGCCAGCGCTACCCCGGCCGGAGCCTCTCCTCGGCCAACGTGGGCAGCCTGGGCGGGTTGCTGGCGTTGGGGCGCGGAGAAGCGCACTTCGCCGGCTCGCACCTGCTGGATGAGGAGACCGGCGAGTACAACATCGCCTACATCCAGCGCATCTTGCCCCAGACTCCGGTCATCTTGCTGGGCTTCGTCCAGCGCGAGCAGGGGTTGATCGTGCCCAAGGGCAACCCGAAGGGGATCCGGGGGCTGGCCGATCTGATCAACCCGGACGTGGTCTTCATCAACCGGCAACGCGGGGCCGGCACGCGGGTGCTGCTGGACTACCGGCTGCGCCAGGCGGGGATCGATCCGCGCGCCATCCAGGGTTACGCACGCCAGGAATTCACCCACCTGGCCGTGGCCGCGGCGGTCGCGTCCGGCGCGGCGGATTGCGGCATGGGCATCCTGGCGGCCGCTCGCGCGCTGGACCTCGATTTCGTGCCGCTGGACATGGAACGCTACGACCTGGTGATCCCGGCCCGGTTCTTTGGAGACGCGGTGCTGGCCCCGCTGCTGAGCATCATCCGGGACCCGGCGTTCGCGGCGCGCGTGCAGGCGCTGGGTGGCTATGCCACACCGCAAATGGGTGAGGTGTTGGCGAGAATCGGGCCGGCAAACGCATAAGGCGTTCCCAGCTCTCACCCTCCCACATTCACCCCGATCAGTCGGCCCACCCCAAACGTGATCGCGGCGGCAGCCAGCCCGAAGAGCACCTGGCGCAGGCCGGAGACCAGGACGCCGCGCCCCGTCATCAGCGTGATGGCCGCGCCGATCGCGAACAGCCCCAGCGCGCTGCCCACCGCACTGGTGATCACGCCCGCCGTGCCGGTCAAGAACACGTAGGGCAACACCGGGATGATGGCTCCGATGGCGAACAGGAAGAAAGATGTGATGGCGGCTTCCCAGGCCGACCCGCCCAACTCCTGCGGGTCGATGCCCAACTCCTCGCGGGCCAACGTGTCCAGCGCGGTCGTCTCGTCCGAGAGCAGACGCTCAGCCAGGGTGCGGGCTTCCTCCCGCGAGACCCCTTTGGCTTGATAGATCAGGGTCAGCTCCGCCTTTTCTTCCTCCGGGATCTCAGCCAGCTCTTGCTTCTCGATGCCCAGTTGATGTTCGTAAAGTTCGCGAGAGCTTTGCACCGACAGCCACTCGCCCAACGCCATCGACAGCGCGCCGGCCAGCAAGCCAGCAAACCCGATCGACAAAATCAATCGCGAAGAAACCTCCGCACCGGCCACCCCCATCATCAGGCTGAACACGGAAACCAGGCCGTCATTAGCCCCCAACACACCTGCCCGCAGCGCGTTCCCGCCAGTCGCCCGGTGGCGGCCCTCGAAGCGCGCTACTGCGCGCCCCTCCAGGCCGCGCGTCGTGCGGGCCAGATGGCCGAAGATGCGCGCATGGGAACGCTCATCGGCGGGCATGCCCCGGGCCTCCGCCTCCGGTTGCCCGTCGTAGCCGGAACTGGCCTGTTTCTCGATCCCCACGATGGTGGGCAGCACAAAGCCTGGGCCAAACCGCCCCGCCAGCCAGCCCAAGACGCGCGTGCGCCAGCTCGGCCCGGAGTCCGGTATCGGCTCACCGGCCTCGCGCAGTTGCGCCTCCCAGGTCGCGGCGTGCTGGCGTTCCGTATCGGCCAGTTGGCGATAGACCGCGGCCAGGTCGGCGTTGGGCTCCGCCTCGGCCAGCCGTTCATAGAGCGCGATCGCGTCTCGCTCGGCTTGCAGATTTTCTCGATAACGGGCAACATCTGACTTGCTGGCCACGTTGTTTCACTCCTCATTGCCGGTAACTACTCAGTTTGTCATTGCGAGGAGACGCTTTTTGCGGTTGCGAGGTACGAAGCAAAGCAATCCCGATTGCCGCAATCCGAGATTGCTTCGCAAAAAACGCTCGCAATGACAGCTTGCGGTTCTGGCTTCGAATGCACTCGTTTGATTTCCGACCAGTATACATCCACCTCTGATGAGACCGAATCCCGCTTGAAACGCTACTTCGGGAAACCTGTCAGGTCTTAACTTAAGACATTGGGTTGACTATACTCGCTGTCGGCGATGGGGAAGGTGACAAAGAAGGTGCTGCCTCGATTGAGCGCGCTCTCGAACCAGACGCGGCCCCCATGCAGCTCGACCAGAGAACGGACGATGTATAGCCCCAACCCGGCGCCCCCGGCGCCGGTCCGGGTCGCACTGTCGGCCCGGAAAAAGCGCTCGAACAACTTTGTCTGATCGGTAAGGGCGATCCCCACGCCGTTGTCCGCGACGGCCACCTGCAAGAACCCCGGTTCTTCGGCCAGAGATAGGCTGAGGGTGATGCCGCCGCCGGCCGGCGTGTATTTGCTGGCGTTACTGAGCAGATTCCCGATGATCTGCATGCCCCGCGCGCCATCGCACAACGCCAGTGGCAGCCCGAGCGGTGCGCACAGTGTCAGGCGTTGGGCCTTGGCCTCCAGTTGCGGCGCGTATTCAGCCACCTCAGCCTCGATCAGACGCACCAGGTCAGTCGGTTGCAACACCAGTTCGATGCGGCCGGCCTCGATGCGGGTCAGGTCAAGGATGTCGTTGGTGATGGCCAGCAGCCGCCGGGCGCTGCTTTGGATGATCTGGAGATACTTAACCTGCCGTTCCGTCAAGGGGTCACCGTCGTGTTCCAGGAGCAGCTCCACATAGCCGTTGATGGGAGAGAGCGGGGTGCGCAGCTCGTGGGCGGCGATCGACACAAACGCCGACTTCATCTCATCCAGGCGTTGGAGCTCGGTGTTCGAAGCGATCAGATCCAGGTTCTGGCGATTCAGCTCATCACGCAGGAGCCGCAATTCGTTGCGCTGCTGGGCCATCCGCTGTTCGAGCCGGCCCATCTCGGTCACATCCTGCACCAAATGGATCAACCCCGCGATCCGGCCGGCCGGCTCAGGATAGGGCAGATCCACCATGTTCAGGTAGATAATCTGGCCATCGGGCAGCTCGCGATTCACCCAGGCCAGTTGAAAGCGCGGCAGCACCCCCGCCAACAGATCGGCCAATACGTCCTCGCTGCCAACCAACTCTGGCGCCAACTCAACCAGGGCATGGCCCAGCCAATTGTTGCTTTCGCCGCGCAGGATGTCCGCGGTCCCGCTCAATTCAACCACGTTCAGATTGCGGTCAGTGATGGCGTAGGCAATCCGGCGATCTTTCAAAATCAACTGGGCCGCGATCGTGTCCACAACTTCCTCCTGAAAGGCTCAAGCCACTAGCAGCCGACCCAATTGACGGAAAAGGGTCTCGATTTCATCGCCTGTTTTGGCACTGGTGAAGAAATAGGGCGCGCCCAAATGGGCCGCCATGGCCGCAATCCGCGCTTCGTCCAGGTGAGTATCACCCAGGTGATACTCACCCAGGTGATACTCACCCAGGTGATACTCACCCAGGTGATACTCACCCAGGTGATACTCGATCTTCTGCACCGCCTCGGCGTACGCCAACAGCCTTTCCAGCGTCTCGGGGCGGGTCAGATCACACACCAGCACGGCGCCCGCAGCCCCGCGCAGATAACTGGTTCGCACAGCATCGAGTTCTTCGCTGTCCGACATATCCCAAAGCATCATGGTCAGCTCGACAACCTGACCGGACGCCGGCACAGCGACCACCTTCCGGCTGACCTTCACCCCGATGGTGCTGATGTACTTGTCGTCGAAGCGATTGTACACGAAGCGACGCACCAGGCTGGTCTTGCCGACGGCAAAATCGCCCAACAGGCACACCTTCTTGCTGTATGCGACCAACGTACACGCTCCTTCACAGCCACCCTGGATTCCGGATCGCCCGCTTCATCCCCCAGGCTGCGCAGGCATCTCGATCACAGGCGCCGTCTCCACCGCGGCGCCGACAGTGAGGAATTGTGCCGAGACCCATCCAAACCGGCTGTCAGATAAGCAACAAACCTGCCACCAATCCCCCGCGGCATCTTGCCTTACGAGATCGTACACGGTACCGGCCGTGGTCACCATCAGAATCGGGTAGCCCAACCCCGGACCGGCACGCACATTCAACCGGGGAACAGCCACGCGCCCCTGGGCCGGCATGGTCGGCATGGGCGCAACTGTGGCCGTCGCGGTGGGCCACGGCGAGGGGGTGGTCGTAGGTCGTGGCGGCACAGTCGCTGTAGGCCGCGGAGTCGCCGTCGGGGTCGGCCGCGGGGTCGAGGTCGGCGCCACCCAGGGCGTTGCCGTTTCGGTCACCACGACCGTCACGAATTCAGTTGGCCCTGCCACCACCGCTGCCGGCGGTGGGGCGAATCCCTGCCACACCAGCCACGCTTCGCCCACGCAGGCAGCCAGGACGCAGAGGGCGAGCAGCCCAGCCAACCCGATCATGATGCGCCGCTGACCCGGGCCAGACTCGGGGGGCGCCGGCTGCGCCATCATTAGCGCCCGGAGCGGGCCGGCGGCCTGAGCCAGTCGGGAAGCATCACCATCATAATCTTGCAGAACGGCCGTGTAACCGTTCTGGATATCGATCAAGCGTTCACGCATCTCGGCCCGAAAACCTGGGGGCTCCACGCCGTCAACCACCACGGCCAGGTAGACGTGACGCGCGGCCTCGATCAAGATCCGCTGGTCGCCGTACTGGATCTCGTCCAGCTCCCCAGCCCGCCCCCGGCCAAAGGTGTCCTGAACGAAATCCCGGATCGCAGTGAGCATGCCACTGATCAGATCCGAGTCGGACGAAGCCTCGGGATCACTCGAGAGATCGAGCAATAACAGCCCGGTGGCGCGATGAATCAGGAAGATCTCCCGCACGCTGAACGGCAACGCTTCCCGCAGGGCCATTTCCGCGTTGGAGACCCCGCGCAACCGCGCCCACAATCGCCGCCCAATCACCTGAGGGCTCAAGGAAGTCTGCATCCGGGTGTCGATGTTGCGGGCCAGGTCGCGGATCGCCTCGGCCACCGCGCGTACGACCAATTGGCCGATGATCGGGTAGAGCGCCTCGACCATCTCCTCGCGGCTATCCTGGATCTTGCGGCGAATCGCGTCACCGATGACTGGCAGAAGCACGGCGATCAGGGCAGACCGATCCTGAATCCGCAACTCCAGGTCGGCCACCCGGGTCTTCAACTCGGCTATCTTCTGGCGATCCTGGCCGACCAGGATCGTGCGCAAAGCATCCAGGTCTGTATCCCCGTGGGCATCGGCCGACGCTACCGCGTCTGCCGTGTCCTCGACATCCCTTGCACCGTGCACAGCATCGTGCACAGCATCGTGCACAGCACCGGTTTTCAGGCTGTTGCCCAGCTCGATGAAGAGATCCCCCAGCACACCGCGATCGACCTTGTCATGCATCAACTGCTGGGCCGTCTCCCGGAGCTCATCGCGCAGGTCGCCGTCGGCCTGGCGCATCTCCTGGCGCAGTTCCTGAAGTCCCCGCCCCTGTTCGGCATCCTGCTCGGCTAGTTGCCGGGTCAACCGCTCGAGCTCCCCTTGGAGTCGATCCAGATCGCGCTGCACTACTTGAAACCGCTGGTCATAATCATGCATCTGCGGGCCGAAGATGATGTCACGGATGCGGTCCACCTCGCGCGGCGACTCCATCTGGGATATGGCCTTGCCCTCCTGGTCAGACATCGGATCCTCCTTTGGCTCACCACGTGATAACTTAACAGTATTCAGGTTAAGGCGCACATTGTCCTCGTGCACACCATTATACCATTCTGAACGCATTTTTGAAAATGCTCACGCTAAGGACTGAGAATCAAATAACTTGCGCGATTAGCCTTGCGAAGGTTCCCGAAGACGCCATTTCTAGCCCAAGTCGGGGCAAAAACCTTCGCAAGGCTAATTTAGCCCGCTGTCCCGGCCGCGACCCGGAAGCTGACGTGGACGGCGTCGAACAGCGCCGGCGTCTGGCCCAGGGATATGCCCGGCGCGCCGCCTTCCTGGCTCAGGACAGTCGTGAAGATGGCGCCCGCCAACCCGACGCCCAGCACCATCCCCACGTTGCGCGCCGTGGCCTGGATGCCGGCCGCGATGCCCTGCCGGGCGCACAGACTGCCCAGCAGCCGGTCGGCGCCCGCCACCGCGCACGATGCGTCCCGGCAGACGCGGATCACCTGGCGGCCGACCGGTTCGGCGTGGAACATCTCGTAGAACTCGATGACCCCGTAGACATCAGCCAGGGGCACGCGCAGATACGCGGCGACCTGCTCGACCGCGTCCCGCGGCAGCCAGCCGTTGTAAAGGGCCTGGGTGCCGTGCAGCGCTTCCAGCAGATAGGTCCGGGCCGGCGGATATGGTATGTGCAAACAAGAACCTCGATCTGTAAATTCAACGGCCCGGTATGACGCCGGGCCGTTGCGGCACGCTCTGGCTTCGTATCTTCTCGATCATCCGGGGTGGGGCACGGCCTTGCGCCTGCCCGCTTCAAGATCCAGCGAGGAGTGTACGCAGATAGACGAGGTCAACACGATCGTCAGCCTGGCGACGACAGCCAATATGCGACGGAGTTGTGTGCGTTTTATGGCATCCCTCCAGAAAAATAACAGCCGCGGATCGGGGCGGCGCGGATTGATTGTGCACAGCGGTGTTCGCGTCTGATGACGGAGCTGCCGCCGATTACGGACGCTCCACAGCAAATGCCGGTTCTCCCAGATGCGGGGGCTTGCGCGGCGGACAAATCTTTCTCGGTCAGTCCTTCGCGGCCCTTCGCGGCCGGATGATCCACGCCGCCACATCCGCGGCCGGACCATCCGCGTCCCCCACATCTGCCGCCAGACAATCCACGCCGCCACATCCGCGGCCGGACCATCCGCGCCCCCCACATCTGCCGCCAGACAATCCACGCCGCCACATCCGCGGCAAGACCATCCGCGCCCCCCAAATCCGCGGCCTTATCCCCCCTTGTTCCTCACATACTTCACATCCAACTTCTCCCCCTGGAAATTGGCGATCATACCCAGCCGCAACCCCCGCCGGCGCATGATCGTGCGCACCTTGTTCTGCTCCGATTGGCTGATCTCGGTCACGGCGACCGGCGCCAGCACCACCTTCTCGTCCACGATGAAATGCTGGAACGTCACCTCGCCGATGGGCTGCCCGCGATGGATCACTTCCAGCTTGCGCACGCGCTGGGATGGGATGTCCCGCGCTCGCAGCTCCACGCGCGTGGCATTGACGTAGACGCGGTTGACGAATCCAGGCCCCAGCTCGCGATAGATCTCGTGCAGGCCGCGGCGGAGCTCCAGCGTCAGATCGGGATAGAGCAGGTCGGGATCGGCCGGCCCAGGGTCCCACGGCGCGGCCGGCGTGCGACCCTGCTCGGTCAGCACCCGCCGCAGCCCTTCGGGCTTGAGGCTGCCGAAGTTGAGCAGCAGGCCGACCGGCTTGCCTGAGATCTTCAGATTGGAGATCAACTGCGCCTGATGGCGCGGCAACAGCGCGGGCGCCACCTTGTACTCCAGCACCACGCAGCCGCCGATCTCGGTGTCGGTGACGTGCTTGCCCACGACCACGTCCTTGTAGGCGACGAAGTACTCGACCTGGGTGGCGCAAGGCATGCCCAACGCCTCGAACTCCAGGCGCATCATCTCCTCGTAGAACGCTTCCGGGTAGTTGTGGCCGTGCGCGTTATAGACGTTGTAGTAGGCGCGCCAGGCTTTGTCGGTGACATCAGCGTGGAGGAGGTGGATCATGCTGAGCTTTTTCTCCCTGATCGAAGATCACATCCGCGACGACCGCCTTCGCGTCCTTCGTGCTTGCAGCCTTCGCGCTCACTTCGCGGCTTCGTGATCCAAACCCTCTCGCGTTCCATCCGTTGCCTCCCGCCCATTGCCTCCCTCGTGCCCAGATTCGTGTCATGCTTCTTCGGCCGCACTCCGAGCTCAGCATTCAAGGCGTGCGAACAAAGCCTTGAATGCTGAACGACCTCACGGTTGCATTGCCGCTTGAGGGATTAGAGAATGCGAGTACGGCTCCGTCCATCCCACCGATGCCATTGTAGACAACGAAGTCGGCAGCCGTCGGGTTTGACCCCCAGTTTGTCAACTCCAGCTTGTGCGGGATGGTCAGCCGCCCCGCGCTGGACACATTTGACGTGATCGACAAGGTCATTGGATACGCTCCCGACCGGATGATGGCGTGTTATTCTGCCGGCCAACTACGTCCAGTTTAACATGAAATGAGCATCGGGGCAAACTGCTCAGACTGATTTGCCATTCGCCGATTCGCTGATTCGCTGATTATCCGCGCCGGCCAGCCGCTGCTTCCCCAACTGCTGGACGGCGCGCATCGCCCAGCCGATCAAGAACCTGTTGTCCGTCGGATTTTCGTACGCGGTCAGGCTCAAAAGGGCGATCCGTGCATAACCGACCGCGGGCTTGTCCCGTTTTGCGGCACGGGTGATGAAGTTCGTCAGGCCGGCTTCCAGAGCGGCACGCCGGGCCGGCGTCCAAAGTCCGGGCAACGCCTCCCGCATGATGGTAAAGAGCATCTCACCGATCCCGGCCTGCACCACGGCCCGTTCCGCTTCGTCCGCGGTGGCCCGCCAACGCTCGGCCAACCCGGCGCCGCGCGCTTCCAGTTCAGCGAGCACAGGCGCCAGCACGTCCGGCGCCAACAGGGTCCCGTCGAGGTCGCCGCGCTCGAGCAGGTGCAAAGCCCCTTGCAGGCCGCTATCCAGCATCCGTGCCGCCGCTTGCACGGCGTCCGGGCGCTCAGTCATGACGCGCGCCGCCCGATCTCTGAGTTCCGGGGCCGCCAGTTGAGCCTGCAACCAGGCCTGATACTCAGGCGAAGTTGGCGGCGGAGCCTGGTCCAACGGCAGTCCCAACTGATCGGTCACGTCGCGAGCCGCGGTGTTCAGGGCCTGCTCCCACGTCATCAGACCACCGTCAGCCATGCAAGCCAGGAACGGATTGACCTTGTCCACGTCTTCGAGCGTGGGCGCCGCCATCAACAGCACAGTCCAGGCATCCTCGAAGCGCCCGTCGTCCACGAAGCGCGGCGCGTAGTTCAGCAACCGGCGCATCCACTCCTTGCGCCGTGCCGGAGTTGCGGCCAGCAGCACGGCCCGCTGGAGATACTCCGCCCGCTGCTCCACCCGTTCGGCGACCGGCGGCGGCCCCAACCGTGCGATGATCTCCTGGACTGTCGCCTGGTCGAAGTGCAGCGGCGCAAATTCCTCACGGGAGAACAACCTCAGGGAGTGCCTGGCGAACCCGTCTGGATCCGCCTGAATCTTCTCGTAGATATGCCGGCGGCGCTGGCACTCGACGTGGGCGCGCTCGATGTCAACCCTCTCGAACAGCCCGGCCAGGTTTTTTTTCATTTGCGCCAGTTGTGAGGGCGTCAGCTTTTCACCGGACGAGCGTAACAGCCGTTCCATTTGAGCTGCTTCGGCCTGAAGTCGCGTCAGGCGATCGAGAGCCGCGCTGAGGTGGCGTTCCATCGCCTTGCCTCGCCCGGCCTTCGGGGGCGCTGCTGGCGCCCTGGTCTGGCCCCTGTTGGGCACGCCTTTGGGCAAGATAGGCTTCCGCTTGGGCATGGTCGGTCTCCATCTCTTCGTGTGTGATGCGCTGTGTCTGCTCCGCAGTTCCGAGCGTCGGCCGGGGTGACCACAGAGGGATCTCCCCTACTCTTTG
>PHCA01000167.1 GCA_002842085.1 Chloroflexi bacterium HGW-Chloroflexi-1
GGCGCCCGACCGGCCGCAAGCAACGCCAGCGTCTCGTCGCGCCATTCCCGGTAGGCGCGCAAGACGCCATCGCAGAACCCGGAGCCAGGGAGCCCCTGGCTGATGCCTTTTTGATACTCGCGTTCCACCTCGGCCGACGCCAGGACGGTCAGGGGGAGCTCGATGGTTGCCAACGCGCTGGCGAGGGCCGCAGCCGGGTATGCCGTAGCGCTGGTCCCGGCCGTGTAGACGACCATGCTGGCCAGCCGCCAGCCGAACTGCTCCATAACTCCGAAATCGGCGCTAAAAGCGGGAGGATTGACATTGCCGCAGCCGCCATTGGTGAAGAGGACCACCGGGTGGCCCGGCAGGTGATCCTGGATGGCTCGGGCCGCTGCCCCGGCCACATCCGCGGAAATGTGGCGGTTCTCGTCCGAGAGGGCTACGTTGTGCATCGCGTAGTTGGCGATCACGGCGGCGTAAGCGCCATCAGTCCGCCGGAAGGCCAGCACCGGCAGGGCCGGGTCGGTGTGCGACAGCGGACTCGGCGGCCGGCGGTCGCATCCCAGGTGGCAGGCCCCTGCGCCGAAATAGGTCCAACGCCGCGAGATAACCGGCGTCCATCGTTCCCGCCGCGCGCAGCCGCACGGTGGCCGGGCCCGAGTGGCTGTGCGCGGCGCTGAAGAGGAGCTGTCTCTCCGGCAGCCCCAGCTCCGCAGCCAGCGCCCGACGCAACCGCTGCACCTGTTCCCGCTCGAAACCTATCAGGTCCGCATGGAGCCAGAGCAACCGCTCGTCTTCCTGTTCGAGATAGAGGCCGCGCACGTAGAGGTCGTCGTGGATGCCGATAGACGGCTGTTGCCGGGCCGCGTAGCCCGCCAGCTCGACGCCTACGGCCGGAGTGATGCACACCTGACTGACGCCGCACTTCATGTCTTCAGATCCTCTCGCTGCTCGTAGACCTTCCAGACCGCCCGGACAATGTCGTCCATATCCTCGCGCGTCCCCAACAGCAGGGACTGGGACAACCAGCACGCTTCGGCGCAGGTCTGCTCGCAAACCGGAAAATCGGCCCGGTCGTAGCGCAGGTCGGGCCGCGCTCGCCTGGCGCCGCCGAATGGCCCGAAGTTCCGGTTAGCGAAGAGCGGCTGGGCATACAGGCCGACAGGGTAGCCGCCGCTACAGGGAATCCCTTCGGCGCTGAGCGCCGCGAGGAAGCGGGCACGGGGCGCGCCGCTGAAGGCGGCCGGGTCGTACCGGACGATGTAGAGATGATAGGAATGCCGGGTCACGTCGCGGCCACGCGCCAACGACCGGATGCCCGGCACTTCCGCCAGCCTGGCATTTAGATACCGGCCATTGGCGTCCCGGGTACGGGTCTGTTCCTCCAAACGCGCCAGTTGGGCCAGCAGCACAGCGCCCTGAAATTCCGTCATCCGGTAGTTGCCACCGATGAGGTGATGCTCATACCAGATCCCCTCCGGGAGGCGGCCGCAGTTATGCAGCGAACGGCACAGCCGTTCGTAGTGCTCCGCGTTCGTGAGGATCACACCCCCTTCGCCGGCAGTCAGGTTCTTCGAGGATTGGAAGGAAAAGCAGCCCATGTCCCCGATGGCGCCGACCTTCCGGCCCCGGTACGTCGCGCCGTGCGCGTGCGCGGCGTCTTCGATCACGACCAGGTTGTGCCGCCGGGCGATGGCCGTGATGCGCTCCAGGTCGGCCGCCTGACCGGCAAAGTGCACCGGGATGATCGCCCGGGTGCGCGGCGTGAGCGCGGCCTCGATCTTAGCCGGGTCTATGTTGCAGGTGTCCGGCTCGATGTCCACAAAGACAGGTGTGCCGTTAACCTCGACCACAGCCGAGGCGGTCGCCAGGAACGTGTACGGTGGGACGATCACCTCATCCCCCTCTTCCACGCCGGCCGCCAGGAGCGCCAGCCGCAGCGCCACGGTGCCGTTGGTGACGGCGATCCCGTGCCGGGCATCCTGGTAAGCTGCGAACGCCTCCTCGAACGTCCGGACGCGGTCACCGGCGAGCCGTCCCCATTTGCCGCTGCGCACTACCTCCAGCAGCGCTTCTTCTTCCTCCGTGCCGTAGATCGGCCAGGCCGGGAAAGGCTTTTCCCGGACCTTCGGGCCGCCCGCGATGGCAAGGGCGCTTGTCATAGACAGACCTCCAATAGTGAATTCATCGCGCGGCTCCTGCCGCAACCAAGGGGCTGTCATTGCGAGGAGCGTTCTTTGCGACGAAGCCATCTCCGTCATACGCAGGAGATTGCTTCGCAAACTACGCTCGCAATGACGCCGCCATCTACGCCGAGGGCACGGGGCGGCCGTTCAGCGTCGCCGTGCCTGCCCTCGGCAGCCTGATTTTGACCTCCAACGCCTCCGGCGCACCGGCGCGTAGCACGAACGGCTGGCCTGGCCGGTTCTCCCATTGCACTTCCACATCTCCGGCCGGCGTGGGCATCACGCCGCGGCACCAGACCAGGTCAGCCGGGTGCGGCTCGATGACTGTCGGCCGGAAGCCGGGGCCACCGGGTTGCACTCCCAGCACATAAGTGCTCAGGAAGAAGGTGGGCGCGGCCGACCAGCCATGGCAATGGCTGCGCGTCAACCGCCCGGCCCCCTTCACCAACTCCCACGACCACGTCTCCCAGAAGGCCGTGGCCCCCATGTCGGCCGTGAAGCCCCAGTCCCGCCGGATGGTCTCCAGGAGTTCCTGAGCCTTGCCCTCTCGCTGGTAGCCCTCCAGCAGGAAGAACTCGAAGAAGGGGCTGCCGGCCCGCACGAAACCCTGAGGTGGGTCCTCCATGATCTGCCAGCAACGCCGGGCGCGCGCTGCTGTCGCCACGCCAGAGATGTAGGCCGCGGTTTGCGTCTGCTGGCTGTAGACCGGGCTGTGTGCACCGTCGCGCAGGCAGTCGGTGTAGGCGCCTTGCTCTTCGTTCCACAGGTGCGCGTTGATCGCCGCGCTCAGCGCGTTGGCCCGCTGCCGCCAGTCGTCGGCCAGGTCCCTGCGGGCCAGCCACGCTGCCAGATCGGCGGCATCACGCAGGGCGTGTACCGCCAGGCAGTTCTGGTGGGTGACAACCCCGTGGGTTGGCGTGTCCATCGCCGCCCAGTCGAACATGTTCCAGGCATGGATGTCGAACAGGCCCCGGTCATCGAGGTGCTGGACGACCCCATTGACGTTTTGCTCGATGTAATCCAGCAACTGCCTTGCGCCCTCGGCATCGCCGGTGAACAGGTAGTACTCCCGGCAGGCGCGCATCCACAGGAAGCTCCACGCCGGCAGGATGCTCTCCCAGGCGCTCGGCACATGCGATTCGGTGATCGGGGAGCGTTCCAGGCTCTGTCCGGTCTGCTGCAGGCAGCGATACCACAGTCGCGGGTCGCCGTTCACCACCCAATCCACCAATGCCTCGTTACGCGCGTCCCCCACCCAGTGGGTCTGCTCGTAGGTCGGGCAGTCGGTGTAGGTGTCTTCGGCACAGCAGCGCAGTGTATGCGCGCCGATTTGCCAGATGCGGTCGAGCTGCGCGTCCGACGAGGCGAAGCTCCCGCGCCGGCTCTGCGGATACGTGCTGAAGAGGACCTCTGTCCGGCGCAGGCGCACGGGGCCGGTCATATTGCGCAGCGTCAGGCAGGTATACTGAAAGCCACGGCGGACATAGGTCTGGTAGACCTGATACCCATCCCGGCAGATGTAGCGGCAACTGTTGTTCATCCCCTCCGCGAAATTGTAGCGGCCGTCAGGTTGGATGAACTCGAAGTTGTGCAGGTCTACGATGGCGCCGGCCGGCGCGACGATCTCGAAGCGGTGGAAGCCGATGACCTCCTTACCGTAATCGAGCAGGACGCGCACGTCTTTGCCGCAGGCCGGATAGATCGTCGTCCACTCGTTCCCCGAAAGGAGGCCGTCTATGCCAGCGATGCGTACCTCGGCTTCCACCGCCCGGTCCGTATAAGCCTGGAGGAAGATGTCGGCCGCGGGCAAGTGATTGGGCTGCACAGGTTGGAAGTACGGGGTAGCGCTGGCCGACGGCGCGTCCCCCGCGGCCCAGAACGTTTCCCCCGCGGCGCAGGTCGCCTCGGGCGTCAGCGGCCTGGCCAGCACGGTGGAGGTGTCTCCGTTTGCCTCCACCCCCTGCAGATCCGCGTCGCTGGCCGCGAACGGCCCGACGATCGCCCATGGCGCTCCGGGCTGATCCCCGGTCGCGCAGAAACGCAGACCCGCCGGCCCCTCGATACAGAGCGAGAACTCAGGCAGGTGGTGGATCGAGCGCAACGAGGCGACCAGGCTGTTCCACCCGGCGCGCAACCGGGCCTCCAGGTCCTCGACCGGCCGGCCGTTGACCTTGAGCGGGCCAGGCTGTTTGTGGGGCAGGATGAATCTGATCGCGGCCTCAGCCGGCGACCAGATCTGGGTGGCCAGGTAGGCGTGGCACGCCACATGGTTCGAGGAAAGGTCCTGGGGCGTCAGGTATGGCCTGGCGTAGATCGTGTGCCGATAGAAGCGGGAGTGGACGACCTCGACGCTGACCACGCGCTGCGGCAGGACGGGCTCCAGGGTGAGGAAGGGGATCCCGCGCGGCCGGAGATCGCGGTGCCAGCCGTCGTCAGCAGGGCGCAGGGACACCGCTGGCGCCCACGCCCGGTCGTCATAGCCCGGCAGCCGCCAGCCGTCGTCCAGCCGGCCGTCGTACTGCTCCTCGAAGCCCTGCTGCACGCTGATACGCGGCGCCGCGCTGACGAAAGCAGGGTCCGGTGACGCGCGCCAGGCGTCAGCGCTCGAGAGCGCACCGCTGGCGAGCTCGAGTTGGGCCAGGAGGCCCGGTGGGCCGGGGATGTACTGGAAGTTGCCCTCCCCGAAGTGATTGACGAGCACGGCCAGGACGTTGTCGCCCAGCCGCAGATGCGGCTCGATGTCATAACTGTCGTAGCGCCAGTGGCCGGGCCAGGCCCGCACCGGCCCCTGGCCCACATAGGCGCCGTTGACGTAGAGCACATAGCGCGAGTCGGCGGTGATGTGGAGCACAGCCCTTCCGCCAGCGTAGTTGAAGCTCCGCCGGAAGCGCACGAAGGCATTCCGTTTCGGCAGGGCTGCTGAAGACCAGAGCCAGCCTTCTTGCCAGGTGACCATACGCTGCATCCTTTCGGGAAACTGATACGAAGTTTCAGCCACGAATTACACGAATTTTCACTAATTTCGCCGCCTGGCGGCGGATTCTGTTTTCGTGCCATTCGTGGCGAAATTCGTGGCTCGGTCAGGAGACCGGCCACAGCGAGCGAACGATTGCGCCCGTTCGAAATGGGCCGGCGCGACGTGTCTCCTTTATACTCGCCACGGTCATAGCGCGGCCTCCTGCCGCAACCAAAGGGCTGTCATTGCGAGGAGCGCCGTTTGCGACGAAGCAATCTCCCTCATGCGCGAGAGATTGCTTCGCAAACGGGTAATACTATAAGGTGAGGTTTTTTTCACCTTGTCACCTTGTCACCTTATCACCTTGTCACTTTGTCAAGTATATGCTCTGCCGTAGCGTCTCAGCAGACGCAGAGCGTTCTTGCAGGTGATTTTATCAAAAACAGCCTGGGCGATTCCGCCCTCGGCGAGCAGCCGCTTCATAAGTGCAAGCTGCCCGGTTCGAGCCAACTCGTCCGCATCCGCGTAACACACATCCGTCGCGAAAAGCAGCCGGTCCTGGAACTCGTCGATGAATCTGACGCCGTACTCGCTGTCGCGCGTGAGGGCGTTGTATCCGCTTCTTGCGGAGATGTCGGCGTACAGGTTGGGATACGTGCGGAACAGGCGCTGTATGCTTCCCTCCTCCGAGACGGGTCCGGCGGGATAGCCGGACTTTGCTTCGGGCGTCAGGCCCCCGGCGATCTCCGCCCAGAATCCGGGGCCGTGGCCGATGATGATGGTGTCGGGCGCTGCGCGGAGCAGCCGTTCGAAGCGCGGCGAGCCCACGTCGTCGATGAACCCGTACCCGCCCGAGCCTGGCCCCGTGCTTTCGATCGTCACCGGGAGCTTCCACTTGCCGCACTGACGAAAGAGGTTGATCGTGCGCGGATCGTCGAAGTAAATGTTCGCGCTGACCTCGCCCATGCCGACGCATCCCATCTCGACGAACCGTTCGAGGAGCCAGGAGAAGTCTGTGTCGGGCAAGTTCCCGCCCCAGCGCGGATCGGCGTTCCCGAAAAGGATCAGCCGGTCAGGATGGCGCGCGGCGGCGCGAATCTGGCCGACGACGTCCTGCTCGGGCGCGAACAGCATCTGGAACGTCACCCCCTCCGGGCAGACCGCCCAGGGCAGCACCGCCGCCTTGTCGATCCCGTCGGCATCCAGCCGTTCGACGAGGTTCTCCGCCGTCAGTGGCGCACACGCCATGTTATTCGGCGAGCGCATGTCGCAAATGTGTGCGTGCATATCAATAATCATCTTACTCTTCCTCCTATAACTATAGTAGTCCCATCCCGGCAAAGATGGCGCGTAGCTCGTTCATCTCTCGGTCGTCGAGCGAGGGCTGGGGCGGACGCAGCCAGCGCGGACCACGTCCGAACAGCTCGAAGGCTGCCTGTCGCACCGGGTGGAAGCCCTTGGGATGGGGCTCTGCATACTCGAAGTATGGGTTGTCGTACTTGTCCACGATCCGAGCGGCGGCAAAGAGGTCTTTGCGCTGCACGGCGTCCCAGAAGCGGTGGGCCACCTGCGGGGCGAGGGGTCCGAACGTGGTCAGATAACCCGTCATTCCCCAGAGCACCCCGTAGAGGAAACGCCACTTCTGTCCGCCGTTGAAGACCGACGCTTGCCTCCCGACGGCCCACAGCGCGTCGTGACACCAGGGGTCTCCGGCGTCCTCTTTCAGCGCGACCACGCCGGGGATCTCGACCAGGCGTTTGAGCAGCCTCATCGAGAACACACCGTTCAGCACGATCCCGCACTTGACTGCCGTGGCGACGGCCTGGTAGGTCTCGAAGACGGCGTCCTCATAGCCCGGGGTGTCGCCGAGCGACGCAGCCGGCCGGCAGACCATCACGCCGTCGGCGCCGAGCTCCTCCACGTAGCGGGCAAAGCCGATGATCTGGTCGCGCCACCAGTTCTGACTGGTTCCGACCAGCACCGTCGCGCGGCCGGCGGCCTGCTCGATGACGGCGCGGGCGAGAGCCCGTATTTCCGGCTCGCTCTGCAATGCGTAGTTCGAGTCGCCCATGGTCAGCAGCATGACCTTCAGGCCGTTGGTGATGGCATACTCGACTGTGCTGCGCACGCTCTCCAGGTCCTGCGCGCCGTCTTTTGTAAAAAAGGTCGGCAGCGAAACGATCGGGCCGACAATTGCTTTCTTTAGTTCTGCTGGTTTCATCATAAGAATTTTATCTCCGTCGGGGTTTCACCCCAGTCTTTGGCTTGTTACAGAATTTAGCGGCGAGGTCCTTACCATCGAGCGCGGCGGGTAAAGCCCAGAGCAGCATGTTCTGGTAATAGTCGGTCCCGACGCGCGGCCCCAGCGCCGTATCGAGCGCCATGGGCCAGTCCCAGCACCAGCCGCGCCGGACGACTTCGGCGACGGCTCGCCGGGCGGGCTCGATGACGAACTCGCGCTGCCCTTCATACATGTATGTCATCGCGAGCATGAACACGCTGGGGGGGTGCACCCCTTCATTGCCCCAGTAGCCCGGATCCCACTCGCCCTTCTGGAGGAGCTTGCCGCCGGGCTTGCAGAAGACGACCGCGCCGTACTTCGTCGCCGTGACCGCCGTCTCCTTCAGCGTCTCGAGCGTCGCCCGCACGTGGTCCTCGGGGAACACGCCGGGAACTCCGACCAGTCCGCTTCGGGAAGATCCATCGAGAAAAGCCTGTTAGCCATCTTTTTCTCCTTCTCAACACCTGCACCCCACCAGCGTGACAGGCACACTGACTACTATTCCTGCCCTTCAAGGTGATGAAGCGCTTTTTCCCCTTCGCTCCGTAACAGCCTGGACGCACTGCCGGCAAACAGCACCGCGACATGTTGCCCAAGACGCGGAACCACCACGCGGTACCCCTGCGGTGTACGCTCGCAGCGGATTTCCACGCCTTCCGGCAGGGCCTTCACTGCCGATACCTGCGCGGGCAGCTGCAGTTCGAACGCCACGTCGGCGAGCAGCGGCGCCTGGTCCGGGAGAAAATGCCAATCGCCGTGCGGCTGGAACGGGAAAACGTGGTTGACCAGGTGTACGTACAGGTCCGCCCCGCGCCAATTGACCACAAACTCCACCCCTGCGGGGGCGTCGGAACGCAGTAGCCAGTCTTCGTCCAGCGCGGCATAGGCCGCCTGGCCGACCAGCCGGCGCAGGTCGGGATGCGGCAGTTCGCGCGTCAGGTCCCGGTGCGGCCGTGCTCCGCTGTAGTCCACTTCCACGAGATGGTCCGCCAGCACCCATGGCGGTCGGCTCCCGGCCGCCACGCGGTAGTCAGGCGTCCGCAGAATCTCCTCAATGGTTTCCGTGGCTCCGCCCAGGTTGCCAAAACCCAGCGTGTCGGGTTGAGTTCCCGCGTACTCGGTAACAACCCGTGCCAGGAGCCACCAGACTTCACCCTTCCCCCATGGCAACTTGACCAGCAACGGCTCGCCCTCGCGCCCGTCGACCTCTCGCCGCCGCCACATCACGTCCACCGATGCGGCGGTGTACAGGAGCGTGCCGACGCAGGCCACCCGTTCGCCATCGAAGTGCCGGGCCATGCGCCCGCTGTCGGCGCACGTCAGACCGAAGAGGCGCGGGCTGTCGGGTTGCACGGCGTCCGGCTCGGCGATGACCGGTGCCGCGCCCAGGATCAGCGCCTTGCCACCCTGACGCACCCACGTCTGCAATCGCTCCGCCGTCGCCGGCGCGAGCACGCCGATTTCACCCAGGACCGCCAAACGGTAACCCTTCATCCGCAGGGCGAATGCATCGTCGTTCACCACCTCGCAGGGCAGGTGGCTTTGAGCGAGCATTTCGTGGGTGGCCTGCAGAGCCCTTTCCACGGGCTGGAGGCGGCCACCGGGGTAGCGCAGGTTGTTTGCGTAGGAGGCCACGATCCCCACGTTCGCCGCGCTCTCGTTTCCCAAACAGAAGGTCGCCCGTGAGCGCATGAACTCGGCGCAGGCGGCGTCCAGCACGTGCAACTGCCGCCCGATCAGCCCATCCGGCGGCGGCAGGTGGTAGGCGCCGAAGTTGAGCCCGTGAGCCGCCAGACAAGCCGCCTCGGCCAGGATCACGGCCTTGGGGCGCTGGCGGGGATGGATCAGGTCAAGGCGGGCCAGGTCCGGCATCCACAGGCTGGCGGGAACCCCCAGGGTGCTGCGGTACGTTGCCTCGAACTCGGTCCAGAGCAGATCGGGAGAGTTCAGTTCATCGGCGGCGGACCAGTCCAGCCCCTCGAACGCCGTCCGCAACGTGTGAGTGTCCACGACGTTGCCCCACCCCAGCACGATCTTCGGGTCCCTGGCATACAGGGCCTTGGCCACCCGCTGCATGGCCTCGATCGCGTTGCGATCCTTGAAAAGTTGAATCCGCGCCTCCTTGTTGCGGTCGGCGACGGGTTGAAGGTCCTCGCCGTACTGCTCCCGGAAGCGGCGCCGGCAGTGTTCGCAGAAGCATGGAAGTGTGTACGTGCCGTCGAACCAGAAGGCCGCAGGGTGGTAGCGGTCCATGGCCTCCAGGCAGAACGGGACCAGGTACTCCTCCGGCCAGGGGCTGTTGGGACAGAATCGGTAGAGGGCGTGGCTTCCATCGGCTTGCCGGATCAGCCACCGATCCTGTTTCTCCTGTGTGAGGGCACGGCCATCATCGCGGTAGTTGAAACTGGCCACGTACAACCCGAGGCGGACCCCGGCCTCGGCACAAGCCCGGGCCATGCGGTCGGTGTAGTCCGAGTGCATTCCCGGGGGCATGGGGATGATGCGAGAGTCATAGGCTGCCCAGCCCCAGCAGCCCAAGGCGTGGATGAACACGCAGTCGGGCCGGACCTCCGCCAGGTATCGGCGCCATTCGTCCCAGTCACAGGCCTGGCCATAGCAGAGCGTCTCGGGCACGTTCGTGTTGTAGTCGATCATCACCACGAAGGGCGCGTTGGCGATCCATTTCCCCGATGCTGTTGCACGCATATTCACAACTCCTCTTTTCCCTCTTCCCTTCTCTTACACCTCGATCACGAGAGCAGAAACCAGAAACCCAAGACTAGTGTAGTGTATCGTAAATAGCTATTCTTATTCACATTCGCGTCGGTTATACTGGTCGGAAATCAAACGAGTGCATTAGAAGCCAGAACCGCAAGCTGTCATTGCGAGCGTTTTTTGCGAAGCAATCCCCCTATCGCAACGAGG
>PHCA01000168.1 GCA_002842085.1 Chloroflexi bacterium HGW-Chloroflexi-1
TTCGCTGATTCGCCGACTCGCTGATTCGCCGACTCGCTGACTCGCTGATTCGCCGTGTTGTGTAGAAAGAACAAAGGAGTTTCCATGTCGACATTGCCACCCCGTTCCGCCTCACTCGCGCCCTTCTTCACCCCGAATGGCGTCGCCGTGATCGGCGCCAGCCGGGACCCGAGCAAACTCAGCTACGGTGTCGTCCGCAACCTGGTCGACCCCGAACGCGGCTATCCCGGCCCCATCTACCCGGTCAACCCCAAGGCCGACGAGATCCTGGGGCGGCGCTGCTACCCCGACATCAGCGCGGTGCCCGACCCGGTCGAACTGGCGGTGTTGATCATCCCTGCGGCGCTGGCGCCGGGGGCGCTGGCGGCGTGCGGTGAACGGGGGATCAAGGCCGCGGTGGTGATCTCCGGCGGTTTTCGTGAAGTGGGGCCAGAGGGAGCAGCCCGCGAGCAGGAGATAGTCGAAATCGCGCAGCGTTACGACATGCGCGTCATGGGGCCGAACGGCATCGGCGTGATCGACACGCACACACCGCTCAACACCACCTTCGTGAAAGGGATGCCCCCGCGCGGCCACATCGCCTTCCTGTCCCAGTCCGGCGCGCTGTGTGGCGGCATCATCGACTGGACGATCGGCCGCGGCATCGGGTTCAGCCGGTTTCTGAGCGTGGGCAACGAGGCCGACGTCAACGAGACCGACGTGATCCCGTTCCTGGCCGCCGACGACGTCAGCCGGGTCATCGCCCTTTACCTGGAAGATGTCAAAGGGGGGCCGGCGTTCGCGGACGCGCTGCGCAACGCGGCCGCGGCCAAGCCGGTGCTGGCGATCAAAGCCGGGCGGACGACCAGCGGCCAGGCCGCGACCGCTTCGCATACCGGCGCGCTGGCCGGCGTCCACGCGGCCTTCCGCGCGGCGTGTGTCCAAACCGGCGTCATCGAGCTGGAGAGCATCCAGGCGCTGTTCGACGCCGCGCTGGCGTTGGCCTACCAGCCGCTGCCGGCCGGCAATCGCATCGCCATCGTCACCAATGCCGGGGGGCCGGCCGCGCTGGCCGCGGACGCGCTGGAGGCGGCTGGCCTGCAACTGGCCCGCACCAGCCCCGAGACCCAGGCCGTCCTGCGCGGCTTCCTGCATCCCGATGCCCCCGTGGCCGGCCCCGTGGACCTGCTCGGCGGCGCGGATGAGGGGGACTACCGGCGGGCGCTCGACGCGGTGCTGGCCGATCCGGCCGTGGACGGCGTGCTGGCGATCCTGGTGCCGCAGGCGCTGGTCCACCCGGTGGCCGTGGTGGAGGCGTTCGCCGCGGCCGCGGCCGCGCAGAGCGGCCCGGCCCGGCCGGTGCTGGCCTGTTTGATGGGCGAAGCCAGCCTCGATGCGGCCTATCAGGCAGCCCATGCCGGCCAGATCCCGGCTTACGTTTTCCCGGATGACGCGGTGGCGGCGTTCGGCGTGTTGTGGCGTCGGGCGCGGTGGGTGCAGCGGATGAGGGAGCAGGAATCAGGGGGCAGGAATCAGGGATCAGGAGGCAGGGGGCAGGAGACAGGGGGCAGGGGACAGGGGGCAGGGGACAGGAGGCAGGAGTCAGGAAGACCGGCGGGGGATGCGAGGTGGAGCATCCAGCGGGCAAAGGCCAGGCAGGAGGTGCAAGACGCGATCTCGGCCGCGCGGTCGGCGGGGCGGCATGCGCTCGACGCCGCCGAGAGCCGACCTTTGCTGGAGGCATATGGGATTTCCGCGCCGCCCGAGGCGCTGGCGATCAGCCCGGACGAGGCCGCAACGTTCGCCCGGCGGATCGGATTTCCGGTCGTTCTCAAGCTGATCAGCCCCGACATCCTGCACAAGACCGATATCGGAGGAGTGATCTTAAACGTTCAGGATGAAAAAGCCGCCAGCGCCGGTTTTGAGACCCTCGTCGCCCGTGCGTCAGCGGCCCACCCCGGCGCACACATCCGCGGGGTGCAGGTGCAAAAGATGGTGTCCGGTGGCCAAGAGGTCATCATCGGCGTCAAGCGCGACCCCACCTTCGGGCCGCTGATCATGTTCGGGCTGGGCGGCGTCTACGTGGAGGCGTTGGCCGACGTCAGCTTCCGGCTGGCCCCGCTCACCCTGGCCGATGCGTGGGAGATGATCGAAGAAGTGCGCTCGGCCAGGCTGCTGACCGGGCTGCGCGGCGCGCCCGTGGCCGACCGGGCCGCGCTGGCCGATGCCATCGTGCGGGTCGGCCAACTGGCCGCCGACCATCCCGAGATCGCCGAGCTCGACATCAACCCGCTGCTGGTGTTGGCAGAGGGGGAGGGTGCGATCGCGGTGGACGCGCGGATCATTTTGGCTGCTTGATCTGTGCCGGCAGCCGGGTATAATTGATGCCACGCCCCCAACTCGATTTGGACACGCCCCAATGATTTGCACGACTGACGCAAGTATCACGGGGTAACAAGATCTCGCATGCGACAAGGCAGGTAACTATGGGCTTTCCAAGATCAAGCGGCATTTTATGCCATCCGACCTCCTTCCCTGGCAAGTACGGGATCGGCGACCTGGGCAAAGGCGCCTACGATTTCCTGGACTGGCTGGCCGCGGCCAAACAGAAGCTGTGGCAGGTGCTGCCGCTCGGCCCCACCGGCTACGGCGACTCGCCCTACCAGTCCTTCTCCACCTTCGCCGGCAACCCGCTCCTGATCAGCCCCGACGGGCTGGCCTGGTCGGGATTGCTGTCGCGCGCGGCGCTGGCCCCCGCCGGTGCGCGGGGGCCAGCCGACATGCCCGCGTTCCCGGCCGACCGCGTGGACTTCCCGGCTGTAATCGCATACAAGGAGCAGCTCTTCAGGCTGAGCTACGCGCAATTCAAGGCGCACGCCACCGGCGACCAACGCGCAGGCTTCGAGGCGTTTCGCCGGGACAACGCCCACTGGCTGGCCGACTACGGGCTGTTCATGGCCATCAAGGCGCACTTCGGCGGCGGAAGCTGGCAGGAGTGGCCGCGGGAGATCGCCGTGCGCGAGCCGGAAACGCTGCAACACTACCGCGACACGCTCGCCGACGACGCCACCTATCACGAGTACCTGCAATGGCTCTTTGCCGAGCAGTGGACCGCGCTGGAGCGCCGCGCCGGGGAGTTGGGGATCCAAATCATCGGCGACGTGCCGATCTTCGTGGCGGAGGACAGCGCCGACGTCTGGGGCCGCCCCGATCTGTTCAAGCTGGACGCGGACAACCGGCCCACCGTGATCGCCGGCGTGCCGCCCGACAACTTCTCCGATACGGGCCAGCGCTGGGGCAACCCGCACTATCGCTGGGACGTCATGGAGCGTAACGGCTTCCTGTGGTGGATCGAACGGGTGCGCCAACTGCTGCGCAAAGTGGATATCGTGCGCATCGACCACTTTCGCGGCTTCGAGGCCGCCTGGGAAATCCCGGCCAGCGAGCCGACCGCGGTCCGGGGCCAATGGGCGCCGGGGCCGGGCGCCAGGCTGTTCGAGGCCATCGAGGCCGCGCTGGGGGAGCTGCCCATCATCGCCGAGGACCTGGGCATCATCACGGCCGAGGTGGACGCGCTGCGGTTGCGCTGCGGTTTCCCCGGCATGAAAATCCTGCAATTCGGATTTGCGCTGGACAACAACCCGAAATACCTGCCACACACCTTTGACAAGAACTACATCGTCTACCCGGGCACACACGACAACAACACGGTGATCGGCTGGTTCAACGAAGAGAAGCGCACGGGGATCGAGAAGTGGAACTGTCTGCGTTATCTGGGCGCCGACGGCAGCGACCTGGCCTGGGATTTCATCCGCATGGCATGGCGCTCGGTGGCCAACCAGGCCGTGGCGAACCTGCAGGACGTGATGAGCCTGGGCAACGAAGCGCGCATGAACTACCCCAGCACCCTGGGCGGCAACTGGCAGTGGCGCTACACGCCCGCCATGCTCACTGACGCGCTGTGCGCACGGTTGCGAGAGCTGACGGTGATCTACGATCGGTAGGGGGATTGGGAATTGGTAGATTGGGAAATTGGTAGATTGGTAAACTGGTAGATTGGCGGGTTGACCTGGTGTCCCACGCCACCGTACCAATCTACTAATCTACCAATCTACCAATCTACCCCTCATCGACAACTCTGCACTGACATCTCGTCCGCGTACATGACGGTTTTGCCCCCCACGCCATCATTGTAGGCCCCCATGAACACCGTCACCCAATTCCCCTTCAAGAAGGTCATATCGTACCCGACCGATTCCCAGGCCTGGCTGTTGAACCGGCCGTGGAACAGCGAGTAGGTCGGCCCATTCCGGACCACCACCCGCAGGTACTGTGTGTCGGCGTCGGCCGCGGTGCTACCCCGCCACACCTGACCGTTCAACGTGATCTGGCGCGCGTCGGCCGGCAGGTAGATCTCCTGGTAACCGGAGCTAAAGCTGTAGGTGTTCGTCCCGGACGCGGGGATGCCCACGCGCAGGCTGCGCGTCCCGGCGTAGGCGCGTTCGGTCGTGTAGACGGCCGAATACTCCGTGGCCGGCAGCATCCAACCCGTGCTGCCCTCGAACCCGCCGTTGACCAGCAGCTCCTGACACGCGCTCAGAGTGGGGGTCGCGGTCGGGGTCGGCGTGACCGTCGGAGTTGCGGTGGCGGTAGCCGTCGGCGTGGGCGTGCCGGTTTGGGTCGGCGTGGGTGTCGGCCCGGCGCACGCCTGCAGGCTGACGTCATCCAGGTACATCCAGGTGCGGCCCGTGCTGCCGGTGCTATCGTTGTAAACCTCGAAGTAGAGGATCAGGTTCCGGCCCCGGTAGGCCGTGACATCGAAGGTCGCCTGCTTCCAGGCCCGGTCGTTCTCCAGCACCTGCATCAAAGTCGCGACCGTGCCGTAGCTGATCGGATCCAGCAGCAGGGCTCGCTGAAAGTCGCTGGCTGTGGCGTCCGTAGCAGGGTAGTACCAGAAAGTGAGGAGCGCCGACGTCGCGTTGGCCGGGATGTCGATCGTTTGATAGACGCTGGAGTAGGTCGCGCTGGTGGTGTAGCTGGCCTGGCTGTCGGTCACTGGTAAGATCCAATCGCTATCGTTCTCGAAGCCGCCGTTGCCCACCCGCTCGCTGCACACGATGGTTAGCGTTGCGGTGGGTGTGGGCGTATACGTCGGCGTGGGCGTGACCGTCCCGGTTTGCGTCGCAGTCGACGTGTGAGTGGCAGTCGGTGTCAGCGTCGCGGTGGCGGTTTCCGTTGGCGTGGCGGTCGCGGTCGGGGTCAGGGTCTCGGTTGGCGTCAGCGTTTCCGTTGGGGTCAAGGTCGCGGTCGGGGTGTCGGTCGGCGTGCTGGTGATGGTTGCGGTCGCCGTCTCGGTCGGTGTGGCTGTCTCGGTTGGCGTCCCGGTCGCGGTTGGTGTGTCCGTGGGCGTGCCGGTCTGAGTCGGCGTCGGCGTCGGTGTGGCGGTCGGGGTCTCAGTCGCGGTGCACGTTGCCGTCGGTGTGTGAGTGGGCGTGGCCGTCGGTGTGGGGGTCCAGGTCGCGGTGGGTGTGCGTGTCCGCGTTCGGGTCGGCGTCGGGGTAGCGGTCGACACCGTGCACGCCCGGAGGCTGACGTCATCCAGGTGCATCCAGGTGCGACCGGCGCTGCCGGTGCTGTCGTTGTAGACCTCGAAGTAGAGCACCAGGGTCTGGCCCCGATAAGCAGTGAGGTCGAAGGTTGC
>PHCA01000169.1:0-1891 GCA_002842085.1 Chloroflexi bacterium HGW-Chloroflexi-1
GATGATGCCGATGAAGAACTCGGAAACGCCCAGGACGGCCACGGTGTGCTCCACCGTGCCGACCAGGATCTCGCTCAGCCAGGCGATCAGGGCGGTAGAAGCCAGCAGGAGCCCGATGGTCCGGCTCAAGGGCCAGCCGCCGTGGTGCGCCTCCTGCGTGGCGTGGGCCAGCGCCGGCTCCGGGTTGGCCTGCCGGAAGGCGAAGATCAGCCCCAACGCGTAGATCACCAACATGGCGATCGCCGTGCCCAGGCTCAGCCACTCCACCGGCCCTTCGGTTTCGGTGTGGGCGAAGAAGAACAGCGACGGGATCGCCAACGCCATGACGGCCAGGAGCAGTTGCGTGGCGTCGACGCCGGCCTGGGTATGATCAAACCGCTGCTCCCCGTGCCTGATCCCGCCGACCAGAACGCTGAACCCCATGATCAACAACACGTTGCCCAGGATCGACCCGGTGATGGACGCCTTGACCAGCTCCAGCAATCCCGCGCGGATGGCAAAGATGGTGATGATCAGCTCCGCGGCGTTGCCCAGCGTGGCGTTCATCAGCCCGCCCAACCGGGGACCGGTGTGCACCGCCAACTCCTCGGTAGCCTGGCCCAGGATGCCCGCGGCCGGGATCACCGCCAGCGCGGAGGAGATGAACAGCAGCGTCGGCGGCCAATCGGAGAAAAAAAGGCGCCCGATGATCGCAACGGGGGCGAAAATCAGCAGTACAGTGAGATATTTCATGGTTGTTCCTCATGCCAGGCGCGCCGCCACGGCGGATGAAAACGGTGGCTCGGACTTCGGCGAGCTCAGTCGAGCCGTCGCAGACCTCATCGTGAGCTACATGGTGAGTCTGTCGAACCATCTGTCGGACGACGGCCACAGCAAGGGATTCGTTGTTTTCCCCATTCGCTGTGCATTTTCACGCCAGGCCACTCCTCTCTCTGATCGCCTCCTGCGCGTCTTTGGCGAACCGAACAACCCGCTCCCACGGCGTGTCGGGGAACAGACCGCTGCCGTCCACGAACAGGCTGGGGGGCGCACAACGCGGCACCATCAGCTTGAGAGCCCGCGGGATGACGTCGATTGCCACCGGCGTGTAGCCGATGTACTCACCGTCCACGTGTACGGGCAGCGGGCGATAGGTGGTTACTTCGATGTGCTGCGCTCGATAGATATCCACCTGGGGGTCCTGAATGTGCCGGTGCAGGAACAGACGCAGGGTGTGCAACAACGTCCGGGCCGGACCGCTCCCCTGGAAACAGTAGAGGTCCAGCCAGCCGTCGTCCAGGACGGCGGTGGAAGCCATGCGGAAAAAAACGCCGTAAAGCTGGATGTTGTTGGCCACCAGCATGATCATGCGCCGGCTGATGCGGCGGCCATCCAGCCGCACCACCGCCGCCGTGCCCGCGAAATCGCGCAACGTCAGGAAGCCCGCGATGAAGAACGCGCCCAGGCCGAGCCGTTTCTTGCGCGCCTGGTCCTCGGCGACCGCCAGGTTGAGCTGAGCGTCGAACCCCACCCCACCCCAGCACAAAAAATGATGTGCCGGGCCATTTTCGCCGTTGCCGCCGTGTGGTGTGACCCGGCCCACGTCCACCTGTCGCGGCCGACCTTCCAGGATCAACCGCGCCGATTCCAGGAGTGGCCGCGGGTGCAAGCCACCCGGCACCGGCAGGTTCAACTGACGGGCCAGGACGTTACCTGTCCCCCCCGGCAACACTGCTAACGCCGTTTCGGTACCCACCAGCCCGTCCACCGTCTGGGCGACCGTGCCGTCCCCGCCGAGCACGAACACCGCGTCGTAGCCTGCGACGACCGCTTTGCGCGCATAAGTCGTAGCGTCACCGCGGCCGTGCGTCTGTTCCACGCCGACCACGTCCCACTCATGATCGGCGAGGTA
>PHCA01000169.1:1922-7746 GCA_002842085.1 Chloroflexi bacterium HGW-Chloroflexi-1
AAAGGTCTTTGCGTCCTATTGTAGTCCCGCCTCAGACAGTAACTGCGCGGCCGCGGTGTAGGGATCCACCTCACGGCGAGCAATCATCGCCACGCAGGCGGTCAGTTGCCCCTCCGGCAGACGAGCCAGCAAAATGCCCCGCAATCGGTCACAGAGGATGTGATCCAACGCCGACGCCGCGCGGGTCGTCTCACGCCGGGCAAGCTGGTCTGTCTCGCGCAGATAGCCGGCGTGCTTCTCGACCCAATCCCGCAGCGCCTCCACCCCCTCACCGCGGGTCGCCACGGTCTTGGTGATTGGCGGCAGCCAGGCGCCATCCGGCTGGAGACCGGGCTCGCCGTGACCAGCGCTGCCCCCGCGTTGGGGGCGATGATGTCCGACGCCGACGGGGGCCAGCCCCTGCATCATCTGCAACGCCAGCACCGCGTGGTCGGCGCCCTCCCGGTCGGCTTTGTTGACGGCGAACAGGTCCGCGATCTCCAGCACGCCGGCCTTGATCGCCTGCACCTCGTCGCCCAGGCCGGGCGCCTCGACCACGATCGTGGTGTGCGCCGCGCTGGCGATCTCCACCTCGGCCTGGCCCA
Organism: Chloroflexi bacterium HGW-Chloroflexi-1; assembly: GCA_002842085.1. GTDB lineage: Bacteria > Chloroflexota > Anaerolineae > CG2-30-64-16 > CG2-30-64-16 > CG2-30-64-16. The sequence continues at coordinate 2,507 of PHCA01000169.1, forward strand.
CGCCCACCGTCTCCACCAGGATGCGGTCGAAACCGGCCGCGTCCAGGACCAGGATCACGTCCGAGGTGGCGCGCGCCAGCCCGCCCAGGCTGCCGCGCGTGGCCATGCTGCGGATGAACACGCCCGGATCGCCGGCCAGGTCGCGCATCCGCACGCGATCCCCCAGCAGCGCGCCGCCGGAGAAGGGGCTGGTCGGGTCCACCGCAATGATGCCCACAGTGAGGCCCTGCGCCCGGTAGGCCCGCGCCAACGCGTTCACCAGCGTGGACTTGCCGGTGCCGGGCGCGCCGGTGACGCCCACCACGTGGCCGCGGCCGGTGTGACGAGGTCTGAAGACACCGCTACGCCATACCCAACAGTGTGCGCCACACAAACGTCAGGAACTCCCGCAATGCATCCTCTGGATCATTACTGATAAAACTTGCTTCAACGTTGCGTTCGCCGCCGTTGTGGAAGTGCTTGGGGAAAGTTGCCACATAACGCCAGGAGTCGTGTGGAGCATTGTCGTGGCGATAGAGTTCCCCCTTGCCGATCAGTCGCCGTTCCCAATGATAAGAATAGCGTCCGCTGGTCGAGATGAACACGTCCAGCAAGGACCCATCGATGATGTCAAGGCGCAACTTGAGCGGGTCGCCGGTCGGCAAGGAGATGATCCGGGTACCGACGACAACGTCGGCGAATTCATCCAGAGCGATCGTTGCCAGCGCGTTGTAGATCTCCGAGGTAGGCATCGAGCTCTCCTAAGCGTGTCGTTAGATTTTCAGCAACGATCAAGTCTTCCCAGGCCGGATGTTCTGCCACTTGGCCCCGCGCGACTTTGGCCTCCAGATCCTCCAGCGAATTCGCGCGGTATCGCGCCAGGATCTCCAGCTTGAGTTGCAGGACCTGGCGTTTCTTCTCGTACAGGAAGCTTATCACCCCTTGCCGGAATAGCTCATTCTCTGTCAGCCCGAACGACACGGCCATGTTGGCCGTTGCGGTCATTGCTTCCATATCATCCTCCGGTTTCGAGACTTTCGATCTCCCTTATCAAACTACACTTTGGATTATAGCATACCCATGCGGAGCAATTCAAACAACAGGCAATCCGGATCACGAAGACGCGAAGGCCCCCGAAGAGCACGAAGCGCGAAGAACGCGAAGAACGTCGCCGCGGCGAGTGCCTGCGTGCCCTTCGTGCTTCGCGCTCTTCGCGTTACTTCGTGGCTTCGTGATCCAGACGCCTACCCCACCTGCCCCCGGATAAACTCCACAATCTCCGCCGTGCTGGTACCCGGCCCGAAAACGCCCTTCACACCCAGCTCGTGGAGCGGTGCGACGTCCTCATTGGGGATGATGCCGCCGACCAGCACCACCACGTCGTCCATGTCCTGGCCGCGCAACAGCTCGATGATGCGCGGGCAGAGGGCCATGTGTGCGCCGGAGAGGATGGACAGGCCCACCACGTCCACGTCCTCTTGCAGCGCGGCCTCCACGATCATCTCCGGCGTCTGGCGAATGCCAGTGTAGATCACTTCCATCCCGGCGTCGCGCAGCGCCCGGGCAACGACTTTGGCGCCGCGGTCGTGGCCGTCCAGGCCGGGCTTGGCGACGAGTACACGGATTTTGCGGTCGGTCATGTCTGCGGCTACTCCTGGTCTATCTGCGGCAAAGCCAAAAAGCCGACCTGCCGAAAGTGTTCATCGAAAGTGAAGGCCATGTTCAGCCCAAACTGCTCCATGACGGCAAAACTGGTGCAATCGGTCATGCTGACGTCTTTGTCGTCATAGCGAAGAAACTTCCGCCAGGCTGCTATCTCGATGAACTCGTCGATGCGGACAACCTTGATGAGCGAGCTTTCATACACCATCGCTCGTAGACGAGCAATCGCCGCGCGGGAAATGCGGTCAACCAGGCCGGTGTAGGCCTCTGCCAGCACCCAGTTAGTCGTGACCAGGATACGTCCCTGCTGGTTGAGGGTCGCCATCTCCCGCTCGGCATCATTCCGCCATTGATCGCGCGGATCCATCAGCCCGATCCAGGGACCGGTATCCACAAAGATGGGAGGCCGGTCATTCATTCGGCTTTCCTCGAGCCGGCGGCTTGTCCAGGTCCACACCGTAGAGATAATAGTCGTGGCGTACTGAGGTATCCGTCGGGCGGTCTCCCCAGATCACATCTTCGGGACGAGTCAACTCGGTGATGTGGAACAGCGGATCGTCCAGTGCGTCAGCCCCGTTCGACCGGTCACTTGCTCGCGGCGAGGTCAGATACTCTACCAGGCTTTCCCTGACAACTTGTGCCAGACTCTTATTTTCGTCGAGCGCCAGTTGTCTGAGTTTCTCGTGCATCACCTTCGGCAGCCGGATGTTGGTTGTCACGTACTCGATCATGGCTCACCTCCTGACGGCATGATTATATCATGATACAATTGTATCGCCAAGGCGACGCGGCCGTTGTCCTACCGAACAATCAACGGCAGATAGCGCCGGAAATCGAACGGATTGCCATTGCGGTTGCCCACGGCCCAATCGGACAGTTCCGTGATGCCGTTACGCGTGATGGCGTTGGACGTGAACGAATCCGCCGCGCAATCCCAAGCGGCTCCCGTGTACCGACAGATTTGGTCGCCGACATTCGGCTGGAAGGCCGTGGAGAGCGTCAGGTTCACCGAGTAGCCGGTCGCCGGCGCACCGCTGCTGTTCAGTGCCTTGATCTGCCAGTGGTACGCCGTCCCAAAGTCGGCCGGAGCGTTGGGATGCTGCGCATCGAAGCGTTGCATGTTGATCCGCGCCAGGTCGCCCAGTGTCGTCACCGCAACCCTGACCGGGAGGCGGTTGTGGTAGAACGTGTACACGCCTGGGCCCGTGATCTCCTCTCCTACCGGGGCAGTCCACTGCGCGATGTGATTCGCGGGCTTGTCGCCGGCGCTGTAAAACCAACCGTCCACGAAGAGAGCGCCGTCGGCATACGCCAGGGCAGACACGCGAGGGTACGCTAATATCCCAAAAGTCCAGGACTCCATGCCCTTGAGTCCACCGCCGAGGCTCGACCAATCAGTGCGATTCCACCGCGCCAGGCTCCATGCGCTGGCTGGGCCAGCATTGAAGAACCAACCACCGGCATACAGATTGCCAGCGGTATCGAATGCCAGCGCAGCTACCCGGGCCTCGCCAGGGGCGCCTATCATTCCTGAACCAAGCGGATGCCACGCGGACCCATCCCAACGCGCAATGCGTGCCGCAGAAATACCTCCTGCATCAGTGAAGGCGCCCCCCACGATCACATCCCCATTGGCAGCGATGCCGATTGCCGTAACACAGGGCTTACCCCAGTCCGCTCCACTCACGCCGTTGCCCAGCGCATTCCACATTGAGCCATCCCAGCGGGCGACACACCGGGCATCGCCCGCGCCCGCGGTGGTGAAGTCTCCGCCCACGATCAAGTCACCGGCTTCGTCGACTGCCAACGCTCGCACTTGGCCCTATACGCCTGTGCCGAGCGCGTGCCAGGCTGCGCCATCCCAACGGGCAATATGATTCACAAGGATGCCACCGGCATGGGTGAAATCGCCGCCGACGTACAGGCTGCCGTCACTACCGACGGCCAGGGCGAGCACGCTCCCATCGGCGCCATCCCCCAGTGGCTGCCACGCGACGCCGTCCCAGCGCGCAATGTGGCTGGCAGGGATGCCGCCAGCCACTGTGAAATTGCCCCCCGCAAGCAGGTGATCCTGTTGATCGACGGCCAAAGCCAGCACCCCGCCGTTCACACCGGCGCCAAGAGGCTGCCACGCGGAACCATCCCAACGCGCAATGTTGCGCGCCGCAATCGTGCCGGCGGTCTTGAAGTATCCGCCGGCGAACAGGTCGCCGGCGTCATTGGCGACGAGAGATTGGATGCCGTTCACCCCATTACCATCACCCACCGTCTGCCACACGGCGCCGTCCCACTGGACGATGAAATCCTGGCTGGTACAACTCATGGTACACTCGCCGCCGGCGAACAAGCGGCCGTTGCCATCTCGCGCCAGGCCGCGCACGGCAAACTCCACGCCAGCGCCGAGGGCATGCCACGTTATCCCATCCCAGGCGGCAACGTAGTTCACCCACACGTCGTCAGCAGTTGTGAATCTGCCGCCCACATAGAGGGTAGCGCCGTCTGCGACCAGGGCAGACACCGGCCCCCACGGCCCCGTCCCCAAAGAATTCCACGCCGCGCCGTCCCAGCGCGCGATCCCGTGGATGCTCTGGCCATCTACCGAAGTGAAATTGCCGCCGGCATACAGATTGCCCTGGCTATCGAACGTCAGGGTTGCAACCGCGTCATTCATACCGCTGCCGAAAGCATACCAGGCTGAGCCGTCCCAGCGGGCGATGTGATTGGCAACCGAGCCCCCGGCGCTGGTGAAACCACCGCCCAGCAACATCCGGTTATTTCGGTCAAACGCGATCGTGTTCACGCGATTGTTTACGCCTTCATCAACCGCATGCCACGCTGTGCCGTCCCAGCGCGCGATATGATTTGCAGAGACACCGCCTGCCAGGGTGAAGTCGCCCCCGGCATACAGATCGCCATTGTTATCGAACGCCAGGGCAAAAACGAAATCATTCACGCCCTCGCCCAGAGGATGCCACGCCACCCCGTCCCAGCGGGCAATGTAGCTGGCAGGAACACCACCAGCTACGGTGAAGGCGCCACCGGCGAAGAGATTTCCAGCCTTATCACGTGCCAGGGCAAAAACTGCGAGATATGTTGTGCCCCCTACGCCGCCACCCAGAGAATGCCAGCGAGTTCCATCCCAGCGGGCGATGTGATTGGCCTGGAGGTTTCCGGCCGTCGGGAAATGACCGGCCGCATAGAGGTTGCCGCTCCCGTCCGTAGTGAGCGCGTAGACCGGCGAATTGATACTTGGACCTCCGAAGCCTGGCGCCCAGTTTTCATCGCCCGGAGTGCGCAGCGCAGACATATCGGCCGGCGCCTGGTCGCCCGTCGATGGCGCGGCCAAAACAATCGTGTCGTCTGTCGAAGCAAGGGCGGCTATGCTGGCCCCGAGCAGCAACACCAGGCAAACAAACGGCGACAACAGCTTGCGGATTGGCCTCCTGTGTGCGGAGACCGCGGACAGCAAAGAGTGTATGGCTGGCATGATCAATTTTCCTCCATAAGGATGATCAGAAGAACACTGCCTCTTGATATTCGCCGAACACCTGCCGGAACACATCAGTGATCTCGCCCAGGGTGGCGTAGGCGTTGACCGC
>PHCA01000170.1 GCA_002842085.1 Chloroflexi bacterium HGW-Chloroflexi-1
AGTCAGATAAAGATTCGTAGGGGCAGTGCCTTGCGCCTGCCCTGGGCGACCGCAAGGGATCGCCCCTACCACGAAACATTATCTGAACTTCTATAGCGCCTGCGGAACGGCAAGCGTCAGGTAAGATTATCCCATGAGGCAACGATTTCCCCAAAGTAAGATTTAGCGTGAGTCAATTCGCAACCTTGACACCGCGCCCCCATCGCGGTACAATCCAAACAAACATTTGAGCGAGGCGGCGAGGCGGCGAGTCAGCGAGTCAGCGAGTCAGCGAGTCAGCGAATCAGCGAATCAGCGAATCAGCGAATCAGCGAATCAGCGAATCAGCGAATCAGCGAGTCAGCGAATCAGCGAATCAACGAATCAGCGAGTCAGCGAGTCAGCGAGTCAGCGAGTCAGCGAATCAGCGAATCAGCGAATCAACGAATCAGCGAATCAGCGAGTCAGCGAATCAGCGAATCAGCGAGTCAGCGAGTCAGCGAGTCAGCGAGTCAGCGAATCAGCGAATCAGCGAGTCAGCGAGTCAGCGAATCAGCGAATCAGCGAATCAGCGAATCAGCGAGTCGGCGAACACGCAACACGCAGCACGCAACATGCAACACGCAACACGCAGCACGCAGTACGCACTCCCACCCGAGGTCCTCATGGTCAAAACCAAAACCCGTTACGTCTGTCAAACCTGCGGCAGCGCGCAGGCCAAATGGATGGGCAAATGCCCGGATTGTGGTGAGTGGAACACGCTGGTCGAGATGGTGGTGCACGAGCCGGCGCCGGGCCGGGCCGCGTCGCTGGTCGCCGGCGCCCCCACGGCCCCCCAGGCGTTGCCCGACATCCCCGCCGATGGCTACGAGCGCATCCCCGTGCCGATCGGCGAGCTGAGCCGCGTGTTGGGCGGCGGGATCGTCCCCGGCTCGGTGGTGCTGATCAGCGGGGATCCCGGGATAGGTAAGTCCACGCTGCTGACTCAGATCTGCGCGGCCCTGGCGGAAGATGGCGGCCCGGTGCTCTACGTCTCGGGCGAGGAGTCGGCCGCCCAGATCAAGCTGCGCGCCGAGCGGCTGGGGATCGTCACGCCGCACGTGCTGGTGCTGGCCGACACGCACCTGGAGAGCGTGATGGCGCACATCGAGAAGATCCAGCCCAGGCTGGTTGTCGTCGATTCGGTGCAGAGCATCTACTCCGACGCGATCCCTTCGGGCGCGGGCAGCGTGACCCAGGTACGCGACTGCTCGGCGCAACTGCTGCGGCTGGCTAAAACGCAGACCTTCCCGCTTTTCCTGGTGGGCCACGTCACCAAGGAAGGGGCCATCGCCGGGCCGCGCGTGCTGGAGCATATGGTGGACACCGTGCTCTACCTGGAGGGGGAGCGGTTTCACTCTTTCCGGCTGCTGCGCTCGGTGAAGAACCGCTTCGGCTCGACCAACGAGGTCGGCGTGTTCGAGATGGCCGAAAGCGGGCTGGTCGAAGTGCGCAACCCGTCCGAGGCGTTCCTGGCCGAACGGCTGCCCAACTCGGCCGGCTCCGCGATCGCGGTGACCATGGAAGGCACCCGCCCCATCCTGGTGGAAGTCCAGGCCCTCACCAGCGCCACCAGCTTCGCCCAGCCGCGACGCACCGCCAACGGCGTAGACTTCAACCGCCTGCTGCTGCTGACGGCTGTGCTGGGCAAGCGCGCCCGCGTCCGCCTGGCCGACCAGGATGTGTTTGTTAACGTCGTCGGCGGGCTGGAGGTGGACGAGCCGGCCGCCGACCTGGCCATCGCGGCCGCCATTGCGTCGTCGGTGCGCAACCGCCCCGTGGCGGCCGACCTGGCGCTGGTAGGCGAGGTGGGACTGAGTGGCGAGCTGCGCAGCGTGGGGCAACTGCCGCGGCGGTTGAACGAGGCAGCCAAGCTCGGCTTCACGCGCGTGCTGGTGCCGAAGACCGCGGCGCGCAAGCTGGACCATCCGCCCGATGGTGTGCAGGTGTTGGGTGCCCGCACGCTGCGCGAGGCGCTAGAGCTCGCGCTGATGCCGGGAGAGGCATCCGACCAGAACGGGTAAGGTTTCATTGCAATAACTTACCATTTATGGTAAGATAACCGCATGGAATTCCAGAGATTTCTCGAGATCGTTGGGGACGAACCTGTCGTGGAGACGGGACTGCTGGCCGCGGGGGACGTCAGCAGGGCCAATATCCGCAAGCAACTGTCGCGTTGGGTCGCCAGCGGGCGGCTTTACCAACTGCGCCGCGGGGTCTATGCGCTGGCGCCTCCTTTTCAGAAGACAAAACCCCACCCCTTTCTGATCGCCAATCGGCTTGTGCCTGGCTCATACGTGAGCTGCCAGTCGGCGCTGGCCTACAGCGGACTGATCCCAGAATACACCCCTGTGGTCATCAGCGTGACCGCGGCCCGGCCCGGCCGGTGGGATACGCCGCTCGGCAGCTTCGAATACCGTCATGTGCAGGCCAAACTCATGCAGGGTTACCGGCATGTCAATCTGGGCGGGGGACAGCGCGCGTTCGTCGCGCTGCCCGAAAAGGCGCTGCTCGATCTGATCTACCTTCAGCCCGGCGCAGACAGCCCCCACTTTCTGCACGAGTTGCGCCTGCAAAACCTGGAACGCCTGAACCTGGATGAGCTCCAGCACCTGGCGATCGCCGCTGAAAGCCCCAAGCTGCTCAGGGCAGCCGGTCACATCCGTGCGCTGGCCGAGGCGGAAGCACGGGAGTACGTGGCGCTATGAAAGAGCATCTAAGCCAGCTTGTCCACGCCGCGCCCACGCCCGTCCATGGCCGCAACGTGGCGCGAGAGTACCTCCAGGCCCGCATCCTGGGCGCGCTCCAGCACGCCGGCGCCATGATTCCGCTTGCCTTCCACGGCGGCACCGCCCTCCGCTTCCTCTACGCCAGCGCGCGCTACTCGGAAGACCTGGACTTCGCACTGGAACATTCGCAGGAGCAGTACGACTTTCGGGCCTATCTCAAGTCGATCCAGCGGGAGTTGGGCGTCGAGGGTTACACACCCGAATTCAAGGTGAGCGATCAAAAGGTCGTCCACAGCGCGTTCGTGCGTTTCCCCGGGTTGCTGTTTGAGCTTGGGCTGTCGCCGTTTCGCGACGAAGTGCTGGCGGTCAAGCTGGAAGTTGATACCCACCCCCCGGCCGGCGCGGGACTGGCGACTACGGTCATCCGTCGCCACGTGCTGCTGCATCTCCAGCATCACGACCGCGCATCGCTGCTGGCTGGCAAGTTGCACGCCATCCTTCAGCGGCCTTACACCAAGAGCCGCGATCTCTACGACCTGCTCTGGTACCTCAGCGATCCAACCTGGCCCGCCCCGAATCTGACGTTGCTCAATAACGCGCTGCGCCAAACGAGCTGGCCCGGCCCCGAGCTGACCGAAGGCGCCTGGCGCGAAGCCGTGCGAGAGCGCCTGCGGACCCTGGCGTGGGATCAGGTGGCCGCAGACGTGCGCCTCTTCCTGGAGCCGGGCGCCGATCCGGGGCTGTTGACGCTGGAGTACCTGTTACAGGTGTTGGGAGAGGTGGAAGATAGCCATGCCTGAACCAGAGAGGTCGGCTCACCGACCAGAATCCAGCGCCTGGTGGAAAACGGATGAGAAAGCGCTGAAACGCCTCGCCCGATTTGCATCCTCGCCATCTTGCGTGTAAAATACTCCCCAGTTCCAACGAATTTGATCTGTGGCGCACCGATGCCCTACCCTCGCCTGGAAAGTGCCAGGGGTAGGGTTTTTGCGTTTTACGAGGAGGAACAATGCAGTATGCCGATCTGCGCGGCGCCGAGGCATTGACCTTCGACGATGTCCTGCTCGTCCCGGGCTTCGCCGAAGTGCTGCCCTCGGAAGTGTGTTTGCGCACGAGTTTACACAAAAAACTCTCGTTGGGTATCCCCGTTCTGTCCGCGGCGATGGACACGGTGACCGAAGCCCGGTTAGCCATTGCCCTGGCTCGTCAGGGAGGGCTCGGCGTCATCCACCGCAACCTGAGCCCTCAGGCCCAGGCCGCGGAGGTGGACAAGGTCAAACGCTCCGAGTCGGGCATGATCGTCGCCCCGATCACGCTGGGACCGGACGCAACGCTGGCCGAAGCCGAGACGATCATGTCGCATTACCACATCGCGGGCGTGCCGATCATTGCCACCGGGGGGCGACTCGTTGGAATCCTGACCAATCGCGATATCCGCTTCGCGACCCAGCTCGATGCCCCCGTGCACGAATTCATGACTTCGGAGAACCTCATCACCGCCCCCTTGGGCACCTCGCTGGACGAAGCCAAGGCCATCCTCCACAAGCACCGCATCGAAAAGCTGCCACTCGTAGACGAGGACTTCAACCTGCGCGGCCTTATCACTTACAAGGACATCCTCAAGAAACAGGACTTCCCGAACGCGGCCACCGACGAGCGCGGCCGGCTGCTGGTCGCCGCGGCCGTGGGCGTCGGCGCCGAGCTGGAGGAACGACTGGGGCTATTGCTCGACGCGGGGGTAGACGCAGCCGCGGTCGACACGGCCCACGGCCATTCCAGGCCCGTGCTGACGGCGATCCGCCGCATCGAAGCGATCGCGCCCGACCTGCCGGTGCTGGCCGGAAACGTAGTCACCGCTGAAGGCGCCCAGGCGCTGATCGAGGCCGGCGCGGACGCCATTAAGGTCGGCGTCGGCGCGGGGTCGATCTGCACGACGCGCATTGTGGCCGGGGCCGGGCTGCCGCAACTCACCGCGATCGCCGAGTGCGCGGCGGTTGCACGGCCGCGCGGGGTCCCTGTCATCGCCGATGGCGGCATCAAGTACTCCGGCGACATCGTCAAGGCGCTGGCGGCCGGCGCCGATGCCGTGATGCTGGGGTCGCTTCTGGCCGGCCTGGACGAGGCGCCGGGCGAGGTCGTGATCTACGAGGGCCGGCGTTTCAAGGAGTACCGCGGCATGGGCTCGCTGGGCGCCATGAAAGGACGTGCCAGCGACCGCTACGCCTCAGCGCA